>JBBDRY010000059.1:5552-7335 GCA_040905225.1 Chloroflexota bacterium | reverse complement strand
ACGCGCGGTACCTGCTGATCAGGTCATCGAGCGTGTCCACGTTGACGCTGCCGACGAGCTCCTCGCGAACCTCCGTGGCGTCGCCTATGGGGCCAGCGGCCTGCTCGAGGAAGAGAAGCGCGTCATCCCAGTTGGCCTGTCGGCCGGCGGTCGTGGCGCGGAACACGAGCCCATCGTGACGCAGGAGCGCGTCCACCAAGCTTGCCACCTGGCGCGCGTGTCGAGCCATCTCGCTCCAATAGGTCGACACCTGCTGGGTCGAGCCCGTGGCCGTGCTCAGCTGTTCGATCAGGTCGCGCGCGGCTGGACCAAGGCGCCACTCGTCGATCCGGGCCAGGGCATCGTTGCGCAGGGTGACCAGATGCTCCAGCTTCGAATCGAGCTCGACGGCGAGTTCGTCGCCCGCGGACAGCGCGTCGTTCATGGGGTCGAGATCAAGCGCGGTGATGCGGCCGAGGACCGCGCGACCGTGGTCGGATAGACCCTGGAGGTCCTCGTCGACCAGTGCGAGCTCCTCCGCAAGCGCGCTGATCCACGGCTGTGCGTTGCGATCCGCCCGCCAGGTGAGCTCCGGGCGCTGGAGCGGGTTCTGCGGACGATCGGCAGCCACGGCGAGACCCGCGCCTCCGAGCGCGATCAACACGAGCAGCGTGGTCCACCACAGGCGCAGACGGACGCTGCGCGCGCGAAGTACGGTCATCTGCCCGCGAGTCTAGGTTCGCTGCGGGGTGGTCCGCTGCCGTACGATCGGGTTACCGTGGGTGACGATCAGGGAGCGCTTTTCGCGCGGATGCCGAAGGCCGAGCTGCACCTCCATCTCGACGGATCGCTGCGTCCGGGTACGGCGCTGGAGCTTGCTCGCGAGCGCGGCCTCGACGAGGGGATGGACCTCGCGGCGATCACGGGTCTGTTGCAGGGCCCGGCCCAGGCGGTCAACCAGGCGCAGTTGCTCGAGGCGTTCGACCTGCCGATAGCCCTGATGCAGGACGCCGAGTCGATCAGACGCATAACCCACGAGCTGGTGGAGGACGTCGCGTCGGACGGCACGCGCTACGCCGAGATTCGCTGGGCTCCGGCGCTCCACGTGGCAAAGCGAATGGACCTGCGTGCGTCGATCCAGGCGGTTGTCGACGGTTCGCGATCCGGCATGGCGGCCACCGGCATCCACGTCCGACTGATAGCGGTGGCACTACGCTCGCACCCGCCGCAGATGAGCCTCGCGGTGGCGCTGGAATCGGGGTCGTTCATCGCCGACGGCCTGACGGGGTTCGATCTCGCCGGGCAGGAGCAGGCGTTCCCCGATCCGCTGGTGCATAAAGACGCGTACGACGCGGCCCGCGCAGGCGGTCTGGGCATCACCATTCACGCCGGCGAGTGGGGTGGGGCGGCGCAGGTCAGGCGGGCGCTCTCAGTGGGACCGTCACGGATCGCGCATGGTCCGACCGCGGCCGAAGATCCGACCCTGATCGAAGAGTTGATCGCGCGCGACGTGACGCTGGACCTGTGCCCAACGAGCAACGTCCAGGCTTCCGTCTACCCGACCCTGGCCGATCATCCCCTTGGACGCCTCTACCGAGCAGGAGTGCCGGTCACGCTTTCGACCGACGACCGGACGGTTTCCGACCTCACGCTGGTGAAGGAGTACGAGCGCGCGCATTCGATCATCGGCCTCACCGTGGCCGAGCTGTGGGCGATCAACATGCACGCGCTCCGGGTGGCGTTCCTCCATCACAACGAATCGTTGCGCGCCGGGCTCATCGCGGAGTTCGAGGACTTCGCCGCG
>JBBDRY010000059.1:4141-5452 GCA_040905225.1 Chloroflexota bacterium | reverse complement strand
GCGGCGCGGATGTCCGTCACGAGGTTGTCGCCGATCACCACCGCCTCGTCGACCGGAATTCCGGCCAGTTCCGCGGCGGCCTGGAACAGGCGCGGCTGGGGCTTGCCGATGACCAGGTCGGGCTCGCGCGCCGCGGCGACCGCAACTGCTGCAACGATCGCGCCCGCACCGGCGTTGAGACCCTCGGCCGTGGGGTACATGGGGTCGCGGTTGGTGGCCACGAAGCGCGCACCGCGGCGCACGGCTGTCGCGGCGATGCTCAGCCGCTCATAGCTCAGCGAGAAATCGACCCCGACCACGAGGGCGTCCGGCGCCGCTAGGAGGCCGCGCACGGTGGGTGAGACGACGGGGATGCCGACGTCGCGCAACTCGCGTGCCAGCCCGCGACCGCCGAGGACCATGGCCAGGCGCGGTGGCGGATCCGACTCGGCCAGCAACACCGCCGCGGCGCGAGCGGCCGTGACGATGTTGTGCTCCCCTTCCGCGCCAAGCGGAACGCCCATATCGCGCAGCCGCGCCTCGTAGTCGTCGCGATGGGAACGCGAGTTATTCGTGACGTAGATCACGCGGTCGCCCGCCGCGACCCGCCGGTTGAGCACGTCGGCAATGCCCGGGACCGGCTCCGCGCCGCGATAGACCACCCCATCGAGGTCGACTAGCAGGAGCATCAGATCCGGCCGTGTGGGACAAGGAGCGCCACCAAGACAAGGAACGGTCGCGCCTTCCCGTCAATCGTCATACGCGCATCATGGTCGCGCATGAACCGTGAGATTGACGACACACGCGTCCTCCTCATCGATGGCAACAACCTGCTCCATCGGGTCGCGGGCAGTGCCGAGCCGGGAGCGCAGCGAACTCTCATCCCCAGGCTTCGCGGCGCCATCCCAACCACGATCGCCACGGTCATGATGCTCGATGGTCACGCGGATTCGGGCACGAGCCGGCGCGAGAAGGTGAGCAAGGGCTTCGAGATTCGCCACTCGGGCTCCATGTCCGCCGACGACGCGCTCGTGCGCCTGATCGCCGAATACCCACCGGCCGCGCGGGCCGCGATCACGCTCGTCAGCGACGACATCGGGCTGGCCAATCGCGCACGTCACCTCGGCGTGCGCACCCAGCGCCTGTCGTGGCTGGAGGCCCTCATAAGCATGCCCACGCAGAACCGGGGCGCCCAGATCGGGGCCGGTCGACCGCCTCCTCCAGAGGCGCCGCAGGAGAAGGAGCGAGAGCCCTGGCAGCCCGGCCGCGGCGCGACGCGCAAACGCGGCAATCCGCGCCGGAAATCTCGCTGAGGAGCGCTGGTGATGCCCC
>JBBDRY010000059.1:0-4041 GCA_040905225.1 Chloroflexota bacterium | reverse complement strand
ATCCTGGCTCTTGGCGCCGAGCATGCGATGGATGGCGTGCCGGGACTCGCCGAGCACGGCATCAATGCGTGGGATCGAGCCGAGACAGACCGAGCTCGGGCAGCCATCGCGGGCATTGGGCGCGGGCGACTGGTGATCGGTATCTTCGGCACTCCTTACGCCTGCCCGCCGGGACCATTCGAGCTGGCGATGCTGGCGCGGGACCGGCTCGGGACCGGCGTCGAGATAAGCCTCTTCAGCCCGGCGCCCATCGCGCTTCCAGTGCTCGGTCAGCAGGAGAGCGCCAAGCTGGAGCAGTTGATCGCTGATCGAGGCATCGACTTCCATCCGAACCGCAAGGCGGCGGCGGTTGACGAGGGCTCGATCCACTTCAGCGACGGCTCAGAGCTGCCATACGATGTGCTGCTGTCCGTGCCGCCCCATCGCTGCCCGAAGGTGCTGGTCGCCGCTGGCCTGGCCGAGCCGGGTGGCTGGGTTGGGCCCGATCCACGAACGCTCGAGACTGCGCACGACGGCGTGTACGCGATCGGCGACTGCACCGAGATCAAGCTCGCCAGCGGGCTGTCGCTGCCCAAGGCGGGTGTGTTCGCAGAGGCCCAGGGCGAGGTTGTCGCGGAGCGCATCGGCGCACGCCTCCGAGGAGTGCCGCCCGAGGCCACCTTCAGCGGCGAAGGTGCGTGCTTCATCGAGACCGGTGGCGGCGAGGCCGCCAAGGCGGAGGGCGCCTTCATGGCCGACCCGCCACAGGTCCACATCACTCAGCCCAACGCCCAGGCGATGGAGGAGAAGCTGGACTTCGAGCGGTCGCGCCTCCACGCCTGGTTCGGCCAATAACGGGGGCCGCTGGCCTATTATTCCGGCGTGCCACCTCAGCCGGTAGATCCGTGGACCGCGTTCCTCGAGTGGCTCCAGACCATCCTGGTGCCCGACTGGAACGGTCTCATCAACCTGCTGCCGGTCCTGATCATCCTGGGCGTCCTCGGTCCCGGCCTCACGTTCCTTTCCCTCTATTGGATGTACCACCGCTTCACCGACAAGCGCGGGAACGTGAAGACCGACGAGCCGACTCCCGAGCCGGCCGCACGGGCGGCCGATGGCACGCCCATCTATCCGCCCAACGTCCCCTATTGCGCGACCCACGCCCTGATCTACCCGGCCACCTATCGCGAGTGCGAGATCGACCGCGAGGAGCTCCTCGTGCGCTGTCCGGTCGACGAATCGGTCAGGGTTGCCGGCCAGCAGTTATGCCGTACCTGCGGAACCCGCTACCAGCTCGGCGCGTCGCTTGCTCCTGTCGTCGTTCGTAGCCACGGCCGACCACCAGCCGGCGGCGCCGCGATCGCCTGACGGTCGAACAGAGGCCCCACATCCGACTCCTGTGATCACGCGAAGGTACTCAGAACCAATGCCGACAACTCGTCGATGACGCTCGCCAAGCTCTCCTATTACGCCTTCGACGTGGGCACGATCGCCGTCGTCATCGCATTCGTGCTGTTCATCGTCCATACCACGATGCTCGCCATGGGCCTGCGCGGTGCCTTCGCCGGTGCGCTGGCTGGCGCGGGCAGCGGCCGGACCACGACGACGATCGTCATGCCGTCCGACGCGACGGGCGTCCTCAACACGACCGCCGGCTCTATCGGGCAGGCGTTCGTCTGGTTGTCGTTCGTCCTCGTGGGTGTCGGGATGGTCATGCGCGCGGTCCTCGTGGGCCGTGGCCCGTGGGGCAACCTGTACGAGTTCAGCGTTGCGTTCGCCTTCGGGATAGTGGCGAGCTACCTGTACCTCGGCCGGCGCTTCCCATTGCGCGCAATCGCTTTCCTGCCCATCGGCGTTGCCACTTTCCTCCTCGCCTACGCATTCACGCTGCCGCAGGAGATCAGCCCACTCGTCCCGGCGCTGGACAACCCGCCACTGCTCACGATCCACGTCTCGATGGCCGTGCTCAGCTACGGCATCTTCGCCGTCAGCTTCGGCGCGGCCATCGGCTACCTCGTGCAGGGCCGCGAGAACCGCGTCTCATGGCTGCCGCCCGCGAAGGTGCTCGACGAGGTTGCCTATCGCGCGGTGATCATCGGCTTCCCCATCTTCGCCACGCTCATCATCCTGGGCAGTTGGTGGGCGGCCATCGCCTGGGGCCGCTACTGGGGCTGGGATCCCAAGGAGACATCGGCCCTGGTGACGTGGCTGATCTACGCCGTCTACCTTCACGCCAGAAGCCAGCGTGGCTGGGCCGGCCGGCCGGCTGCGCTCATCCTGGTGATCGGCTTCATCGCGGTGCTCTTCACGTACCTCGGCGGCAACCTGTTCTTCGGCGGCCTCCACTCCTACTCGGGGGTATAGATGGCGGCGCGGCGAATCGGGATCCTCACCGGCGGTGGCGACGTGCCGGGCCTCAACTCGGTCATCAAGAGCGTCGTCTACAACGCGACCGAGATCGGCTGCGAGGTCATCGGCATCCGCCGCGGATGGGAGGGTCTGACCCACATGCGCCGGGCGGACACGCTCAGCCCAAGCGGCCGATACGACAACGACTACATTCGGCCGCTTGATCGGACAAACACGCGCACGATCGACCGCACCGGCGGCACGATGCTGCATACCTCGCGCACGAACCCGAGCAAGATGCGCTCCGGCCGACTTCCAGCGCACCTGACTGCGGAAGACGTCGCCGCATACCAGACAGACGAGGACACGTACGACCTGACACCGATCGTCCTCAAGAACATCGATTACCTGGGGCTCGACTACCTCGTCACGATCGGGGGAGACGACACGCTGTCTTACTCGAAGGTGCTCGATCGGCACGGCGTGCCACTGATCGCGATCCCGAAGACGATGGACAACGACGTCCACGGGACCGAGTACTGCATCGGCTTCTCGTCGGCCGTAACGCGCGGCAAGGAACTGATCAACCGCCAGCGCACGTCGCTCGGATCGCACGAGCGGATAGGCGTGTTCCGTATCTTCGGCCGCGAGAGCGGCTTCACCGCGCTGTACGCCGCATACGTGACGTCGGCCCGTTGCGTCATCCCCGAGGCGCCGTTCGATCTCGAGCGGCTGATCGAGGTGCTCGTCGAGGACAAGCGGCACAACCCCTCGCGCTACGCGTTCGTCATCGCTTCCGAGGGCGCCGTGTGGCAGGGGGGTTCGGTGGGCGAGTTCGGCGAGGCCGACGCGTACGGGCACCGGCGCAAGGTCGACATAGGTTTCGCGCTGGCCGAACAGATCAAGGCACGCTCGGGCGAGGAGGCGGTCAACTCGGAGCTGACGTACGACCTGCGCTCGGGCGAGGCCGACTCACTCGATCAGATGGTCGCCATCACGTTCGCCAACATAGCCGTGGACCTCATTCGCGACGACGCGGCCGCCGGGCGGATGATCGCCATCGTCGACGGCAAGTACGCGCATGTGCCGATCCCGGAGCCGGGCCAGCCGCGCACCGTGGATGTCCCGACGATGTACGACGTGGATCGCTTCCGGCCGCAGTACCACAACCGGCTCGGGCGACCGTTGATGCTTGCCTCGACCGTGGGCGACCCCGTCCCGATCTCGTGACCGGCAGCGGGCATCGCCAGCGCGTCAGCTCGGGCTCGCCCTACGAGAAGACCATCGGCTTTAGCCGCGCCGTACGCGTGGGTAACCGGGTGCTCGTTTCGGGCACGGCTCCTGTCTGGCCCGACGGGACCGTGGATCCCGATTCGGCGATCCAGACCAGGCGCTGTCTCGAGATCATCCTGAACGCACTCGGCCAGGCGGGGGCGCAGGCCGAGGACGTTGTCCGGACGCGCATCTACCTGACGCCGGCGGCCGACACGACGGCGGTGGGCGCGACGATGGGAGAGGTCTTTGGTGACATCCGACCGACGTCGACGATGGTGATCGTCAACGCACTCCTGGATCCGCGCTGGGTGGTGGAGATCGAGGCCGAGGCAGTCGTCGACGACTGACACGCGGGGGCCGGCGCGCCGCGACGGGTTATCGGTACTGCAAGGCGCCCGTGTGGTCGCCCGAAACGTGGACGCACGGCTCGGCCGCGCA
>JBBDRY010000058.1:0-7379 GCA_040905225.1 Chloroflexota bacterium | reverse complement strand
GATGGCGCAGGAACGGCAGTGAGCGGAGCATTGGGCGCATGATCATCGGCTCCGCGGACGGCGGCAATAGGGAGGCGCGCGGCGCGGGCCTCGCTGATACGCTCGCGATCGATGTCTCCTGAGGCAACGCCGGTTCGCAGGCTGACCGCACCAACGCCGCGCGTCGCCCTGGTCATCTGTGCCGCGATCGTCATTGGCGTGGTCCTGTACCTCGGCCGCCATGCGCTCACGCCGTTCATCGTCGGCGCGCTTCTCGTCTACATGCTCGATCCGGCGGTTGGTTTCGTCTCGCGCATTCGGATCGGGTCGCGCACGATCCCGCGTGGGCTGGCCGTGCTGATCGTCTACCTGATCGTCGTGGTCGTCGTCATCCAGGGGCTCAGACTTCTGCTCGGCCCGCTGGTCAGCCAGCTGATCGACTACTTGCGCGACCTGCCGACGCTGATCGCTTCCCTCCAGTCGACACTCGACTCGCTCGCTGCCACCTACCGCGATCTCGATTTGCCGGAGTCAGTCCGCGCGTTCATCGACAGCGCACTGGCCGATCTAGGCAAGGGAGCGGGTGGCATCGACTTCGGCTCCCTTCTGCCGATCGCATCGACGATTGCTGGCACGGCCGCGAGCTTCTTCGGCTTCTTGATCATCCCGATCTGGGCGTTCTACATCCTGCGCGACCGCGTTCGCCTGACCGACCAGTTGGCGGCATCGCTCCCGCCGGCGTGGCGCGACGAGGTCTGGGGAGTGCTCACGATCATCGAGCGCGTCTTTGGGCGCTGGATCCGCGCGCAGGTGCTGCTTGGCCTGATAGTCGGCGCGGCGACCTATGGCGGCTTGGTGCTGCTCGGCTGGTTCGTCGATCCGCGGTTCCTGCAGTTCGCGGTATTTCTCGCCGTGATCGCGGGAATCCTCGAGCTGCTACCGATCATCGGCCCGATCATCGCGATGATCCCGACGCTGCTGGTCGCCCTGACGACGTCCGACCCATTGCTCGGCGTCATCGCCGTGCTGATCCTGTACCTGATCGTGCAGCAGCTGGAGAACGCGGTCCTCGTGCCCAAAATCCAGGGCGACGCCGTCCAGCTGCACCCCTCGGTGGTGATCTTCGCCCTGATAGTTGGCGGCTCGATCGCCGGATTGCTCGGCGCGATCCTGGCCATTCCCATCACCGCCGTCGCACGCGACGTCTACCGATATCTGTTCCGCCGACTTAGCGAAGACGAAGCCGACGCCCCGACCGACGGCCCGCCGCCGCCAACCGAAGCGCCACCGCAGCCGACGACGCCACCGACACCAAGTAACCAAGCAACCGATCAGCCGGCGCCCGATTCGACGCCGATCGAGCAGCCACCGACCCTCAAACGGACGCGGAAACCAGTCGAGACTTGATCAACATCTCGACTTTTCACTTCAAGTGAACACTATTCTCCCGCTAATCGAGGTTTCGGACGGCCAATCGGCCGTGAGAACGACAATTTTTCACTTGAGGTGACAAAACCGGCGGTCCAATAGCTGGAATGGCGGTCCGGCGAGGGCCCAGGGCGACATCTGAAGGGCACGCTGTTCACGTCAAGTGAAATCTCGTTGATCAGACGCTGGCGTATCCGGAGATTTGCCGCCTGCTCGCCTTACGCTCGCGTGGACCGATTCATACACTCGTCCGGATATGGACGACTGCTTCACATGCGAGGTCAACGCCGGTCAACGGCTGCCGCCCGGTGGGACCATCTATGAAGACGAGTACTGGGTTGCCGATCACGGCATGCCCGGGCTGGTGCGGGGATACATCGTCCTGAAACCCAAACGCCACGTTCACGAGTTGGCGGACCTGCTGCCACCTGAGGCTGAAACCCTGGGTATTGCCGCTCAGCGTCTGCTCGGAGCGATGCGAATCGCGCTGGCGCCTGAACGCATCTATGTCTGCTCGTTCGCGGAAGTGGTGCACCATCTCCACTTCCACTTGCTACCGCGTTATGCCGACATGCCTGGGCTTGGGCCGAACCTCATGAAGGCGCTCTTTTCGGAGCGATGGCGGTGCACAGTTGATGAGGCGGAGGAAGCAGCGGGTAGCGTGAGGTCGGCGCTCATCTCAAGCTGACCCATTAGCCCCCGGCCAGCGGCCCGCAACGAGCTCAGTCACGTGAGTAGGTCCGGATAGGTCCGTTACACCGGCGCCATCGCTAGAGCAGCGGTCGTATCGGTCAGCAGGCAGCAAATGAGAGCCCCTAGGCTGAGTGGTATCTGACATCACACAGCGGAGGCTCTCGATGGCAAAGTCTAATCGCCGCCGGCTGCGCCAGGCCGGTGTCAGGCAGTTGCGCACTAGCGGCGATCGGCGCTACTGGCGGCTCGCCCGACAGGTGCCCCACGCCCCAGCGCTCTCGGCCCGTGCCCAAGCGCGCCTGCGGATGCTCGACTGGCACTTCCGCCACGGGCGCTGCGTGGCCCTCACCGCCGACCACTTCGGCTTCAGCCGACCGACCGTCTATCGCTGGCTGAGCCGCTACGACGCGCACCGGCTCGTGTCGCTCGAGGACCGCTCGAGCCGCCCGCTGCGCCGCCGCCGGCCGAGCTGGACGCTGGTCCAGATCGAGGCCGTGCGCGAGCTGCGCGAGCGCTACCCGTGCTGGGGCAAGGCCAAACTGGCGGTTGTGCTGGCCCGCGCCGGATTGAACCTGCCGGCCTCGCGCGTTGGCCGCATCCTCGCCTACCTGCGCCGGCGCGGTGCGCTGCGTGAGCCCGCCCGGCGGCGGATCGGCATCCGCCACCGCGGCTATGCGCGGCCTCATGCGGTGCGCAAGCCGAAGGGCTTCCGCGCCGAACGGCCGGGCGACCTGGTCCAGCTCGACACGCTCGACGTGCGCCCGCTGCCCGATCTTGTGCTCAAGCAGTTCACCGCGCGCGACGTGGTCAGCCGCTGGGACGTGCTCACCCTGGCGCCCAACGCGCGGGCCATGAGCGCAGTCGCCGCGCTCGATGCGCTGGCCGCGCGGATGCCCTTCCCGGTGCGCGCCATCAGCGTCGACAACGGTGCCGAGTTCATGGCCGAGTTCGAGACCGAGTGCGCCGCGCGCGGGATCCGCCTCTACACCCTGCCGCCACGCTCGCCCAAGCTCAATGGCGCCGTCGAGCGCGCCAATCGCACCCACACCGAGGAGTTCTACGAGGTCAGCGCCGCGGAACCTGAGCTGGCCGCGCTGCAGGCGGCGCTGGCCGACTGGGAGGTGTGCTACAACACCGTTCGCCCCCACCAGGCCCTGGGCTATCTCACCCCTGCCGAATGGCTCGTCCAGTCCGGCTACCTGCCCGGCTCGGTGTAACGGACGTACTGGACCAGTACACACGTTTGACAGTTCGATCGGTGCTGGATACTATGAGCGGTCGTTGAGCGCGGCTCCCTATGACTTGGATCCTTCTCAGCGGACGCCCATGTCCGCTTTTTGGTGCTTCCGGAATCCGTCGCCGTTGCCCGTATGTCTGTCGCCGTCGCCTGTGTCTACTGCCGCTAGGAGCGCTTGATGCTGTCTGTCACCGATCCCGGCCGGCGTAACGCCACTGCCTCTGCCTCGACCGAGCGCAAGCCTTACGCCCGCATCCCCGAAGTCCTGCCCATCCCGAACCTGATCGAGCTCCAGCTGAACTCGTTCAACTGGTTCATCGAGAACGGACTGCGCGAGCTGCTCGACGAGATCAGCCCGATCCAGGACTTCACGAGCCGGGTCATGGAGCTCCGCTTCAAGGAGTATGAGTTCGAGTTGCCCAAGTACTCCGAGCTGGAGTGCCGCACGCGCGATCTCACCTTCTCCAAGCCGCTCTACGTGTGGGTCGAGCTGCTCATCAAGGAGACCGGCGAGATCCAGCGCCAGCGCGTCTACATGGGCGACTTCCCGTTCATGACCGAGCAGGGCACATTCATCATCAACGGCGCCGAGCGCGTCGTGGTCAGCCAGCTCGTTCGCTCGCCGGGCGTCTACTACACGAGCGTCGAGGACCCGGCCACCGGCCGCAACCTCTTCAATGCCAAGGTCATCCCGAACCGCGGGGCGTGGCTCGAGTTCGAGACCGCCGCCCGCGGGCAGCTGTACGTCAAGGTCGACCGCAAGCGCAAGCTCGAGGCAACGAAGCTGCTGCGCGCAGTCGGCTACGAGTCGAACGACGAGATCAGCGCGATCTTCTCGAAGGTCGATACGGGCGACACCGCCTACATCGCCTCGACGCTCGAGAAGGACAGCACCAACACGCGCGGCGAGGCCCTGATCGAGGTCTACAAGAAGCTGCGCCCGGGCGACCCGCCCACCGGTGATAACGCCGAGAAGCTGGTCGAGAGCCTGTTCTTCAACTTTCGCCGCTACGACCTGGGTCGTGTCGGCCGTTACAAGCTGAACAAGAAGCTGTCCGCGGTCGCCGACCGGATGGGCATCACGATGCCCGGCCAGCGGACCATCAGCAAGGAAGACATCGCCGCGATCGTCGGCCACCTGATCGAGCTCGATAACGGCCTCGGCACGGCAGACGACATCGACCACCTCGGCAACCGTCGCATCCGAGCGAACGGCGAGCTGATCCAGAACGCCTTCCGCGTCGGCCTGCTGCGCATGGAGCGAGTGGTCCGCGAGCGCATGTCGATCCAGGAGGCCGACAAGGCCACGCCCAACGCCCTGATCAACATCCGCCCGGTCGTCGCCGCGATGAAGGAATTCTTCGGCGGCAGCCAGCTGTCCCAGTTCATGGACCAGACCAACCCGTTGGCCGAGCTGACGTCGAAGCGACGCCTCAGCGCCCTGGGCCCCGGTGGCCTCAGCCGCGAGCGTGCCGGGTTCGACGTCCGCGACGTCCACCACAGCCACTACGGCCGAATCTGCCCCATCGAGACGCCCGAAGGCCCGAACATCGGACTGATCGGCTCGCTCGCCACGTACGGGCGGATCAACGAGTACGGCTTCATCGAGACGCCCTACCGCAAGGTCAAGCGGTCCATCTCGTTCGACGACCCGAAGATCCTCAACGAGTACGCCGACGCCGACGTCGCCACCAAGGCCGGCTCTGTCGTGCTCAAGAAGGGCAAGCAGTTCACGAAAGAAGCCGTCGCCGAGCTCAAGAAGCAGAAGGCCGGTGCCTTCCCCATCCGCCCCCGCGTCACTGACGAGATCGTCTATCTCGCCGCCGACGAGGAGGAGGAGCATCACGTCGCGCAGGCGAACGCGAAGTTGACCAAGCGTTCGGAGACGGATCCGGGTGGCCACTTCGTCGACGAGCGCATCCCGTCGCGCTACCGCGACGCGTTCCCCGAGGCGCGGCCCAACCAGATCGAGTACATGGACGTGAGTCCGAAGCAGGTCGTTTCGGTCGCCACCGCGCTCATCCCGTTCCTCGAGCACGACGACGCCAACCGCGCCCTGATGGGTTCGAACATGCAGCGCCAGGCGGTGCCGCTGCTCGAGCCTGAGGCGCCCATCGTCGGGACCGGCATGGAGGCGCGCGCAGCGCTCGACTCCGGCCAGGTGCTCGTCGCACGACGCAACGGCACGGTCCTGTCGGTAACCGCGGAGCGCATCCAGGTCGAGCCCAAGGAGGGCAAGGCGGACGAGCTCGACGAGTACCGCCTGGACAAGTTCGTTCGCTCGAACCAGGGCACGTGCATCAACCAGCGACCGATCGTCGAGGTCGGGCAGTGGGTCGAGGCCGGCCAGCCAATCGCAGACAGCTCGTCCACCGACCGCGGTGAGCTCGCCCTCGGGCGAAACATCCTGGTCGCGTTCATGAGTTGGGAGGGCGGCAACTACGAGGACGCGATCGTCATCAGCGACCGCCTCGTGCGCGACGACCTGTTCACGAGCATCCATATCGAGAAGCACGAGATCGAGTCACGCGACACCAAGCTCGGGCCGGAAGAGATCACTCGCGATATCCCGAACGTCGGCGAGGAGTCCCTCAAGGACCTCGATGAGGACGGGATCATCTACATCGGCGCCGAGGTCCAGCCGGGCGACATCCTCGTCGGCAAGATCACGCCCAAGGGCGAGACCGAGCTGACAGCTGAGGAGCGCCTGCTACGCGCGATCTTCGGTGAGAAGGCGCGCGAGGTTAAGGACTCGAGCCTTCGCCTGCCTCACGGCGAGCGAGGCAAGATCGTCGATGTCCGCGAGTTCAGCCGCGAGAAGGGCGACGAGCTTCTGCCCGGCGTCAACCGCCTGATCCGCGTCAGCGTCGCCGCCAAGCGCAAGGTCAGCGTCGGCGACAAGATGGCCGGCCGCCACGGCAACAAGGGCGTTGTAGCCAAGATCCTGCCGCAGGAGGACATGCCGTTCCTGCCCGATGGAACGCCGGTCGACATCATCCTGAACCCGCTCGGCGTGCCATCCCGAATGAACATCGGCCAGATCCTCGAGACCCACCTTGGGTGGGCGCTCATGGAGCAAAGCAAGAAGAACGGTGGCACTCCGATCAAGGCGGCGACCGCCGTGTTCGATGGTGCCAACGAAGAGCAGATCAAGGCCGAGCTGCGTGCTGCGGGCCTGCCCGAGAGCGGCAAGGCCATCCTTCACGACGGCCGAACCGGCGAGGGATTCGATCGCGAGATCACCGTTGGATACATCTACATGCTCAAGCTGCATCACCTTGTCGAGGACAAGATCCACGCACGCTCGACCGGCCCATACAGCCTGATCACCCAGCAGCCGCTCGGTGGCAAGGCCCAGTTCGGCGGTCAGCGCTTCGGGGAGATGGAGGTCTGGGCACTCGAGGCGTACGGAGCCGCGAACATCCTCCAGGAGCTGTTGACGGTCAAATCTGACGACGTCATGGGCCGCGTCCAGACGTACGAGGCGATCGTCAAGGGCGAGGACATCCAGCCACCGGGCGTGCCCGAGTCATTCAAGGTGCTCATCAAGGAGCTCCAGAGCCTGGGGCTGAACATCGAGATCCTGAACGAGAACGAAGAGGAGATCCACTTCGCCGAGGACGCCTCGGCCTATCCGCTGCCCGATCTTGGCGGGATCAATCTCGCCGGGTTCGAGGACTAGCCAACGACCCATCAAGCGCGCCGGTCTGGGATCGGCGCTTCAACCCTGGGGGCGGCGGCCGCCCTGACTGCCGAATTGCGCGCATTTGCCGGCTTGCGCGTGACGAAGGAGAACCATGCTCGAGGTCAATAACTTCAACGCCATCCGTATCTCGCTCGCGTCACCCGAGCAGATCCGGGATTGGTCAAAGGGCGAGGTCACCAAGCCCGAGACCATCAACTACCGCACGCTCCGTCCCGAGAAGGACGGCCTGTTCGACGAGCGCATTTTCGGCCCGTCGCGCGACTGGGAGTGCTACTGCGGCAAGTACAAGCGCATCCGCTACAAGGGCATCATCTGCGACAAGTGCGGCGTCGAGGT
>JBBDRY010000057.1:1547-7425 GCA_040905225.1 Chloroflexota bacterium | reverse complement strand
CCGGGCGGGGCAGGTTGGTGTTGGAGATGGTGCGCAGCGGCGGGAAGCGCTCGGTGCCGACCTGGTAGATCCAGACTGGCGCGGCGAAGTCCTTCAGGCGGTGCTCACCGTGGTCTGTTAACAGCAGGGTGTCATCGACGAGTTGGCGCGTCTGCCTGGAGAGCAGAACCTGGCCGCCGTGGCCGGCCGCAGCGATCCGCGCGCCCAGGTGAACATCCTGTCCCACGTAGCCCTCGGGACCGAGGTGCGGCCGTCCGGTATGCACGCCCATCCGGACGCGGATCGGCCCGGAATCGAGCAAACGCTGCGCCTCCTCCGCCGCCGCCAATGCACCGGCCGCGTCGCCAAAGGCAATGAAGAAGGCGTCCCCCTGGGTATCGACCTCGACCCCGCCGTGGCGCGCGAAGGCGTCGCGCACCAACCGCCGGTGGTCGGCCAAGGCGGAGCTGTACGGCTCGGCGCCGAGCTCCTCAAGTAACTTGGTCGACCCCTCTATGTCGGTGAACAGGAAGGTGACCGTGCCAGTCGGCAGATGCCGCATCGATCGAATCTAGTTGACTGTCAGCGGCTCCTCGCGGCGTGCGCCGCTCTGGGCGATGACGACCCCAACGATGACGAGGACCCCGCCGAGCAACTGGACCGGCGTCAGCGATTCCTGGAAGAGGAGCGAGGCAAGCACGATCGTGTACACCGGCTCGACCGTGCTCACGAGCGAGGCCTGGGCGGCGCCGATCCGTCGCGCCCCCGCGTAGAAGGTCTGGAGCGCGACCGCAGTCGAGATGATGCCCACGCCGACGAGCGGCAGCCAGGCCTCGCCGGGTATCTGCGCCGGCATGACCGGGCGTCCGGTCGCGAATGCAAGAACCCACCACGCCACAGCCGTGGCGGTGATCATCACGGCGGCCGTCGGCGCAGCCTCAGCTTGCTCGGCGTTTGCCGAAGTCTCCGACTCGTGCGGCGGCACTGCTCCACCCGACGACGAGCCGCGCTCGCCGCCGAAGCGCGCGGCCATGACGATCCAGATCGCGTAGATGACCGGCGAGGAAATGACCAGCAGCAGTCCGAGCAGGGGCGGGGCGGCGTTCGGATCGATACCGCCGACCGCCAGTGCAACACCGAGGGTTGCAAGCGCCAGCGCACCCCACGCCCGCCGCCCTTTGAGGCGCCGGCCGAATCGGATGGTGATCACGGCCACGATCGCCGGGTAGATGTAAACGATCAACGCCGCTAGCGACGCCGACACGGTTTCCAGTCCCGCGAAATAGGTGCCGCTGTTGCCGATGAAGAAGACGCCGAGGAGGACGAGGAGGATCACCCGCCTCGTCGACAGCGCGCGCAGTGCACGGCGCTGGGCGGGCCAGATCAGCAGCCACCCCCACGAGGCAATGGCTGCGAACAGGAAGCGCCACGCAAGCAGCGTCATCCAGTCCACACCGGCGGCATAGATGGGTTTGGCGAACAGTGCGCCTGACCCGTAGCCGAATGCCGACAGCACGACGAGGGCGACGCCAAGCAGTCGTTCGCGCCGGGAGGAGAAGGGCATGGTCGGGGACTGTATCGGTAGACTCTAAATTCCGTGGACTCCCCAGAAGCTCAGGTTGCCAGCCTGCCCGTAATCATCGTCGCCGACGATCTGATCTGGTCGTCGCGCCTCCGCGCGGCCACAGAACGCGCCGGCACAACGTCGCTCACGGTGCGCTCGACGAAGGAGCTCGTGGATGCGCTCAAAGGCACCTCGGCAGAGGCGGCCGTGATCGTCGATCTCAATGGCCGGGCCTACGACGGAGTCGAGGCCGTGCGGTTCGCGAGCGAGGCAGGCCACCGTGTGCTCGCCGTGGGTCAGCACGAGGACACTGATCTCAGGCGGCGTGCCCTGGCAGCA
Organism: Chloroflexota bacterium; assembly: GCA_040905225.1. Lineage (GTDB taxonomy): Bacteria > Chloroflexota > Limnocylindria > Limnocylindrales > CSP1-4 > JALYGJ01. The sequence continues at coordinate 5,543 of JBBDRY010000057.1, read as the reverse complement.
GGCGCGCGTCGCGTGTTTTCGTACAACAAGCTGTTCAGCGACGGGCCTGCGGTTGTCGCGTCGCTCCTGGAAGGAAAGCTGTGAGCACACATTCCATCCCCGCGCCGCGTTACGGGGAACGCATCGCGCGCGCTCAAGCGCTGCTGCCCGAGCAGGACGCGTCTGCCGTGCTGGTCGGCGTCGGCGCCGAGCTCCAGTGGCTGACCGGTTATGCCGCGCATGCCCTTGAGCGGCTGACCATGCTCGTGATCCCGGCTCGCGGCAGGTCGTCGCTCGTGGTGCCACGGCTCGAGCTCGCCGCCGCGCGCGAATGCAGCACGGCTCAGGCCGGCCTGATCGACCTCATCACCTGGGAGGAGACCGAGGACCCGTTCGAGCTGGTCGCACGCCTCCTCGACGAGAGCGACAGCCGGCCAGAGATCCAGCTCGGTGCGCTGGGCGGCGCGTGGGGTCGTCTGGGCGGGCTGCTAGTTTCAGATCGGCTATGGGCGACTTTTCTTCTGAGGCTCCAGGCCCAGGTACCGGACGCGGCGTTCGGCCTCGCCTCGGCCGTGCTGTCCGACCTGCGCGCCGTCAAGGACGCCGAGGAGATCGAGCTGCTGCGCAAGGCCGCCCACGCGGCCGATCGCGCCGTGACGGGCGTCGCCAATGGTCGACTCCTGGGTCGCACCGAGGCAGACATCGCGGCGGAGGTCCGCGAACGCCTCGTCGCCGAGGGCCATGACGAGGCAGCTTTCTGGATCGTCGCCAGCGGGCCGAACTCAGCGTCGCCACACCACGAGCCGGGTGAGCGCGTGGCGCAGGCCGGCGAGCCGCTGCTGCTGGACATCGGCGGGCGCATCGAGGGCTACGGGTCCGACATCACGCGCACCTTTTGGGTGACGGGAGACGCAGGTACGGGGCCGACTGATGAGTTCCGCAACCTCTATGACGTCCTCCAAACCGCGCAGGAGGCCTCGACCAACGCAGCTCGGGCGGGCGTTCCGGCACAGGACGTGGACGCTGCAGGGCGCAAAGTGATCGACGACGGCGGGTTCGGCTCGAACTTCATCCACCGCACGGGACACGGCATCGGGCTCGAGGGCCACGAGGATCCGTACATCGTCGCCGGCAACGATCGACCGCTCGAAGCGGGCAACGCGTTCAGCATCGAGCCGGGCATCTACATCGACGGCCGGTACGGCGCGCGGATAGAGGACATCGTCGTCTGCACAGCCAACGGCCCGGACACCCTCAACCTTGCGCCACGGGAGCTCGTCGTCGTCCGCGGGACGTAGCCGGTAACATCTGGTGCAGTTCGGGCGCCTAACCCGAAGCGTCCGATCGCCCAGGTCGACACCACATGACAGTTGACGAGACGACGGCGGCCGAGGAGACCGGTGACGCCCAACGCGGACCGACCGCAGCCCAGTTGCGTCGGTTCATCAAGTCGCGGCCATACGTGCCGCTGCATGAGCTGCGCCGCCGCTTCGAGCTGAACGGCGACCTCGACGAGGTTTGTTTGGTCGACATGGCGGAGCGCGGCAAGGTGTATGTCGGTCTGCCTGCGCGTGAGTCGGAGTTCCTCGCGACGCTTGTCCGGGATGGCGATATCGGCGTGGAGCTCTCGCACGACCCCACCGCACCGATCGTGGTCGGCGTCTTTCCGATGAGGCCCGTCACCCGCAACTGACTACGGACGCCTGCGTCGTATACTCCCTGGGAGTATGTCGAATCGGTCGCTGACGGAATTGACCCTGCCCATCGAGGGCATGACCTGTGCGTCGTGCGTTAACCGCGTGGAGCGCTTCCTGCGCCGAACGGACGGTGTCCAGGAAGCAAACGTCAACCTGGCCACCGAGCAGGCAACAGTCAGGTTCGACTCCGCCGTCGTCGGTCGACCCGAGCTCGAGCGCGCGGTCGAAGACGCGGGCTACGGCGTCCGGGCAGAGGAAGCAACCGACGAAACAAGCCAGTCGCTCGCATATGCGTCGGATGCACAGGCCCAGAGGCAGTCCGTCGAGCAGCGCAGGCTCGGGATCGAGGCGGCATTCGCGCTCGTCGCGGGCCTGGTGATGATGGCGCTGACCCTGTGGCCCACGCCGTTCGTGCCGTTGGAGCAGTTGAACCTGCTGCTGATCCTGCCCGCCACCCTGGTCCAGTTCTGGGCGGGCCGCCGCTTCTATTCGACCGCGTTCCGAGCGGCCCGCCACCGCTCCGCGAACATGAGCACTCTCGTCGTCCTCGGCACCACATCAGCGTGGCTTTACTCGAGCGCCGTCGCGCTGTGGCCCGGCCTGGTGGCGGCGGCCGGGGTCGAACCGATGACCTATTTCGACAGCGCCGCCGTGATCATCGGCCTCGTCCTTGCAGGCAGGTGGCTCGAGGCTCGAGCCAAGACCGCAACGGCCGGTGCGGTTCGCCGCCTGATCGCTCTCCAGCCGCGAACCGCGCGTGTGGTCAGAGACGGTCGCGAGGCGGACGTGGCCATCGCCGAGGTCCGCGTCGGAGATCTGGTGCGCGTCCGACCAGGCGAGAAGGTGCCTGTGGATGGCGCCGTGGTCGATGGCTCATCGGCGGTCGACGAATCGATGTTGACCGGTGAGCCGATGCCCGTGGCAAAGGGCCCCGGCGACGAGGTGATCGGCGCGACGTTGAACACCACGGGCAGCTTCGTCTTTCGCGCAACGCGGGTGGGCCGCGAGACCGTCCTGGCCCAGATCGTGCGGCTGGTGGAGCAGGCTCAGGGCTCGAAGGCGCCAATCCAGCAGCTCGCCGACCGAGTCACGGGGTGGTTCGTTCCGGCGGTGCTGCTGATTGCACTGGGCACGTTCGCCGTCTGGCTGTTGATCGGCCCTGAGCCGCGGCCGACGTTTGCCCTCGTCACCTTCATCAGCGTCCTGATCATCGCCTGCCCATGTGCGATGGGCCTGGCGACGCCCACGGCGATCATGGTGGCCACCGGCAAGGCGGCTCAATCGGGCTTCCTCGTCCGCGGGGGTGAGGCCCTCGAGATGGCCGCGCGCGTAGACACGGTGGTGTTCGACAAGACGGGCACACTCACGCGCGGCCGGCCCTCCGTTGCGCAGATCACTGTGGCCAGTGGCGCCGGAGTCAGCGAGGACGACGTGCTGCGTGTCGCGGCGGCTGCCGAGATCGGCAGTGAGCATCCCCTGGCGGCTGCGATCATCGAGTCGGCCCGCGAGCGGGGGCTCGATCTTCCGCCCAGCTCGGGGTTCGAAGCCGCCACGGGCCACGGCGTCCACGCGGTTGTCGACGGCACCGCGACCATCGTTGGAAACGCGCGCCTTATGGCCGACCACGATGTGGACATTGCCCCGCTCTCCGCCCAGCACGACGAGTCTGTTGCGGCGGGCAGGACAGCCGTATACGTCGCGGCCGCCGGCAAGCTGATCGGCTTGATCTCGATTGGGGACCAGATCCGGGCCGAGGCCGCCGATGCGGTGCAGACACTTGCCAACCGCCGCATCGACGTGTGGCTGCTCACCGGTGACGAGCGGCGAGTCGCCGAGACGGTGGCGGCCAGCACGGGTATCCCACTGACAAATGTCATCGCCGAAGTGCTGCCTGCGGACAAGCTCGCGCACATCAAGCGACTCCAGGACGCGGGGCGCAGAGTCGCCATGGTCGGTGACGGAATAAACGACGCTCCGGCACTGGCGCAGGCGGATCTAGGCGTCGCGATCGGCACCGGCACGGACGTCGCGATCGAAGCTTCCGACGTAACTCTCATCGGCAGCGACCTGCGCCTGGTGCCCGCCGCCCTCGACCTGTCGCGCCAAACCGTGCGCGTGATCCGCCAGAACCTGTTCTGGGCGTTCGCGTACAACGTTGTCCTCATCCCCGTGGCAATGGGCGCGCTCTACCCGGTGGCCGGGCTGCTCCTGGATCCCGTATTTGCGGCGGCCGCGATGGCCCTCAGTTCGGTCACCGTCATCGCCAACTCCCTCCGCCTGGGCCGTTTCGCTCCCGCCGCGCCGCCCCCAGCGGCACCGC
>JBBDRY010000057.1:0-1447 GCA_040905225.1 Chloroflexota bacterium | reverse complement strand
GACCAGGCCGCTGGCCGCTGGCGGGAAGGTTCCGTCACTTGGCGCAATCGGCCGACCTCTGCGGGCGAAGTTGCACGCTCGCCGGTCATAGCCGGCAGTTCGGCCGCATTTGATGTCCAAAGCCTCTTTCCAACCGGAGTGGTCGATCGCAGCTGGCTCTCGCTTCGCATACGGAACACTAAAACGACGCTGGTCACGTTCGGCTCGCGCGAGTCCGCGGCCAAGCCCCGACTGTCGCTCACCAAGGGCCAGACCGTGCAGGGTGTCGGCCTCGCGGCCATCGCGGACACCTGGGCGGATTCGTCGGCGCCATCAAGGGCTCATGGCTCGGCCAGCTACCTGATCGTCGACGGCCAGGCACGGGCCGAGGCCTTCGTGATGTTCGATGTCTCCGGTTGGCGCGACCAGGCGTACTCGCGGCTGGAGCTGCAGATCCGGATCCGGACCACCGGCGGTCCCGGAGTGAGCGTCTATCGAGTGGGGACGGACTGGACGCAGTCGGGCCTCACGTGGAGGAACCGGCCGAGCGGTGGCACGCTCCTTGCCCAGCCGGCGGCCAGGCCCGAAACCGGCAGGCTCAAGATCGACATCAGCGCCGCGTTCGCCGGCGGCGAATTCACCGCGGACAGGCTTGCTCTGCGGATCGTCACCACGAACTCGCGCGGGTTCGATTTCTCGTCTCGAGAAGGTCCCTCGGCGCCACAGCTGTTGATCACAGCCGAAGCGCCGTCACCGAGCCCGACCGCGACCCTCGTCGCGACGCCCACGCCCACGCCCACGCCCACGCCCACGCCCACTCCATCTCCGACGGAGCCGCCCACGACTGCCCCGCCGACCACGGAGCCGCCCACGACTTCGCCGCCAACCACCGAGCCACCGACGACGGCCCCGCCGACCACGGAGCCACCGACCACGGAGCCGCCCACGACTCCCCCGCCGACCACCGAGCCCAGCCCAACCCCGGACCCGACCCCAACCGCTACACCCACTCCGGAGCCCCTGTTCTACTTCAAGGGCTGGGGTACCGACCACGGTGTTGGCATGTCGCAGCAGGGTGCACGTGGTCGTGCGGCCGCGGGCCAGACCTATGACGAAATCCTGCACTTCTATTACACGGGAGTCGAGTTCACGACGATTGATGGGACCACGCCGATCCGTGTGCTCCTGGGAAGTTCCTTCTGGCCGAGCCCGACGAAGCCCGCACGAATCACGGCGGTGATCGGCAGCTGGCGTAGCGAGTCTTTTCCGGGCGTGGAGTTCCCCGTCGGCAGCTACGTCGAGATGTGGCCGAGCGTGCCCACGCCGACACCGGACCCCAGCCCAACGCCGACGATCGATCCCAGCCCAACGCCGACACCGGATCCCAGCCTAACCCCCACGCCTGACCCGACCCCGACCCCGACACCGACCACCGACCCGACCCCGACCCCGACACCAACCACCGACC
>JBBDRY010000056.1:3248-7431 GCA_040905225.1 Chloroflexota bacterium | reverse complement strand
GCTCCATCGCGACCAGGGTCAGCAGTTGGAGCAGGTGGTTCTGGAGGATGTCGCGCGCGGCGCCGGCCTCCTCGTAGAAAGCGCCACGGCCCTCCACGCCGACGTCCTCCGCCACTGTGATCTGGACGTGGTCGACATAACGCCGATTCCAGAGCGGCTCGAAGATGCCGTTGCCGAACCGAAAGACCATCAGGTTGCGAACGGTCTCCTTGCCCAGGTAGTGATCGATGCGGTAGATCTGCGATTCGTCGAAAACCTTGACGAGGGCGTCGTTGAGCTTGACTGCCGATTCGAGGTCGTGGCCGAAAGGCTTCTCGACGACGATCCGCGCCCAACCCTCTCGCTCGCCCTGCTTGTTCAGCCCGGCGTGGCCGAGGTTCTCGACAATCTCCTCGTATGCCGACGGGGGCGTGGCCAGGTAGAAGAGCCGGTTGCCACGCGTGCCGCGCGCCGCATCGATCTGCTCGAGACGCTCCGCGAGGTTGCGGTAGGCGGAACGTTCGGAGAACTGGCCCGGCTCGTAGAAGATGCCTTCCGCGAAGTCGTGCCACAAGCCTTCCTCGGGCTTGACCCGCGAGTGCTCGTCAAGCGACTCGCGCGCGACCTTCCGAAAGTCCTCATCCGACAGCGCGCGCCGGGAGAAACCCACGACCGTCGTTTCGGCTGGCAGCAGGCCCGCGCGGCGCACGTTGTAGATCGCGGGCAGGATCTTGCGCGAGGTCAGGTCACCGGTGGCCCCGAAAACGACGATCGAGCACGGGTCGGGCACCTTCTCCAGCAGCAGCCCGGCGCGGAGCGGGTTCTCGTCGCGTTCCTCTTCCTTCCGGGCCAGATGCACCGTCGCCTGGGGAGGCGTGCGCGGCGCCTTCGTGGTGCCAGTCGCGGTCCTGGCGCGACTTCTACTGGTGCTTGTAGCCAATCCCGCTACTCCGTCTTGACCGCGTGCCCGCCGAACTGCTGGCGCAGCGCAGCCAGCACGCGCGCGGCGTAGCTCTCCTCCTGGCGGCTCCGGAAGCGGGTCATGAGCGACAGCGTGATCACGTGAGCCGGCACGTCGAGATCGATGGCCTCCTGGACCGTCCATCTTCCTTCGCCCGAATCCTCGACGTAGCCGCGGATGTCGCCCAGCTCTTCGCCGTGTTGCGAGAACGCCCGACCGAGCAGCTCGAGCAGCCACGATCGGATGACGGTCCCGTGCATCCACGCCTCGGAAATTGCGGCGAGGTCGAGCGGGTATGCCGACTTGTGCAGGATCTCGAAGCCCTCCGCGTACGACTGCATCAGGCCGTACTCGATCCCGTTATGGACCATCTTCACGTAATGGCCTGACCCGGGCGGCCCGCAATGCACGTACCCGCCGGTGTCCGGCGCGAGCGCCTTGAAGATGGGCTCGAGCGGCTTCACGGCGGCGGGTTCGCCACCGACCATCACGCCGTAGCCGTTGGTCATTCCCCAGATGCCGCCGCTCACGCCCGCGTCGACGAAGTTGATGCCGCGCTCCTTGAGCATCGCGTGGCGGCGCTTGGAATCCTTGAAGTTGGCATTACCGCCGTCGACGATCGTGTCACCGGGGGCCATCACCGCGGCAAACTCCTCGAGCGTCGCCTCGGTCGGCGCGCCCGCGGGCACCATCAGCCAGACAACGTGGGGCGGGTTGAGCATGGCCACCACCTCGGCCATAGAGAAGCCGCCCTCGAGGCCTTCCGCGATGATCTCGTCGGTCTTGTCGCGCGACCGGTTGTACGCCACGACCCGGATCCCGGCGCCGTGGAGGCGGCGCGCCATGTTGCCGCCCATCCGGCCCAGTCCGACGATCGCCAGTTCTACGGGCATCTTCTAGTTCGACGATCCTGCCGTCGCGACCACATCCGCGGACTCGGTGACCAGGGGCTCGTCGAGCGCAGCCTCGAGCTCCGCGCGCAACTCGGCCAGCCCTTCGTCAACGTCGGTCGACAGGTTCAACATGACTACGGGCAGGTCGTGCGACTCGAGCGAGATGAAGTCGCCCGCTGCCTGGGCTGCGATGAGAACGGCAAAGCTCTCCTGTGAGCCGGGGATGGGAACGTTGTCGTCCGGCAGATAGTCACTGGTCAGCTGGATGAAGCACCCGATGGGGGCGCCGCCCTTGTGCAGCTGGCCGGTCGAATGCAGGAAGCGCGGCGCGTAGCCCAGGGTGACCGCCCGGCTGGTCCTGTCACGCAGGAGCTGGCAGATGTCCCGCAGCGCGGCATCGCGCTCAGGCGTCTGCGCAACGTAGGCGTGGATGCCGACATAGCCACCGGGGCGACAACGCGCCAGGTGTCGGCGCAGCACCGTGGCCATGTCGTCGTCGCTCCCCGTCGTGAGGCGCATCGGAGCGTCGCCGGCAAGGCTCAGCCGACCCGACGTCGCGAGCACTTCGGCGCCCGGCACCGCGCCCGTTTCCCGGAACGTCGCCAGCACCCGCCTGGTGTTGTCCTTCGATTCAGTCACGTTGGGCTCGTCAAATGGGTTGATGCCCATGACGGCGCCCGCGACGGCGGTGGCGAACTCCCAGCGGAAGAACTCCGCTCCGAGCGCGCCCGGCCCGGTGCCCAGGTCAAGCTCGAGGACCGGATGTCCGGCCTCCGCCAGCTGGTCGAGCGCGGCTGTGGTGGCTGCGTTCCATTCGGTATCGCTGCCGGTGGTGAGACGCACGAACACCCGATCGTCACCGTAAACGCCGGGATCCCCCAGCGGGTCGCCCACGACCGGCACGATCCCCACGCCATGCTTGCCGGTCGATTCCGCGACCAGTTGCTCGATCCAGCCGCCGAGCGCGGCAGTGCGCGGCTCGATGACGAGAGTCAGCTTGTCGCGACCGGCTCCCGCCAGTGCGCCCATCGCGGCGCCCAGCCAGAGGCCCGGATTCGACTGCTCGGTCGCCGAGCACCGCGCTGACATGGCCGCGGCATCGTCGAGCAGTGCGCGGAGATCGAGGCCCATCAGCGCGGCGGGCACGAGCCCCACGTAGGTCAGTGCCGAATACCGGCCGCCGACATCGGGCGGATTGAGGAACACCTCGCGGAACAGATCGCTGTGCGGGATGGCGTCCACGCTCCGGCCCGGATCGGTGATCGCGACGAAGTGCTCGCCCGCGAGGCCCTGCGGTATGTCGGCGTGGACGTCGTCCTCGAGCTGCCAGAACTGAGCCAGGAACGACAGCGTCTCGGTCGTGGTGCCGGACTTAGACGCGATGAGGTACAGGGTGCTGGCGGGGTCCGAGGCGGTAGAAGCTGCTCTGACGGCGATCGGATCAGTCGAGTCCAAAACGCGCACCGGGATGCCCGCCTCGCCCAGCGGCAGGGAAATCGCGCAGACCTCTGGCGCCAGCGAAGAGCCGCCCATGCCGCACACGACCGCAGCGGTCAATCCGCTCGCGCGCACGCCCTCGGCGAACGCCTGGAGCTCCTCGACGCGCTCGCCGAAGGTCTGCGGCAGGTCCAACCAGCCCAGCCGGTTGCTGATGAGGTCGGCAACGCGTTCGTCATCCGTCCACAGCGACGTGTCGCGTGCCCAGAGGCGATTGGCCCAGTCTTCGGCCAGGGCGCGAGCGAGCGTTCTGTCGATGCGCTCCAGGAGGTCGGCAGTCACCCGGTGGCGGCCGGCGAGCGCGACGTTATCCAAGGCTTCTCTAGTTCCCGCGCGCCGCAGCGGCCATGGCTGGCTGGCCCTCACGACGAGCCATCAGGGCTCGCCCAGCCTCGGCGATCGCTGCCGCGTCAATTCCGGCGTCGGTGAGCTCTTCCTCCGGCGTGGCCGATTGGGGCATGTGACGCACGGCGAGCAGCTTGCCCGCAACGCCGACGCCTGCCTCCGCCAACGCCGAGAACACGGCCTCGCCGATGCCGCCCTCAGGCCAGTGGTCCTCAACGGTCAGCACGCGTCCGGTCTGCTCGGCGGCGGCTATCAAAGTCTCCGTATCGAGCGGCTTGACCGAGTACAGGTCGATGACGCGGGCGTGGATGCCCTCCCTCGCCAACGTGTCGGCCGCTTTTAGCGCCTCGAACAGCGTGATTCCGGCTGCGACGATGGTCAGCCCGTCCTCTGCCGACTCGCGCACCACCCGGCTGCCGCCGATCTCGAATTCGTCGTCCGGCGTATAGATGACGTCGGTCGCCTGGCGGGTTGTGCGCATGTAGCTGATTCCTGGTTGATCGGCCAT
>JBBDRY010000056.1:0-3148 GCA_040905225.1 Chloroflexota bacterium | reverse complement strand
CCGTCGAGTGCGACAACGTCAGGGCGCGCATTCCCGAGCGCGGCGAGCGCGTCGCCGAATGCCTTGCGGGTGGCGATCTTCTGGCCCGTCTCGTAGCGCGGCAGATCGAGCTCGCCCGCCTCGAAGGTGTGCGCTGGCGTCGACGTGTCCGGCGCCTGCGGCGCGAGCACCATGTTCTTCTCGGGACCAAGCTCGGCCAGGGCTGCCGCCTCGTCGTCGACCGCCTTGCCGTGCGCGCCGAGCTTGTCCTCCACCGCCGCAACGCCTTTGCCCTTGACCGTCCGGGCGATGACCGCGGTCGGCCGGTCGGTGGTGGCCAGGACTTCCGCGTAAGCCGCGTCGACCGCCGCCACGTCGTGGCCGTCGATCTCGATCGTGTGCCATCCGAACGATCGGAATCTCTCGGCGTAAAGGTCGAGGTCCCACTCGTAGCGGGTCGGTCCGGTCTGGCCCAGCCGGTTCACGTCAATGACCGCGGTCAGCTTGTCGAGCCGGTCATAGGAGGCCTGGGCGATCGCCTCCCACATCGAACCCTCGGCCATCTCCGAATCGCCGCACAGGATCCAGGTTCGGTAGGGCAGCCGGTCGAGCTGCTTGCCGCAGAGCGCGATGCCGACGCCTATGGGCAATCCCTGGCCGAGGGAGCCTGTGGCAACGTCGACCCACGGCAGGACCGGCGTGGGGTGGCCCTCGAGGCGACTACCGCGCCGGCGGTACGTCATGAACTCCGCCTCGTCGATCGCGCCGATCGACTTCAGGATCGAGTAGTACAGCGGCGAGGCGTGGCCCTTGGAGAAGATCAGGTGATCGTTGTGCGCGTCTTTCGGCTTGTCGACCTGGTAGCGCCAGTACTTGGCGACAAGGACCGCCATCAACTCCGCAGCCGAAAGTGACGACGTCGGGTGGCCTGAACCGGCCTTGCTCGAGACTCGAATCGAGTCGACGCGGAACTGCTGGGCCAGGTCGCGCCAGGTCTGGGGATCGTCGCGTACGTCAGTCATTTCGTTCGTCAGCCTAGGCTATCGCGTCACGCTCCCACGGGCGTAACTCAGGCATATCATTGGCCGCCCGCAAGCGACGGTCGGAACCCGGCCGCCGGCCGGGAGCCGACCGCTTCGCGCGCAACCGGCGCCAGCGGCGCCCCGGCGTAGGAGGAAGCTGTGCGACGTAAGCAGCCGCGCCTGGCCTGCCTGGGCGACCTGACCCTCGACATTGTTGTGCGCGCCGACACCGGGGTCGAAGCGGGCACCGATGTCCCCGGCGTCGTCCGCTTCCGCGTCGGCGGTTCCGCCGCGAACACCGCGCGCTCGTTCGCAGGACTCGGCGGCAAAGCCGTTTTCATCGGCGCGATCGGAGACGACGAGCTGGGCGGCCGATTGACGGCGGCCCTGCGCGCCGCCGGCGTAACCGTCCATACGCCACGGGTGCGCGGGCGATCCGCCAGGTTGCTGGCCATGGTGGCGGCCGACGGCGAGCGCTCCTTCATCACCGACCGCGGAGTAGCCGATGCGCTCACGCCGGCGATGCTCAAGTCGGCCTGGCTGGTGCGCGTCGACGCCCTTCACCTACCGGCCTATTCGCTGTTGCGCGCTCCCCTCGCCGACGCTGCCTACCTCGCGGCCGACCGTGCCCGGGCGAGCGGCGCCCTCGTGTCGGTGGATCTTGCTTCGCGGCGGCCGCTGCTCGCCGATGGCCGGCGCAGGGCGCGCGAGGTGATCAGCCGGGCGGCACCCGACATCCTCTTCGCCAACGAGGGCGAGGCCGCGGCAGTCGTGGGCCGAGGAGAGCCGGAGCGATTGCTCGAGCTGGCATGGGTAGTGGTGATCAAGCAGGGCGGTCGCGGTTGTCGGGTGCTCGCGCGAGGTGAAGATGGTGAGGTCGTGCAGTCGAGCGTAGCGACGAAGCGGATCGCCGCGGCGGACACGACGGGTGCCGGAGACGCCTTTGACGCCGGTTTCCTCTATTCGTTGATTGCCAGCGGCTATCGTGCCTCGGCGGAGACAGGGAGTGCCTCGCGCGGGAGTGTGGCTGTCCTGCGGCGCGCCGCGCTCGCCGGCCACCGCGCGGCTGCCAGGCTGCTCACCGCTAAACGAACGGAGCTGCTCGTCTGATGAGCCAACATGCGATCGTGGAGCTGCTCGAGATCGGAGCCGCGGTTCGCCAGGCGTTGGCCGAGCGGAGACCCGTGGTGGCGCTCGAGTCCACGCTCGTCACCCACGGCCTTGCCGCGCCGATGAACCTCGTTGCGGCACGTCGCGCCGAAGCAGCGGTTCGCGCGGGGGGCGCCGAGCCCGCCACGGTCGCGGTGCTCGAGGGTCGACTGCGCGTGGGGCTGTCCGATTCGGAGCTCGAGTCGCTCGCCGCGCAGTCGGGCGCCCGCAAGGCCTCGCGCGCCACGCTCGCGCTGGCACTCAACGAGGGTGGCTGGGCTGGCACGACGGTGTCCGCAACGATGATCGCCGCGCACCTGGCCGGCATCCGGGTGTTCGCAACGGGCGGCATCGGCGGCGTCCATCGCGGAGGTGAGCGAACGTTCGATGTGTCGGCCGATCTCGATGAGCTCAGCCGCACGCCCGTCCTGGTGGTGTGCGCGGGCCCGAAATCCGTGCTCGACGTCGACCTGACGCTCGAATACCTCGAGACGCGCGGCGTGCCGATCGTGGGCTGGGGGACGCGCCAGCTGGCCGGCTTCTATTCGGCCGAGAGCGGCCACACCCTGGCCGGCTCCGTGCGTGACGCGCACGATGCGGCGCGCCTGGCTGCCACGCACTGGGCACTGGGCCTAAGCACAGGATTGGTGGTCGCGTTGCCGCTACCGGCCGACGCCGCGCTTCCGCGGGACGAGGCGGAAGGAGCGATCAGCCAGGCCATCGCGGATTCTGAGGCCGCCGGCATCCACGGCCCAGCGGCCACGCCATGGGTCCTGGCACGCGTTGCCGAGCTCACCGGGGGCAGATCGGTGGCCGCGAACCTCGCACTGATCGAGAACAACGCGCGCGTGGCCGCGGACATCGCCTCGGCGCTGGCGAGGATGCCGGCGTAATCAGCCGATAAGCAGTGATGGCCATCATCGATGGCCTATGCCACGCGATGACGACAAACTCGCTGCCGCGAGCCGAGCGCTACGGCGGCGCAAGGGACTGACGCA
>JBBDRY010000055.1:3557-7463 GCA_040905225.1 Chloroflexota bacterium | reverse complement strand
CGGCGAACGTCAACCCATCCGGCTTTACGGAATAGAAGGCGGACCGGACGTCAAGCCCAAGAAGCTCCGGCGGCAGGTCGTCCGCACCCTGGGCAATGGCGGTCACCTGGGCACCAGCAGGCAACGCACCTCCCGGCACAGCGATCGTCAACTGGCCGTCGTCGCTGGTGATGGTGCGCGGCGCCGACGTTGGCGAGGGCGTGGGCGTTGGACTTGGGCTGGGTGAGGGAGTGGGCGCCGTGGTGGGCGAGGGCGCGACGGGAGTGATCGTCGGCTCAACAACCGGGCTCGGAGTAGGCACTGGCGCGCTCGTGCAACCGGACAGCACAACGAGCACGGCGAGGGCCACGAACGCCCGGGCCGGCGGGCTAGCCGAGGTCGCGCCTGGCAAACCGCCACGCCCCCACGAGAGTCCCGCCAACCGCAACGGCCAGGCAAACGGCCATGCCCGGCCAGTCGTACGTGCCGGCCATCGGCTCGCCGAGATGACGGGTCAACGAAATGTCAGTTATGAACTCCGGCAGCTGGAGGATCCCCCCGAGTAGATCGATGAGATAGAACGCCAATGTCGCGCCGCCAACGGCGCCGCCCGCGAACTGCGAAAAACCAAGGCCAAAGACCAGGATCCCGAAACCCGCCAGCGCCGCAGCGTACAGGCCGATGACCACTCCGCCGCTGAAAACCGAAAGCGCAGGATCGCCCGCTGTCGCCGCGCCCAACGCAGTCGCCAGCCCGATGACGATCCCGATCGCGAACGCGGATAGGAGGACGCCAAGCGCGCTCCTGATGAACCACGACACGCGCTCGATCGGCGTCGACATGACGAGCTCCAGCCGTTTGGCGCGCTCGTCCGACGCCCACCCCGCCACGAGTGTCCCCGAGGCGACCCCTGCCACGAGGGCGACGAACCCGAAGATCGCGAGCTGGAGGATGCCTCCCGCCGTGCTGAAGTCGATGTTGGGATAGAACTGCCTGATCATCTCGACGATCTGGGGCACGGCCGAAAGCGACGCCGCGAACTCGTCGGCCGAGACCGCGATCACGAACCCGTACAGACCGAGCCCGCCGCCCCACGCAAGTGCCGCGGGCAGGCGCTCCCCAAGCGAGCGCAGGCCAGGCCCGCGAAGGCTCCAGCCGTCAGTGGGCGCGTTGCCGAGCAAGCGGCCCCGCACGCGAAGCCTGCCACCCAGGCCGACCGTCGCGGCCAGGTCGCGGCGCTGGAACAGCCACACACCGATGGCAGCGAGCGAGACGGCGAGCGCGGCCACGCCGATGACGGGCGGCCAGTCGTAGGCGCCGGCCATCGGGCGGTGGTGCTCGGTCCAGTAGAACATCGAGCCCTGCCGCAGGATTCCGAACCCGGGCACAATGTCGGCGTAGCCGTTCACCGCATATGAGCCGAAAAGGTAGGCGGCGGCCACGCCGGCCGCGACGCCGCGTCCGAGCAGTGGCGCGAGCGCGAAGCCCAAGGATCCGGCCAGCAGCGCCATCACCGCGACCATCCCGAACTCGCTCAATGCATCGAGGATCGACAGGCTGTCTTCGGGCAACGTAGCGAATGCCCCGGCCCCGACCCACGTCAGGATTGCGGCGAGCGTCATTGCGACAACCACCGCCACGACGTGGGCACCGTATTTCTGAACAGCCAGGCGCACGCGGCTGACGGGCGTGGACAGGATCAGTTCGAGCGTGCCCGAGGTGGCCTCACCGGCGAGCGTCCCGGTCAGCGCCACGATCGAGAAGAAGCCGACCATGATCGGCAGGAACCCCACCATCCGCCACGAGATGAATCCGGGCAGCGCCTCAACGTTGACGGGCGGCCCCAGCAGACCCTGGAACAGCGCGGGCAGGGCCTCCATCTGTGCCGCGAACAACGCCCGGTCTGCGGCTGTGGCGAACTGGTCGGCGATCGTCGCGGCAGTGAAGAGGTTCAGTATTCCTACGAGCAGACCGAGGCCGAGCGCGACGCGGCCGGAGTCCCGGAGCGTCTTGCCGAAGACGCTGCCCAGCCCGTAGATGCGAGAGATCACGCGCGCCCGTATTGCGCCAGGAAGATGTCCTCGAGGTTCGGCTCGCGACTGACCAGATCGACCAGGTCGTACCGCGCGGCAGCCTTGATGACGGGGCCGATCGACCCGGCCACCTGCATCCGGATGAGCTTCCCATCCTCCTCCGCAGCAAGCTCGGACACACCGTCCAGTCCCTCGAAATCGGCCAGCGGCGGCGCCGACGCAAAACGGAGCTCGACGTGGTGAACCGCCATCGCGCGCAGCTCGTGGACCGCGTCGACCTCGGCTATGCGGCCCTCACGGATGATCGCCACGCGATCGCAGATGCGTTCGACCTCGCTGATGACGTGGCTCGAGAAGAACACCGTCCGCCCCTCCGACGTCGCCTCGTGAAGCACCTCGAAGAAGATCTGCTGGACGAGCGGATCGAGTCCGGCGGTGGGCTCGTCGAGGATGAGCAGGTCCGGTCGATGCTGGAGCGCGCACACCAGCGCGACCTTCTGCTTGTTGCCGCGCGAGTACTCGCGGTAGCGACGTGACGGGTCCAGATCCAGGCGCTCGATCAGCGAGGCCTGGTAGCCGGTATCCACGCCGCCGCGGAGGTTGGCGAAGTATTCGATCGTCTGCGCACCTGTCAGTCGGTCGTAAAGGTTGAACTCGCCCGGCAAGTAGCCGATCCGCTTGTGGATGGCGACCGGGTCAGCGGTGGTCTCGATACCGAAGATCGCCGCCCGTCCGCTGGTCGGCCGAATGTGGTCGAGCAGGAGTCGGATCGTCGTCGTCTTCCCGGCGCCGTTTGGACCCAGGAAGCCGAAGACCTCGCCCTGGTTGACGACCAGGTCGACGTCGATCACGCCACGGTGGGACCCGTAGAACTTAGTGAGCTTTTCGGTCTGGACGACAACGTCCACTGCACGTCCTTTCGCGACTTGAAAGAGTGATGCAAGGCGCAGAAGTCGGCTTGGACGAGCCAGCAGCACGACTCTGAAACATGCGTAACCCTATCCATCCCCCATACTGGGTGACGGGGAAACACTCACCGCAGGAGAATTCACAACTAAGGCCGCCCCAGCGGCAGGACCCGTCGGCAGCACCACTGTTCCAGTCGCGCCGACATTTCTTAGACCGGTCCCGACCCAGCGGATCCCCGGGCCCCACGTGGCTTGTGCCCCTTTTGCCACGGTTGCCCGCCATTGGGTCCAGTCGCTGCTGGATGGCCACTCCCGGCGAGGACGCGTGAGCCGTGACCGCGCGCCGCTGGAATGGAGGAGCAGTTCGTGCCCACTGTTATTCAGGCTGCCTTTGTGCGGCCCATCATCACCGTCGCGCTGGCCGCGGCCGTGACCGCGTCATTCATAGTCGCGCAGCCTCAGTCCGTAGCCGCGAGCGCCGGCCCGAGCTGTTCGGGCTGGAAGAGCCTCACCCAACCACCGAGGACGATTCGCGTCCTGCGCCTCGCGAGTGGCCGCGTCCAGACCGTGAGCTTCCGCAAGTACATCGTCACCGTGATGGGCAAGGAATGGCCGAGCTACCTGCCCCAGGCGGTCGTCGAGGCAGGCGCCGTCGCGGTCAAGCAGTACGCCTGGTACCACGCCGTTTACTCGAGCCGCAGCTCGTCCGGCCGATGCTTTGACGTGAAGGACGGCACGGGTGACCAGCTGTATCGGCCCGGCAAAGCGCGTATTCGACCCGATCACCACCACGCCGTCGACGCCACCTGGAACGTGACGCTGCGCAAGAACGGCCGGTTCTTCATGACCGGCTATCGGCGCGGGGACAAGGTCCGTTGCGGTCGAGACGCGACCGGCTACAAGCTGTTCGCGCGAAGCGCGGTCCAGTGCGCTCGACGCGGCCTCGGCTGGCGCGAGATCCTGCGCAAGTACTACGGGCCGAGCCT
>JBBDRY010000055.1:0-3457 GCA_040905225.1 Chloroflexota bacterium | reverse complement strand
CGGGCGGAGACGATGATGACGAGCCACCGCCGAATACGCCGCCGACCGTTGTGCCTACGGTGGTAGCGACCGAGGTGACCGCAAGACCCAGGCCTGGAATTCCCAATACGTTGTTGAGCGCCTCCCCCACGCACACGAAGAGACTGCAGCTCGACAACGCTGGGACCTGTGGCCATGCCATCGCCAAACTGCTTGCTGCTGTCACAAGAGCGAACGCCGCGGCGAAAAACCCGACAGCCGCCGCGACGAGCACGACTGGAGATGCAGCGGGGCCGATGACGGCGACGCGAAAGGGAGTCATTTCTTCTCCTCGACCGTCAGCGAGATGGGCACTCCGGCCGCACGGGCCGCAGCCTCAACGCGAAGTGTTTGAAGGAGTAGCGGCCGGGCATCCTTCCTAGCCGGATCCGCCCAGAGTAGGTAGTGCAACGCGCGACGAGCACGCGCATATACGCGCGAGGTCTGCACACGTAGCAGCCCGGCAAACCCATCCCCCAGGCTGCGCAGGACGGATGCACTCGACAGCCCGACGTATGTGCGGTCGGCGCGCGCCAGACGACGTTGGATCAGCACCTCGCCGACGATCGCCGCCGCAATTCCTGCGATGAGGAGGTAGATCGCCAGCCGGCCGTCGAGATTCAGCGTCCACAGAATGCCCAGGCCCTCGACGCTTCTCTGTCCGATGATGAAGTTGCCGATCCCGTGGTCGAAGACCACCACCACGAAGGCGGCAATCGCGATCAGGGGCGCCCACCGGAAACGGCGGAGCATGAACGATGCCCCGACGGCGAGCCCGATGAGCGAACCCCAGCCGGAGTGATAGAAGCCGTAGACCTCGACGCGGCTGAGCGTCGATTGGGTGCCGAGAGTAGGAAAGAGCAGGTTTAGACCACCTGCACCCAGGCCGTCGCCGTAGACGCGCCCGTACAGCGCGTCCTCGTGGATGGCCATGCCGGCGCCCAGGATGAACCCGAGCACCAGGCCGTCAGTAATCGATGGCTGCCAGCCGCGGCGCACAAGTACCCAGAACACGAGCACCACGGAGACGGCCTTTACGCCTTCCTCGAGCAGCGGGTCGACCACCGAGTCGAGCATGCGGCCGCTGCCGACCATGTCGGCGAGGGGGTTGCCGATCCCCTGGACGACCAGGACGGACGTGAACATCCCCAGGAAGAAGAACGCCGCCAGCATCCGCAGCGGCAGGGTGCGCCCGAGGACTGTGACGGCCATGAGCACGACGAAGACATATGCGTGCTGGAAAACGTTCTCGAAGAATTCCTCGCTGCCGTCGCGGGTGAAGTACGGCACAGCAAGCAGGAAGACGAGGGCGGCCAACAGCAGGCTGCCATGGGCAATCGCGGCCATCGGCGTGCCGAACAGCACCTGCCGCACTCGCACCAGGATGGGCACTGGCGCCGGGCTCGCTGAAGACGGCGGCGGAGGCGGGCTCACTGCCGCGCTGGATGGCCCCTCGGTCATTGCATTTCCCCTGTCTCGCTGTGGAAAGACCGGGACGTGACTCCGGCAAGTATTCGCTCAGTGTCAAGCGTTGGTAAGGCTCAGACGCCCGCTCCGGCCCGTGCCGCACGAAAGCAGCGCAGGATCGCCTCGACCGACATGTCGGCGTCCGCTTCGGTCGTCGACCAGTTCGAGACCGAGATGCGCATCACCGCTTGACCATGCCACGTACTGCCACCCAGCCAGCACGTTCCGTCGGCCTGGACGCGGGCGACCACGTCGCGCGTGAGTGCGTCGTCATCGCCGAAGCGAACGAGGACCTGGTTCAGAACGACGTCGTTGAGGATCTCCACGCCGGGTTCGGCGGCCAGGGACTGCGCCATGCGCGCGGCGAGCGAGCAACAACGTCGGACGAGGTCCTGCACGCCGGCGCGGCCCAGCGACCGCAGCGCGGCATAGACCGCGAAGCCGCGCGCGCGACGCGACGATTCCGGCACGTAGAGCTGCGGGTCACGCTCATCGCCTGAGGCAGCGATCAGGTAACTCGCGGAGAGAATCATCGAAGCTCGATGCGCCGCGGCGTCGCGAACGATGACGAGCCCGGAGTCGTACGGCACATTGAGCCACTTGTGCAGGTCGCTCGCCCAGGAGTCGGCGCGCTCCAGCCCACGGACCAGGTGTTGAAGCTCCGGCACGGTCCGTGCCCACAGCCCAAACGCGCCGTCGACATGCAGCCATGCCGCGTCCCGGCGATGGACGATGTCAGCAAGCGCCGCGACGTCATCGAATGCGCCGGTATTCACGTTGCCGATCTGGGCGGAAACGATCGTTGGCGCATCCGGATCCCCGGCGGCCAAAACTTCCTCGAGGGCATCTGCCCGCATTCGGCCCTGCTCGTCGCTCGGGATCCGCTCCAGCGCCGCCGTTCCGAAACCGAGCATCTGGAGGGCGACGGTCGCTGTCACGTGGGCCTCGGCGCCAACGATCACCCGAACCAGTGGCGCACCCTGGAGGCCCTGCTGTTCCACGTCCCAGTCTCGACGTTGAAGGACGGAGTGGCGTGCAGCGGCCAGCCCGACGAAGTTGGCCATCTGGCAGCCGGTCGTGAAGCCGACGCCGGAATCGCGCGGCAAATCGAACAGATCGAGCAACCAACCCGCCACGACTTCCTCGGCCACTGCCGCGGCGGGGCTGAGCGTGTAGAGCACCGCGTTTTGGTCCCAGGCCGAGGTGAGCCAGTCGGCCGCCAGCGCCGCGGGCAGGGACCCACCAATGACGAAGCCGAAGTACCGCGGGCCGGCACTCGCTACCAGCCCTCGGTTCGCCGCAGTGGCCAGAGAGCGCACGACGTCAGGAGCTGACTCACCCACCTTCGGCAGCTCGCCGCCCATGGCGGCCCGCAACTCCGCCAAAGTCGCCTGCGCGTTGACGTGTCGATCCGGGAGCGTGCCCAGAAAATCGATCGCGTCGTCCGCAGTTTGTCGCAGGAGGTCGGCCGTTTCGGCTCCCCAGCGCTCATCGGGCTTCATCGGGTCCATCGGCTGCTCTCCGGTGTAGGCTTGATTTTCAAGACTGTCACACATCATCGAGGTTGATTGAGGAATGCCCCGAATCGTGCGTGGCGCCCTCCTCCAGGCGGAGTGGACGGGCGACAAGGAATCGATGATCAAGAAGCACGAGGAGTACGCGCTCAAGGCGGCCAAGGAAACAGCCCAGGTGATGCTCTTCCAGGAGCTGTTCTACGGCCCCTACTTCTGCCAGGTGCAGGATCCGCAGTACTACTCGTACACCGAGAAGATCCCCGACGGCCCGACAACAGTGCGGATGCAAGCGCTGGCCAAGGAAACCGGCATGGTCATCATCGCGCCGATGTACGAGGAGGACGAGCAGGCCAGCGGCATCTACTACAACACGGCCGCGGTCATCGACGCCGACGGGAAGTACCTCGGCAAGTACCGCAAGACGCACATCCCGCACGTCAAGGGCTTCTGGGAGAAGT
>JBBDRY010000054.1:31538-41124 GCA_040905225.1 Chloroflexota bacterium | reverse complement strand
TGATGAGGCCGCTCCTCGAGTACGACGAAGCGGGCGATGCTGCCTACGTCACGTTCAGCGAAGACGAGTGGCACCATCAACAGCGCTTGGATGACGGGCGCGCGATCAACTACTGCGCGGATGGAACCGTTATCGGAGTGGAGCTCCTATCGCCCAAACGGAAGGGCGTGCGGCTCGAGGGTCTCCCCTATCCAACCGAGATCGCCCGCGTGATGCGCTCAGTTGGCTTCCGGATCCTGGAAGCCGCCCGCTAGATAACTTTCGTTGACGGACTTCCGAGCCGACTTCACGCCAGGCCAGCTCCTCGGCAGCGTCAGTGGCGAGCTCGGCCTTCGCAAATTCCTCGAACACAACGGCCACAAGCTGACCGTCACCTCTGATAAGGACGGTCCCGACTCCACCTTCGAACGCGAGCTGCCTACCGCCAACGTCGTCATCAGCCAGCCCTTTTGGCCCGCCTACCTGACCGCCGAGCGCATCTGCCCGGGCATCTAACCTCGGCGACTGTGATGCCGTGATCGATGGCGGCCTGGAGATCGACTGACATGAGGTCACCTCGCTGGCCCCCTTTGCCCCTCTGCGCGGGCTCCCGGGCGAGAAGTTGACGAAGTCTCCCGCGGGAATTCATACTTCGCCACGACGATAGGTAATTGCCAGACGGGTGTGATCTTGTCCAGCCGAGTCGGCGAACGTGGTCAAGTGACAATCGAGAAACAGATCCGCGAAGAGTTGGGCGTGTACGCCGGCGACCAGGCCGTCCAGCGGATCGAGGATGGGCGCGTAGTCATCGAGTTCGTGCCCGGCCCGCACCGCCGCTCACTTGCCGGCGCGCTGCGGAGCAGAGTTCGTCGGCGCCCCAGGGACGAGCGCTGGTCGACGCTTCGCGATGCCGCCAGGTCGACTCCCGATCCCGATCGGCAGAAGTGATCTCGGTCGATACGTCGGTCGTCGTGCGCTATCTGGTCGGGACGCCGGCGGCGGAAGCGAAGCGTGCGAGCGCGCTCATGGATGGCTCCGTCGAGATCGGCGTTCCACTCGTCGCGCTCATGGAGACAGCCCATGTTCTTCGCACCCAGTACGGCGTCGAGCGTGCCGACCTCGTCAACGTGCTCATTGAGCTCCTGACTCGTCACAACGTGACCACCCTGGGACTGCCCACGTCCGATGCACTCGTCGCGTTGGTCAACGCGCGCTCGCTACCGGGCAGCCCAATCCCCGATGCCTTCATCGCTGCGACGGCGAGTTGGGCGGGCGCGTTGCCGCTTTACACCTTCGACGACGATCTCCACAAGCACGGGGTGGCTGTCGAAACACCCTGATACGAGCGAACGCTCGAAAGAACGGTTGCCGTCGGCTGTCACGGCACATCGCCTGGCGGTTCAGCGAGCCCGATGACGCGACCGGCGACAGTTCCGACATCCGGGTAGTTCTCCTCGTGGGCCAAGCCCGTGTCGGGTCTGAAGTGGAGCCGCCCGGCGGCAGCGTCGGTGACGAGAAGGTACGCGCGGCTTCCCATCTGTTGGGTCACCGAGTTCTTCAGCAAGCGATGAGCCACGTTCACCGTTGGCCCGAGCAGCTTGGTCTGGCCGGCGATCGGCTGAATGACGAAGTTGCCGTGGTGAACCACGAACTTGAGCTCCAGTGACGGCAGGAGGAAGCACGCCCGGCACTCGTGCTTGTGGACGACCATCGCCTCGTCGATCCGTTCGCGGAAACCTGCGTAGGCCGAACGGACGAGGGCCATCAGGTCCTGCTCGCCCTGGACCAGTCCAGGATCATCGGCCGCGTAGGCGAAGACTGCGTCACCCTCGATCTCACACAGGTGGAAGGCTGGAGCGATCCGATCGACCACCATGTCGAGCAGACTGCTCATAACCACGTATGCCGGCGGCACCTGGCCGCCGGGCTGAACCATGTCGGGATGCTCGGTCGCGACCTTGCCCAAGAAGGCGGTGTAGCCCGAGATGTCCGCCAGCAGCAGAAGGCCGGTGTCCGCGTGAGGACGAGTAATAGCAGTGACCATCCTAGGTGCGGTCTACTCACCGGAGGCCACGGTGTCAAGCAAATGGACGACTTCGATCTGCCGCCTTCGGCTCGTCACGTCGCGGAAGAGCGCGAGGGGCGGGCAAGAATTCAACGATGATGCCCATCGCCTCGTATGACGAGAGATCGAGCACGGATCCATCGGGCCGTGTTCGTCGATACGGATGCTCTCCCTCGGCCAGAATTCGTTCCTCGACGAGATCCAGTTCCAGCCTTAGTCGTAGGTCGAGGGCCGCCCGTTTTTCCTCGTATTCGGGCGTTCGGCGCCGGTCAATCGGTCGTGCCCGCCTTCACGCCCAGATCCGCCGCCGAGCGCAGGCCAGTTGATTGGATGAAGTCTTCAAATGCTTGATCGTCCATCCGCATGAGTTCATCGGCGGTTGGTCGCCGCTTTGGACGTGCACGCAGCCACCGCACTATGCCCAGTCCTGCGACGCCCGCAACGAGACTACCTAAAAGGACTGACAGATTCGCGCGCGGCGGCGTCCTCAGCTGAGTCACGGCCGAACCTCGTGTAAACCCCCTTCTGTTGCGGGGAGTATGGCAGGGTTCGACAACCACTCGGCAATGGTTCGCCGCTACGACGTCCGCAGCTTTGTTCGGAAAGTCCCACCGGCTGCCCGATCTCGAGTCGGCTTTCGGCCGGCATGCCCGCCTGGCGACCCGCGTTTGGACGAGCACACTAAGGCAACTCTGATCGCGCACACACGCGCGAGCGAGCGTCGGCGGGCGCCCGCTGGATTCGGCTACGCCGAATCGGAGCCCTTGACACGATGCTCGCCCGTGACAATTACGATCTTGTCGACGTCATCTGTCATTGCACGTGCTAGCAACGTGGGAAGGCGAACTGCCCCAGCTGGCCACGTCAGCTTGGTGCCCGTGGGTAGCCCCTCGTAGCTCGTAAACACCACCGAATAGAACCAGTCGTGCACACCACGGACGTTACTGGCGTCGAACAGAGTCACTGGAACTCCGGCCAGACAGGCAAGAGTTTGAGCAACCATCTGGGCATCCTTACCTTCTAATGCGATAGGCCGCTTGATCACGGCCGAGATGCCCCGGCGGCACTTGCGTCGATCAAGATGCGGAACCTGGACGGCACAGCCTTCCGCAGGGTGCGCAAATAGCTAGGGCTTGACTCCTTCTGAGTCGGGCAGCGCGACCACGATACGGCCTAAGGACGGCGTCGAGCTTGTAGAAACTGCCTTTTAGATTTCGTCCAGATACGCGACCTCAAGGCGATTGATCGATGTGATCCGCCGGTCGTTGGTCACGAACACGGTGGCTTTGGCACTTCGGGCTGACGCTAGGTGAACGGCGTCAGCGATCGAGAGTGACGTTGAGCCTCGAATGATCGCCGCCTCGACGGCGACTTCCCGGTCGAGCGGCATGAGACGGACGTTCTCCAGCGATGACAGCTCGTCGGCGTAGCGCTCGACCATCGCGGGGTCGTCCGCCCGGGCGGGACCACTGCAGATCTCGGCCAGGCCGAGCGTGGCCAGTACTCCCTCCGCCTCACCCGCTGCGATTGCATCGAGCAGCGCCGCCGAGGTGTCGGCGAGCGCGCCCGACCCTTCGAGCAGGTAGATCAGCACGTTGCTGTCGATGCCGACCCGACTGTGCCTGGCCAGCAGCCCGATCGTCACCTGCCGGTCGCCGCGGACCGCTTTCGCCGAGGTGAAACGGTGCGGTCACCCTCATCCCGCAGCCGCCTGACGTGACGTACGGGATCGACGCCCCGCCAAGCCTCCTTGCCTAAGCCACGCAGCCGTTCCGACGGCCGCGCGGACCGGCGCCGAAGGATGAGTGCATCATCGCTCAGCTCGACCGACAGTCGGTCGCCCGCTTCGATCCCCAGCCGGCGTCGAGCCGCGCTTGGTAAGGATACCTGGTACTTGGTACTGACCTTGATACTAAGCATCGGCATATAGTACCAAGAACCACCGTCGCCGAGGTAACGTACTCGAACCGCATCAGCATCCGTGCACGTCGGGCCGTAGGTTGACCGTGACCTCCGACAAGGACGGACCCGCGCAGTCGTACTCGGCCGGCGATGCCACGGGTGGCTCAGAGGAGGCCGCGCGCTTCAAGGCGTCATAAAGAGAAGGGGCCGAGGTTGGTCGGCCTCGGCCCCTTGTTTCGGGTTGCCTGATCGGCGTCCCCGCTAGTTCGCCCAGATAACGAAGGTGACGACGGCCTCGCCGCGGCCCAGGTTGAGCCTGAACGTCTGCTCACGGCCGCTGGCCGAAGACGAGACGAGGCGTCCCCAACTGCTCGCGTCGTTGCCCTGGCCGCCCGCTGGCGATTTGCCGGCAGCGCTGCCCGTGGTGTTCGTGCTGTCGAGGTGGCCTGTGCCGGTGCAGCTATGGCCGCCGCTGTTGAGCGTCTGCCCAGCAGCCGCGGGGTCGTAGATGCACCGCAGCTGGTCGTAGTCGCCCGCGTTCGGGTGGGTCGACTGGGTGTCGGAAGCTGAAGTGTTGTGGTAGTAGTCCATGCACGTGTTCTGCGACGAGCCGTCTTCGCTCGTGTGGCCCAGCCCGAATGTGTGCCCGATCTCCTGGCAGATCACATGCTGCATCTCGGCCGTGTTGTTGTACTGGTAGCTCGAGCTGCCGAAGTAGTAGTCGTTGTTCTTGACGATCCCCTGGACGATGTGCTCGCCGCCGGTGATCCAGATCTGGGCGAGGCCGAGCCAGCCGTTGTTGCCGTAGCGGGCGCTGCACACTTCGACCCGCCCGGCTGTTGGCCTGCACGCCTTCGCCTTGGTGCTGCCGGCGACCACCGGCGAGTTCAGGACAGTCGACTGAGTCCAGTCGCTTGCGGCCGTTCTCAGCATGCTGTCCCACAGTCCGCTGACGTTGTCACCGAGCGACACGGTGAACGGGTTCGAGGTCCGCGCCCAGTGGTAGCCGCCCCACGAGTGGTTAGCGGCGGCTGGGCTGACAAGGGCCAGGGTGAGGCCGATGGCCGCCGCGAACATCGCGGCCGGACGTCGGATCGTTGCCATTTGCATCTCCCCTCCCATGGTGCGGCGCGCGACCGGCATTTCCCGCGACGCTCACAGAAGAGGATAGTAGCCCAAGAACGTCGTCGTGAGCGCAACGAAATCGTCCAATACGCGGGTGACGTATGGCCCCCAGCCCGCCCCACGCGACGGGCCGTCAGGGCAAATGGCCGTTCGAATCCGGCAAGGCGATGACCGCGACACCAGCTGCGCGCGCCACGGACGCAAGAGCGGGGTCGGTGGTGGCGAGGTCCGTCTCCAACGAAATCGCGGTTGCCACGCACATGCAGTCGGCGAGCGAGACTGGGGACCGCGTCCGATGGTAATGCTCGGAGCGTAGCGATGTCGCCAGCCACATGACGCGGAGCCACAGGGGCTCAACCTCGAGTCCAGCCGCGATCAATAAGTCGACCTTGTCGCGCACAACGTCGGCCTCGTGTCCGTGACGACGAATGAGGATATCGACGACCTCGGCCAGGTTCATGGCCGAAATCGCGGTGCCACGGCGACGCAGGATCGCGTCGACCTGTGGCATGGCTGGTTCGCTCAGGAATCCAGCCACCAAGGCTGACGCGTCGAGGACGGTCAGGGCTCACGCCTCAGGTGGCCGAATTTGCGCTCCTCGATCTCGGCCTCCTCTTCACGGTGCTGGCGCATCATCTCGTTGACGCTGGGTCCGGGTCCGGCGAGCGATCCCATGACAGCGCCGATCGGGTCATCGGGTATGGGGCTGATCCGGATGTAGGCGCCGGCGTCGTGAATGATCACGTCGCGTGTGCCCCATCGTTTGCGCACCTCGGCCGGAACCTGGACTTGACCGCCCTGTGAAATCTTGGTGACCCTCATGAGATCAGCTTAGGTCTCATGAGTCGGCGCAGTCAAGTGGGCACGCAGTCCGTTGACGGCAGACCAAGCTTGCGGCAGAGCGGTATTGAATGGTGCGGCAGAGCGGTATTGGACAGTGCGGGAAAGTGGTACTCTCCATCGCATGGAGTATCGCCGCCGGCTGGTCGACGGGCTGATCGAGCGACTCTTGGGTGAGTTGCCCGCTGTGTTCATTGTTGGGCCGCGGGCAACCGGCAAGACGACCACGGCGGCCAGGTATGCCCGATCGGTTGTCCGGCTTGACCGCGAGGCGGAAGCCGTCGCGTTCCGCGCCGATCCCGACGCTGCCCTGCGCGGCCTGCCCGAGCCGGTTTTGCTCGATGAGTGGCAATTGGTGCCCGGTGTCCTCGGTGCGCTGAAGCGTTCGATAGACGCCCAGCCGACGCCCGGCCGGTTCCTTGTGACCGGCTCAGTGCGCAGCAATCTCGAGGGCGAACTCTGGCCCGGGACCGGACGGCTGACGCGGATCGCGATGTTTGGCATGACGATCCGCGAGCAGCTCGAGACCGTTGACTCGCCGCCGTTCCTGGATCGCATCCTCGCAGGCACGGAGCTGCGTCCGGCCAGCGACACTCCGGATCTCCGCGGATACGTGGATCTGCTTCTGCGCAGCGGCTTCCCCGAGCCGGCCCTGGGGATGTCCGTGGACGCGCGCGAGCGCTGGCTGGAGAGCTACGTCGACTACCTCCTCACCCGCGACGCCGACGCGGTCGACACCGGCCGTGATCCGGCGCGTCTGCGCAGGTACACCGAAGCGCTGTGCGTGAACACCGCGGGAGTGGTCGAGGACAAGACGCTCTACGACGCCGCCGGCATCAACCGCAAGACCTCCCTCGCTTACGAGCGGCTGCTCCAGAACCTACTCGTGGTCGAGGCGCTGCCGGCGTGGACGTCGAACCGCCTGAAGCGTCTCGTCCTGTCGCCCAAACGCTATGTCGTCGACCCTGCCATCGTCGGAGCGATCCTCCGTCTGGACACTAACGCTGTGCTCAGGAATGGCGACTTGCTGGGGCGCCTGCTCGATACGTTCGTCTGTGCACAGCTTCGCGCGGAGCTCGCGGTGACCGAGTCTCGGCCGCGTCTCTACCACGTGCGCCAGCAGCAGGGACGGCTCGAGATCGACCTCCTGGCCGAGCTTCGTGGAGGACCGCTGGTGGCGATTGAAGTCAAAGCGAGCGCCTCACCCAAGATCGACGGCGCGCGACACCTCGTCGCGTTACGAGACGCTTATGGCGAGCTCTTTGCCGCCGGCGTCATCCTTCATACGGGCCCGCGCACTTACGGCCTCGCAGATCGGATCATTGCCGCCCCAATCTCGACCCTTTGGAGTTGATAGGCAGGTTTCCAGGGAGGCGGCATGCGTCGACGTCGGCGGCCTCCGTCGCGTAGAGGTTATGCGGCGCGGTGGCTTGGGGTGGCGAAAGCTTCCTGGCGGTCGGCAGCGAATTCGCGAACGGTGCGGAGGGTGCGCCGATCGGCGTCCCCGCTAGTTCGCCCAGATAACGAAGGTGACGACGGCCTCGCCGCGGCCCAGGTTGAGCCTGAACGTCTGCTCACGGCCGCTGGCCGAAGACGAGACGAGGCGTCCCCAACTGCTCGCGTCGTTGCCCTGGCCGCCCGCTGGCGATTTGCCGGCAGCGCTGCCCGTGGTGTTCGTGCTGTCGAGGTGGCCTGTGCCGGTGCAGCTATGGCCGCCGCTGTTGAGCGTCTGCCCAGCAGCCGCGGGGTCGTAGATGCACCGCAGCTGGTCGTAGTCGCCCGCGTTCGGGTGGGTCGACTGGGTGTCGGAAGCTGAAGTGTTGTGGTAGTAGTCCATGCACGTGTTCTGCGACGAGCCGTCTTCGCTCGTGTGGCCCAGCCCGAATGTGTGCCCGATCTCCTGGCAGATCACATGCTGCATCTCGGCCGTGTTGTTGTACTGGTAGCTCGAGCTGCCGAAGTAGTAGTCGTTGTTCTTGACGATCCCCTGGACGATGTGCTCGCCGCCGGTGATCCAGATCTGGGCGAGGCCGAGCCAGCCGTTGTTGCCGTAGCGGGCGCTGCACACTTCGACCCGCCCGGCTGTTGGCCTGCACGCCTTCGCCTTGGTGCTGCCGGCGACCACCGGCGAGTTCAGGACAGTCGACTGAGTCCAGTCGCTTGCGGCCGTTCTCAGCATGCTGTCCCACAGTCCGCTGACGTTGTCACCGAGCGACACGGTGAACGGGTTCGAGGTCCGCGCCCAGTGGTAGCCGCCCCACGAGTGGTTAGCGGCGGCTGGGCTGACAAGGGCCAGGGTGAGGCCGATGGCCGCCGCGAACATCGCGGCCGGACGTCGGAACGTTGTCATATGCGTCTTCCTCCCATTGGTGCGGCGCGCGGCCGGCATCCGCGGCGCTCACAGTTCGGGATGGTAACCCACGAACGTCGTCGCTGCCACAATCAGATCGTCCAATACGCGGGCGACGTATGGCCCCCAGCCCGGCCCACGCGCCGTTGATCAGATTGACAGACAGTACGGATAAGCGTACGTTTGGACGTACCATGAAGGTAATCCCTGTCACGGAGCTGCGCCAGCGGACCGCTGAGATCCTCGACGATGTTCACGGTTCCGAGGAGCCGTACGTGATCGTCCAGCGCTCGCAGAAGACGGCGTACCTGGTCGACGCCGAGCGCTACGAGCAGCAGATGACAGAGCTGCACTCGGCGCGCCGGCAGCTTTTCCTGCGTGAGGTTCGCGACGCGGAGGCCGAATACGCGGCGGGCCAGGCTCACGAACACGACGACATGGAGTCATTGCTCGCCGACCTCCGCGGCTAAACCTCGCTGACATACGCAAACGACAAGTGCGCGTCGTCGCCTCGTCACATTTCCATCGCCGCGCGCGCAAGCTCAAACCACCGCGTGATGAACTCCTTCGCGCGGCTCTGCGCCGCTTCGAGCTCGACCCGCAGGATCCCCTTCTCCGAACGCACAAGCTGAAAGGCGACCTGGCCGACTACTGGGCATTCAGCGTCGATGATGACCTGCGCGTCATGTTCCGCCGCGACGGCGAGGAAGTCTTCCTCGTCGCCGTGGGCACCCACGACGAGATCTATTGATCTGCAGACGCTTGAAGGGACCTCCGAATAGCGCGCCCACTTGGGCCCTGAGCTACGTTGCCGGTTGGCCATCCAGCCATCTGGATGGTAGGATGGTCGGCATGAAGGTGACCGTCGCATTCGCCAACGATGAGCTGTATCGGGCCGTGCGCGTTCGGGCCGCGCAAACGGGCAGGCAGATCCGCGACATCGTCGAGGAGGCGCTCGAGATGTGGCTCGAGACTCAAGAGGACGCCGAAGATGTAGCTGCATCGGAGGACGCCCTGGCGGAGTACGGCGGCACCGGAGACATCGACGCCGATAGCTACTTCAGGCGCCTGGTGGCGGAGGGACGAATCGAGTACGGCGCCAAACCAGAGAGCTGACCGATCGTGTCTTATCGGACGGTCATGCGACCACAGGCCCAGCGGCAGCTCGATCGGCTGCGTGGCGCGGCACTGGTCGCCGTGCGGGGCATCATCCTGGGGCTCGCGGATGAACCAAGACCGCTCGGCGCGGCCAAGTTGGCAGGCCGCCAGAATCTCTGGCGCCTGCGCGTGCGCATCGACGGCCGAGCGTGGCGCATCGTCTACCA
>JBBDRY010000054.1:0-31438 GCA_040905225.1 Chloroflexota bacterium | reverse complement strand
CCCACCGCCGACGTCGTCATCAGCCAGCCCTTCTGGCCCGCCTATCTCACGGCCGAGCGCATCGCCAAGGCGCCCAACCTCAAGCTCGCCATCACAGCAGGCATCGGCTCCGACCACGTCGATCTTCAGGCGGCCATCGATCGGGGCATCACCGTCGCCGAGGTGACCTACTCGAACAGCATCAGCGTGTCCGAGCACGTGGTGATGCTGATCCTCTCGCTCGTCCGCAACTACATCCCTTCGTACAAGATCGTGGTCGACGGGGGCTGGAACATCGCCGACGCCGTCTCGCGCTCGTACGACCTTGAGGGGATGCAGGTCGGAACAGTCGGCGCCGGTCGAATCGGCTCAGCGGTCCTCCGCCGTCTGAAGCCGTTCGACGTCGGCCTTCATTACACCGACCGCCACCGTCTGCCCGAGCTCGAGCAGGAGCTGGGCGTCACCTGGCACCCGAATGCCGAGTCGCTCGTTCAGGTCAGCGATGTAGTGACGATCAACACGCCGCTCCACCCCGAGACCGAGCACATGTTCAACGACGAGCTGATCGGCAAGATGAAGCGCGGCGCGTACCTGGTGAACACGGCACGCGGCAAGATCTGCGACCGGGACGCGATTGTCCGCGCGCTGGAATCCGGCCGACTGGCGGGCTACGCGGGCGACGTCTGGTTCCCCCAACCCGCCCCGCGCGACCACCCCTGGCGAACGATGCCCTGGCACGGCATGACGCCGCATACGTCGGGCACGTCGCTCTCCGCGCAGGCGCGTTACGCGGCGGGCGCGCGCGAGATCCTCGAATGCTGGCTCGAGGGACGGCCGATCCGCGAGGAATACCTGATCGTTGACGGCGGCAAGCTGGCCGGCGCAGGCGCGCACTCGTACTCGGCCGGGGACGCGACGGGTGGCTCGGAGGAGGCCGCGCGCTTCAAGGCTCGGTAAGGGAAGCCCGCCCTTTTAACTAATCGAAGCGAAGCCCTGCGCTGCGAAATCCGCGTCGAACGCGAACGCCGTAGTTATCCCGCGCGCCCGCATAAGCGCGAAGCTCACGTGGTCAACCAGCGAGGCACGAGATCGAGCGTCGAGGTACGCGGCCAGCGCCACGTCGTGCAGCGAGGGCTGGATCCACTCGATGTCGGCCGCTGGCAACAGCCCCGCGACGAACCGGGCGACATCGGTCTTGTGGAGTCGCCGATCCATGAGCGCAACGGATTCGACAACGACATAGTTATGCGTGACCAGACGCTCTCCAGATTCCCTGAGCCCCGCGAAGACTCGGCGCGCCCTGGCGTGGTACTCGTCGTCTGCGTCGAGCGCGGCGTACCACGCGGACGTGTCGACGAAGACGGTCACTTTAGGCGCCAGTCCTGGTATGCGTCGGAGAGGTACCGATCGTGGTCCTCGCTGACGTTGCCCCCACCACCCCGCGCGGTTCCGATCGCTGCGAAAGCTCGCGCCCAGCGCTCTTCCATGGTCGGGGAGTCCTCGTCGGGCAGCACGCGGTCCACCGCGTCGCGGATCAGCGCGGCCATCGATGTGCCTCGTTCCTCGGCGATCCGGCGGAGGCGCGCGGCCTGCTCCGTTGTCAGCGAGATCTGGGTCCGCTCCACGCGCGCCATGATACAACTCGCCACAAACTGATGTAATCACTCTTGAAGCGCCCCATCAGCAGGGCCTGCTGTCAGAAGTCGTCGGAAGGGAGTCCTGCTCGAAGGCCTCCCCTTTCCAGACGAGATCGCCCGCGTGATGCGCTCAGTCGGTTTTCAGATCCTGGAAACTGCCCGCTAGATCCTATGTTGCGAGGTCAGTTGTGAGTCTCGTCGTGACGGCGTACATCAGCGTTCGCGCCAGCTGAGCGATACTGTGGCCTGATGGTGCGCGTTTCGGCCGTACCCAGCAATAGCAAGGATGGGATATGGCCAAGCACTCGAAGGCGGAGCGCGCGCGACGCAAGGATGAGAACGAGGCCGTGGCGCGGATAGAGGCGGCCTGGCAGGCCAGCATGCCTCCCGCCACGGCCAAGGAATTCGCGAAGGCCGTCGCCGAGGCACGTGCTCGCGGTCCCGAAGAGAAGCGACCCGACATGGCGCCGGGTACCGCCCCGCGACCGCCGCGACCGGGCCACGAGCCCAAGCCACCTAAGGAGCCGACACGCTCGCGCCGCAGTTACTGATCGCGGCCGTGTCCCGATCGCGCCCGCTGCCTGAGGCTCGCTGATGCCCAGACCGAAGCGCAAGATCACCTACCCGCCGGCCAAGACGGCGACCAAACGCGCGCCGGCCCCGCAGCCCGACCCGAATTACGAGCGCCCGAACCTCGCCACGATCAACCTAACCGCCGGCGCAGGCCGCGCAGGGTTCGCGGTCGGGGACCGGGTGCGCATCGAGGCCGCCGGCATCTATTCCGGCCAGATCGCGGTGATCGAGCGACTCAGCGTTGGGGTTATCCCGTCTGCGCTGGTGCGGACTGAGGGCGGCGGCACGCGCCAGGTGCGAACGATCGACCTCGTACCGGCGCAGACCGAGTCCGCGCAGGCCGAATCCGCGCAGACCGAGTCCGCGCAGGCGGAGTCACCAACCTCGGATCCCGAATCACCCGAGGATCCTCCGCCACAACCCGAGGACTGACCCGCCTACAGCGTGACGCCCCCAACCGCGCCATCGGCTGCGCCCTTCTAAATCGCTCACATCATTAAGTAATCAGGAGTCGATGCGATAGCGGGCTGCCCGGCGTGGGTCGGCCTTCACTACGACGCGGCGTATCGGCTGCATCGATAAATCCCAGGCGTTTGGTCGATAGTCCTCGCAGCGTGCATTCCAAAGCGCTCGAATCGGGCTCAACGTAGGGACTGAACGAGCCGCTCACGCTCGCATAATGATGCGGGCGATAACAGGCTCCGTAGTTCTAACGGGACCGCTGGCCGCTACTCCGGTTGGGCCTGGGTCGAGACCGGAACTGCTGACGATCCAGCGGGACAAGGACTAGGAGCAGGCCCCGGCTGGTGCGGGTGTCCAGGGATACGTGTATTTGTCGCCCTGGATCGTGACGGTCGCGGAACCAAAGGCGGTTTCGGTGTGAAGCGTGATCTTCGCCGGATCGAGTGTCATCGTGACTGAGCCATCCTCGTTGAGCACGATCCTCGCGTTGCCGCGCGAGTCATGTGTCGTCACAGATCCGGGGGCTATCTGGTCCTTGTGGAAGTTGAAGGTGCCCTCGAGCGTGGTCTCGTCGATGGTCACGACGACCGTCGTCGTGATCGACAGCGGGCTCAGATCCTGCACAGCCACGAAGGTCCAGTCGCCAGCGATGCCGCCGCACTTGGTGCCGGTGATCGCCCCAGTGGGTGACACCGCGTTGGTCGTCCAGGCACCTGGCTTGACAGTGAACGTTACCGACTTCTTGCCGATGCCGCGGTTCGACACCGACTCGAACGTGATGTCGCCCTTGTCGTCTGCGTTGGGGCCGGCGGTGTAGATGGAGGTCGCGGGTGCGGGCTGTTTCTTGTTGACGGGATCGATGGTTTTGACGCCCGCCAGCGTCGCCTCGACTGGCTTGGTCAGCTCGTTGCCTTCAAACCGGTGCTTGACCTTGGCAACGACGTCTGTCTTCGAGTTGGCATCGACGTCGCCGCCAGCCGGGGCGACGATGACCTCGATGCACTTCCCGTCACGCCAGAACCGTTCGGCGTCGCGGCCCAGGCTGAAAGCAGCCACGCTGATGGCGTAAGCGGCGCTCCTTACCAGGGCGATGAGATGAGCCCTGGTCGCGTCCCTTTCGTGGCTGACGTCACCACTTGCCTCGCCGACTGGGGCCAGGCCCGTCAATCCGGGGCCGGAGCTGTACGCGACGTTGAATGTGCCCCCAAGCTCGTGGCCCTCAGTCTCTGGCTCGTCCTCGCCCGGCTCGCGGTTGGTTTCGACGACGCTCTCGTTCGCCTGAACTTCCATCGTCACGCCGCTGGTGTTGGCCTCATCGTCGACCGCGATGTCGAAGTCGCCGGACAGGTCGCGGGTCCAACTGGCGGTGCCGTCTCCGCCGTCGTGCTGACCCGACACGCTCTCCTTGGATGTCAGCGACATCTTGCCCTTGCTCGAGCCACCCGCATCTGGGCAGCCATCGATCTCGACGTGCGCCGTCGCCGATCCGGTCATCTGGGCCGTCGCGCCAGAGACTGAGTTGCTGACGTTGCCGGTCAGATCGAACGTGAACTCAGCCACCACTCGGCTGCCGGTGGAGGTGATGGTCCCCTTCATGTTGACGGTAACCGTGGCGACGTCATCGCCCGTGGTCGTGGTCCTCGTCTCGGTCTTGGACGCCTGCCTGGTGCCACCCTGGCCAAGAGCCTGTCCGGCCGTGAGTGAGGCGGTGACGATGGCCAGCGCGCTTGCGGCGGACGCGGGCGGGGCGGAAACGAAGCTGTCGGGCATGACGACCGATGCAAATTGGCCGTTGCCGCGTGTGGTTGGCAACACGACGGTGAATTCGGTGGCCATCGCCAGTGCTACTGCGTCGATCGCGTCGTCGGCGGCTGTCGAAAGCGCGGCCCAGCCGGACCCGACCTCCCTCGCAAACCCAGCCTGGGTCCTGGAGCGGGCTCGGTCATCGGCTTCGGATGTGGCCATTGTCTGGCTGAAGTCCGTGGTCGCATCGAGGACGGGCGGCTGAACGTCTATCGGGCCGACGCTGACAGGATTGGTCCCGACAGTGGCGCCGGGGCTCGTTGATCCGGAGCTGGTTGGTCCAGCGGGCGGTGCTGATGTGCCGCACGCGCCGGCCAGCATCACCAGCACGACGAACAACGCGGCCGTGCCGAAGAAACGACCGTGGGTCAATCCATTCGGCTTGTACATGTGTCCCCCCGGGGTTGCGACCGCGGTCGCTCAATCAGCGTGTGAGCGACCCACCGTAACAGCCGTTTGCGTGGCGGCCTGCTCCAGCGCTTTGTAAAGGTCGGCCTTTGCCAACGGATCGCGGCTGAGTGGGTTTGGCCAGTCGGGGAGAACCCGCTGGTTCTGAGTCCGGTACTCAGAACCGTAGAGGCGAACCTCCGCCGCCCGTTACTCGGCGACGGCGATCCCTTCTCGCGCCGGCGCACGAGCCGGCGGAATGTCTGGCCGGGATCCGACGGCCGCATCCAACCGATCCAGGTACGGCTTCGCGCCCAGGCGTTCCAGGATCGCTCGCGTCGAAGTGACCACCGCAGCCACCTCGGGGTCGGCCGGATCGAGCAGCATGGCCATGTCGATGCCCGTCAGCGCCTCGTCCCAGACGGCGTGCGTAATGCGCCAATCGCGCAGCGCATCGCGATACAGGGCGAGCGCCTCGGCCACCCGCCCATCGAGCGCGGCCGTTCCAGCCTGAAGCGTCGCACGACGCGCGTCGGCAATCGGTCCGTATGCGGCGTTCTCCTCGAAGCGCGCCAGTAGCTGAGCCGCATCCTTCGCTTTCCGATCCCACAGCGCCGCCCGCGCGGCGCGATAGAAGTACTCGGGCGCCTGCCCCGCATCCGCTTCGCCGATCTCGACGAACGCGTCGCGCGCCTTTTTCAGGTCTCCGCTGACCATGGCCGCATTGCCCTCAGGGTCAGCGACGAAAACGTGCCATGGGCCGCTCATGTCCTTGCCCAGGCGCTCCATCTCGGCCAGTCCTTCGGAGATCGATTCTCCGCGACTTACGCGAATGATCAGCGCATTGTTGAGCATGATGAGCCGGTGGTTTGGAGCAATGTCCTCGGCCAGGAAGACATCCATCTCGGCAAGGGCCTCATCCCATTCGCCGCCCAGGAAGGCTGAGTAGCCGAAGTTACCGACACCCCCTATTAGGTTGCCGCGATGCCCGACCTTCCGCGCGAGGGCGAGGGCCTCGCGCCAGCTGTCGAGAGCCGCACGCAGGTCTGTCTCCAAATGGGCGTTTGCGAGGTTCCCCATTATCCGCAGGAGAAGGTCGGTCAAACCGTGCTCGGCA
This sequence comes from Chloroflexota bacterium, assembly GCA_040905225.1. Taxonomy (GTDB): domain Bacteria; phylum Chloroflexota; class Limnocylindria; order Limnocylindrales; family CSP1-4; genus JALYGJ01. The sequence goes on along the minus strand of JBBDRY010000054.1, from coordinate 25,480 downwards.
GCCAGCTCCTTGGCAACCGCGGCCGCGCCGAACGCTTCCCGGCGCCGCCCGATGCCCCACAGCGCGTTTCCTCTGATGAGCAACGCCAAGGCAATTACCTGTACCAGCCCGCGCTTCTCAGCAGTCTCGAGAACGCCTTCGAGAAGCTCGAGCGACATTCGGAAGTCGGCGTTGGCGTTGTGGACTCTCGCAAGACTGAGGCGTAGCTCGACCGTCACGGATTCATCGGTATCGGCGAACTCGGTTATCGCAGGCTGAATTAACTCGAGCGCTTCATCGGTGCGAAATTCTGCGATCAGGATCGCGCCGAGCGCGCTGGTCGCCCGCACGATCTGTTCTCTATCGCCGACCTGTCGTGCGAGCTCGACAGCCCTGCGGAGCATTTCCTCAGCCTTCTCGAACCGGCCCGCGATTCGAGACGCCTCTGCTGCCTGATGCAGGAGATCGACCTGCTCGGCTGCGTCTTGTGTGACCGTCAGCGCCTGTTCGAGGAAGCTCACTGACTGGTCGAAGCTGCCCAGCGAAGAGGCACGCGTCGCTGCCGCCTTGAGAGCAATTCGGGCCTGACCCGCGAGCGCGTCCGCCTCGTCACCTTCGGCCGCGTTCCCGTGGGCGGCGAGGTAATGGCTGGCCAGCGCGCCGGCGATCTCGTCGTTGCCGAGCGACTCGAAGTAACGCGCGGCGGCCAGGTGCAGCTTCTTGCGGTCCTTCTTGGACAGCGTGTTGTAGGCCACCTCCCGGATCAGTGCCTGCACGAACGCGTACTGGCCTCGCTCCGGGGATCGCGCGTCCATCTCACGTCGCAGGAGCTCACGGCGCACCAAGCTCGCCAGTCGGGGCTCGAGCTCAGCCTCTGGAACGCCGGCCACAGACGCGAGAGCGGCAACGGTGAAGCTCTGGCCCAGCACTGCCGCGTCGTGGACGATGCGCCGGTCCGTCTCATCGAGCGTGTCGAGGCGCGACGCGATCAACGCGGTGAGCGTCTCGGGAACAGCGAGCGTCGTGAGGTCACCCTTCGGAGCGTAGACCCCGCCCTCTTCGACCAGCCGGCCCTCGGCGACGAGGGTGCGCACCGTCTCCACGGCGTACAGAGGTATGCCGTCGGCCCGGGCCACGATGCTCGAAACCGCCGCCGCAGGCAGGCCCGGGACCAGGCCGGCGAGCAGCTCGCGCATCTCCGCCTCCGGCAGCGGCTCAAGGTACATCGAGACGAAGTTCCGCTTGCCCGCGCCCCAGTCCGGCCGTCGCTCGATCAGGTCAGGTCGAGCGAGCGTAACCACGTAGATCGGCAGCCCGCGGCTGAAGTCGAGCAGGTGGTCGACGAAATCCAGGAGCCCGGCGTCGGCGAAGTGCATGTCCTCGAAAGCCAGGACGACGGGGCCCTGAGCCGCGATTCGCTCGAAGAAGGTGCGCCAGGCTCCGAACAACTGGTCGGCCGCCATGCCGCCCTCTACTCCGAGCAGCGTCAGCAGCGATCCTTCGATCCACTCGCGCTCCTCGGCGTCGGTGACCCACTCACTGACGGTCTCCTTGACCTTCGCGCGTGTGGTGGCCTCGTCGTCGAGCTCCCGGAGGCCGGCACGCTCGCGCACCATCTCGCCCAGTGCCCAGAAGCTGATCCCCTCGCCGTACGCCGGCGATCGACCTCGATGCCAATAGATGTCGTCGATCAGGCCGTCGATGTATTTCGATAACTCCCACGCCAAGCGGCTCTTGCCGATGCCGGCTGGGCCGATCACCGACACCACTCGCAGACGCTTTTCACGGCCCGTCGAATGGAAGAGGTCTTTCAGGAGACGGAGCTCCTCTGCACGGCCGACAAACGGCGCCTCGAGCGCTTCCGTCCGATTGCGCCCGCCACGCTCCGCCACTACCCGCAGCGCACGCCACGCCTTGACGGGAGCCTGCTTGCCTTTCAGCAGCTGGTCACCTGCTTCTTCGAACGCGATCGCCGCGGAGGCAGCGCGGTGAGTCACTTCTCCGACCAAGACGGTGCCGGGCGGTGCGACGCTCTGGAGACGGCTGGCCGTGTTGACGATGTCGCCGGCGACCATGCCCTGGTTGGTTGCGCCGAGCGTGACCGCGGCCTCACCAGTGAGCACGCCCGCGCGAGCCTGGATCCCGCTTCCGAGTCCCGTGACCGCGTCGACGAGCTCCAGCCCGGCGCGCACGGCGCGCTCCGCATCGTCTTCGCGGGCAATCGGAGCGCCCCAGACGGCCATTACTGCGTCGCCGATGAACTTTTCGACCGTGCCGCCGTAGCGCTCGATGACCTCGCGGGCAACGTCGAAGTACTTCGTCAGCGTTTCGCGGACGTCCTCTGAGTCGTTCTCCTCGGCGAACGGAGTAAACCCGACGAGATCGGCGAAGAGGATGCTGACCAGCCGGCGCTCGGCCGTCGCCTCCGTCTGTGCCACGGTCGTCGCGGCGGCGGGACCGTTGGTCGAGCGCGCGCTGGCCGCCAGCGGCGTCGCACATTCCGAGCAGAACTTTGAGTTCGGCAGGTTCACGAAGCCGCAGTTGGTGCACGCGGCGGCGAACGGCGTCGCGCACTCCCGGCAGAACTTCGAGCCGGCAACGTTCTCGGTCGAACAGTTAGGGCAGATCAATGCTGACCCCGGACCGCGGGCTCCTGCTCGGGCTTGGCTTGTTTCAAGGCGGCCGCGGGCGCTGCGGCCGATCCTGAGAGGGCTGCCTCCAGGCGTTCCAGGTAGGGCTGCGCGCCCAGCCGGGTCAGCGTCGTACGCGCCCATTCCGCCGCGGTGCGCACCTCCGCGTCGTCGGGCCCGAGGAACGTGACCATGTCGACCACGGTCAATGCCTCGTCCCAGGCCAGCTCCAGCGCGCGCCACCCGCGCAGCGTCTCGTGGTACAGGGCCAGGGCCTCGGCGGTGCGACCTTCCAGTGCGAGGATTCCGGCCCTGACCGCGGCCTTGTCCTGCGCCAGCGCCGGTCCGCGGAACATCGTCTCCTCGAGTGCCGCCATGGCCCTCCGGGCGCCGTCGAGGTCGCGTGCCCAAAGCGCTGAGCGGACGGCAAGCGGCGAGACAAGAGGATGGAAGTAGTTGGTCGCCTGCGCAGCGCGCAGCGCCTCGGCCTGCGCATCGGCGAACCGGCCGGCACTGAACGCCGCCCAAGCGCGCGCCCAGTTCTCATATGACTCGTACTGCGGATCGGTGATGCCGGCGCGCAGGGCGGCCGCGCGGTCGATGTCGGCTGCCGCGTCGCCGCCGCGCATCGAGGTCAGGATCGCCCGGTCGACGTGGAATTCGGTTCCCTGGCGCAGCGTCGAGTCGGGATCGATCCACTCCTCGAGCAGCGCCGCCGCCCAGTCCCACTCACCCACCCGCAGCGCACACACGCTGCCGTTGCCGACCATCACAAAGCCATACGTGCTCGACCCGATCTGGCGCGCGATCTCGAGGCCCTCGCGCGCCATCTCCAGCCCAACCGCCGGTTCGCCCCATTGCTCGAAGAAGGTGAGCACCGTCCGTCCGCTCCGCTCGTGTTTGCGCAGCCCATTGGACAACGCCAGGGCGTGAGCACCGCGGAGGATGATCATGCCCTCGCGCGGGCGGTTGATCGACCCCAGGTATGGGCCGCGCGACATGAGCGCGCCGACAAGCGGGTCGAGCAGGTCAAGCCGCTCGGCGATGGGGATCAGCCGATCCAGCCAGATGAGATTCTCGGCCCCTTGATTCAATCCCGCATATGCGCTGGCGATCGCCGCCATCAACTCGACGCCGGCCGGCGTCTGCTCGAGGTCGGAGAACTCTTCCCAGGCCGGCAGCAGCAACTCCAGCGCGCGGTCCGGCTCGCCCAGGGAAGAGCGAATGACGCGCGCGTGGGCGGCCACCGCCAGCGCGATGGCCGGTCGGTCGCCCAATTCGCGCCGCGCCGCGAGTGCACCCTCTGCGTGGCGCAAGTCGGCTGCCACGTCGAGGCCCTGGTCCGTGGATACGAGTGCGCGCTCGTGCAGGTCGGCTCGGTCGGCCGGATCGGTCGTCGCCTCGAGCGCCTGCTCGAGGAACGTGACCGCCTGCTCGTGCGATCCGAGCGCGGCCGCCCGTTCCGCGGCCCCTCTTAGCGCCACGCGGGCCTGTGCGGCCAGGGCGTCCGTCTCGGGCCCCTCTGACGCCAACCGGTAGGCCGCCAGATAGTGACCCGCCAGGCCGCCCGCGACTTCGTCTGAGCCAAGACCCTCGAGGTACCGAGCGGCCGCAAGGTGCCGTGTCTTGCGATCCTTCTTGGACAGGGTGTTGTAGGCCACCTCGCGGATGAGGGCCTGTACGAAGACGTACTGGCCGCGCTCCGGCGAGCGGGCATCGACTTCCTGGCGCAGCAACTCGCGGCGGACCAGCCCGGTAAGTTGCTTATCGACGGTGCCCAGGTCGATGCCGGCGAGCGCCGCCAGCGCCTCCTTGGTGAAGCTCTGGCCCAGGACGGCTGCATCGGCCATGAGGCTGTGGTCGGCGGCATCCAGGCCATCGAGCCGGGCGGCGATCAACGCTGTGAGGGTCTCCGGCACCGCGATGTCGGACAGGTCGGCGGTCGGCCGATAAACACCGTCGACGAGCTGGAGCTGACCCTGGGCGAGCAGCATGCGCACGGTTTCCACCGCGTACAGCGGGATGCCGTCGGCACGGGCGACGATCGCGGCGGTGGCCTTCTCGGGCAGCCCTGGAACCAGGCCAGAGAGAAGCTCGCGCATCTGGTCGTCGGACAGCGGCTCGAGGTAGATGGAGGTGAAGCTGCGCTTGCCTGCTCCCCAGTTGGGACGCCGCTCCAGGAGCTCGGGCCGGGCGAGCGTGACGATCGTGATCGGTGAGGTCCGACTCCACTCCAGCACGTGGTCGATGAAGTCGAGCAGGCCCGGGTCGGCGAAATGGAGATCCTCGAAGACCATCACTACCGGCAGTTCATCGGCCAGTCGCTCGAAGAATGTCCGCCACGCGGCGAAGAGCTGTTGCGGGTCGACGCCGGATTCGAAGCCCAACAGCACCAGCAAGGCGCGTTCGATGGTGGCGCGTTCCCCTTCGTCGGGAACGTGCTCCTTGACGCTTTCGGCCAGCTTCTCGCGGGTGGTCGGCTCGTCGTCCGATTCGAGCAGGCCGGCGCGGCCGCGAACCATCTCGCCCAGCGCCCAGAAGGTGATCCCATCGCCGTATGCCGGGCTGCGCCCGTCGTGCCACCAGACGGTGTCCGACAGCCCGTCGATGTACTTCAGGAATTCCCATGCGAGTCGGCTCTTGCCGATCCCACCCGGGCCGATGACCGAGACGAGCCGCGGTTTGCGCTCCCGATTCGTGGCGTGGAAGAGGTCCTTGAGCAGGCGCATCTCATCCTCGCGCCCGACAAACGGCGCCTCCAGCGTGTCGCTCCGATTGCGCCCGCCACGCTCGGCGACGACGCGCATCGCCCGCCACGCAGCGACCGGGGCCTGCTTGCCCTTGAGCTCCTTGTCGCCGACCTGGTCAAAGACGATGGCCTCGCTCGCCGCGCGCTGCGTCGACTCGCCGACGAGCACCGTCCCGGCCTCGGCGACTCCCTGGAGGCGCGCCGCCGTGTTGACCAGATCGCCCGCGACCATGCCCTGGTTGGTGGCACCCAGGGTCACTGCCGCTTCACCGGTCAGGACGCCCGCACGGGCCTGGATCGTGGGGCCGAGGCTGCGCACCTGGTCGACCAGGTCGAGGGCGGCGCGGACCGCCCGTTCGGCGTCATCTTCCTGAGCGGTCGGTGCGCCCCACACGGCCATCACCGCGTCGCCGATGAACTTCTCGACGGTGCCGCCGTAGCGCTCGATGACTTCGCGGGCGAGGTCGAAGTAGCGAGTGAGCGTCTCGCGCACGTCTTCGGCGTCGCGTTCCTCCGCGAACGGCGTGAACCCGACCAGGTCCGCGAACAGGATGCTCACCACTCGGCGTTGGGCGCCGCTGTCGGGGCTCTGCGGCGTTGCCGCGGTTGGCTCGGTTCCACCGGCGGCGGTGGCCGGGGCCGCGCGTGCCGTCAGCGGCGTAGCGCACTCGGAGCAGAACTTCGCGTTGGGAAGGTTGACGAACCCGCAGTTCGGGCAGCCTGCGGCGAGTGGCGCGGCGCACTCCATGCAGAACTTGGCACCGGCCAGGTTCTCGGTCGAACAATTAGCGCAGATCAAGCGGACTGCCCCTTACCCATATGAGCACCAGTCACGATAGCGCGACGACGCGCTCTAGTTCGCGACGAGCTCGGCCAGCATGTCCGGGTGCACATCGCACCGCAGCTTGTATGTGGCCGGCGCGATCGAGGGTACGTTCAGCGGCTGAGCCGCAGGCCCGTTGAAGATCTGGCCCAGCGCGACGTTCGCGCCGGTACCTTGGACCACACGGACGTTGTGCGGCACGTTCTCACGGTTCTCGAACCAGATGGTGAACGCCTGGTTGGCCGGCGCCTGCACAGATGCCTGCTCGAACACGGAATAGTTCGCGCTCACGACGATCGCGCCCGGCGGCGGGGTGCCTATGCCGGTGCCGGCGGTCTGGCAGCCCGACAGAACAGCAACCGCGATGAGCGCGATTGCGGCAAGGACGACCGACCTGCTCCGGCGACTGCGGTCACGAACAGGCGTCAAGCCTGGGTCCCGCGGTTGAATGGATAGCGCGCGATGGAAATCAGCCACGCGATGCCCTTGCGGACCACGTTGATCGGGCCGCCGTCGTACATGAACATCTCGACGACGAGCAGGACTATGAGAACGACTTCGATCGCCTTGCTGAAGTAGGCCAGATCGAACCGGGCGCCGAACATGACCCAGCCCAGGATGGTGACCACTGTCCAGCCCAGAAGCGCGCCTCGGATCCACCACCGGTAGCGCGCAAAGATCGGCAACGGCGTGACCATGGCCGCAGCGAGCACGACGTAGCCGGCAGCGTTGAACACGAACATCATACTGCCCAGCGTGTAGTGGATGTAGGCCGTGGCCAGCGTAAGAACGACGATCGCGACGCGCAGCCCGATGGCGACCGGCGTGCGCGGCCCTTCGATAACGGACATTGAACCCTCTCCTATCCCTCTTCTATCCCTGTGCTGATGGTAGGGGTAAGCACGCAAGTAACGGGCAGGTGATCGAGCGGTAAGTCGGTCTGGATAGGCTGGGGAAATGTCAGCCTCCCGCACGGTGCTCGCAGATGACGAAAGCGGCGTCGACGAGCTGCGCAGCGCCTACCGACCGCGGCGTGTCAAGACGCTGTTCGTGGGCGAGTCGTCGCCGGCCCAAGGGACACATTTCTATCGCGCGAACTCGAACCTGTTTCGTGCGACTCACGCGGCCTTTGCGGAGGCGCTCGGCAACGACGCTGTGCCGATGGGCGAGGTTTTCCTTCGGCTGTTCGCCACCAAGGGCTGCTGGTTGGTCGACCTGGCCGATCGGCCGGTCAATCAGCTGGACGCCAGGGAGCGCAGGCAGGCAGTCGAGGAGGGCGTCCCGCGGCTGGCCGAGTTGATCGGCGAGACTCGGCCGAAGCAGGTCGTGGTGATCAAGCGAGACATCGCCGGCGCGGTTGAGCAGGCGATAGCGCTCGCCGGCGTCAAGAAGCCGGCGGTTCTCCTATTGCGCTACCCGCTTCGCCAATACCGCGCCGAGTTCGTGCGTGAGTTGGCCGCGTTCGTGCGGGATCTGTGACATATGGCAGAATGTATGGCATGAATAAGACGACGGTCTATCTACCCGCTCAGCTGAAGGACGCGCTTGCGCGGGCTGCACACCGTCGCCGGATCAGTGAGGCGGAGCTCATTCGGGAGGGCGTGGCGATGGCAATCGCTCGAGACGAGCCTCGGAAGCCACGAATACCTCTGTTCGCGAGCAGCCAGATGGACCTGGCCGAGCGCTTCGACGAACTGTTGGCCGGCTTCGGCGAGAGTTGATCCTTATCGATTCCAGCGGCCTGCTGGCCGCGATCGACTCGAATCAGCGTGGCTACAAGTCGGCATCTCGAGCGCTCAAAGCGGCCGACCCACCGTTTCTGCTATCCCCGTTCGTGCTGGCCGAGCTCACCTACTTCCTTTCGGTGCGGGTAGGGCCGCACGCCGAGATCGCGCTGCTCCAGGAGGTCGCTGACGGTGTCTATCAACTCGAGCCGTTCGGCCGCGATGACGTTGCTGCCGCGCTCGAGCTTGTCGAGCGATACCAGGACATCGCGCTGGGACTCGCGGATGCGTCGATCGTGGTACTGGCCGAGCGGCACGCGGTGTCGACTGTGCTCACGCTCGACGAACGTCACTTCCGAAGCGTTCGGACCAGCGCCGGACGGCAGTTCAGGCTACTGCCAGCCGACTCTTGACATGAGCCCACGGCACCGTCGTCCCTCGGCCGGTGAGCCACGTAAGCGACTCACAAGCAGGTCGACACCTCCCGCGGTCGGAGCACCGCACCCGCACCCACACGCGCAGCCGCGCCCGCAACTGATACGTCTTCGATATTGACACCCCCCAAGGACTCGGTCATCGCCGCCGGCCGACGCCTCGGCGTGACGATCATTTCGTCAGACAACGAGTACACCGTGCGCCCGGCCGCCGGGACACAGCTCAGCGTCGACCTGGCCAAGAGCTCGGTCCAGATCCCGATCGTGGGCGGCGCGCAGGCGCTGGCCGAGGCGATGGGCATTACCGCGCCAGAGATCGGCTACACCATCAGCTGCAGCACTGGCCGACCGACCGGAACCATCACGTCGACACCTGGCTCGCCGAGCATCTCGTACAGCGCTAGCTCGTGCCAGTACAGCTACTCGTGGCTGACGATCAAGAAGTCCGGCATCTGTGGCGAGCTGCTCGTCACGCTGAATGACGGAACGCTGCACACGCTCAGGTACAAGCTGACTAAGTAGCTTCGCGACCTCGCGTGTAGATCTCGGGGTCCCAGCGCTCCATGAACCGCGTTGGGTCGTGGAGCTCCGTGAAGCCGACCTGCTTGTAAAGGCCGTGCGCGTCGCGGGTGGCGAGCATCCAGCGGCGCAGGCCTTGAAGTTCTGGGTGCTCGACGATGCAATGCATCAGCCACTTGCCCAGGCCCTGACCACGGAAGGTGTCGAGCACGAAGACGTCGCCCACCCAGGCGAACGTCGCCCTGTCGGACACGACCCGGGCAAAACCGACCTGCTCGTTGCCGTGGTATAGGCCGAACACGATCGAGCCCTCGACCGCTCGCCGCATGACATCCAGCGGCACGCCCGGAGACCAGTAAGCCTGGTTGCTCAGGAATTCGTGGACGGTAGCCATGTCGACCCGAGCCGGATCGGTCGAGATCTCGAACTCGCCGCGCTGCCAAGCCACGTCCGCCACCCGCGAACCTTAATGGCCAACCCCTCGCGGAGCCGCGGGTTGTCGCGGAGACAGAGAGGCCATGCACCAATCTGGCTGGTCAAGCATCCCTGCTTGACTGGTCAGTCGGATGCCTGACTAGCCCTGCCGTGGGCAACGAGATGCGGATCGGTTGAGGCACCGGACGCCCCGTGGCACTCGTCAGCCGGGACGCAGCCCCTCTACGTGGCGTTTCAGACCCTCGGTCGCGCTGCGGGTGTTACGGCTGAACACGGTTCGACGCAATATCGGCGACAGCAGCGCGCCCAGCACTCCTGTGGCCTCCAGCCAGAACTCCGCATCGGTGCCCTGGTCGCTGGGAGTCAATACGTGGCCGCCTGTCACGCGCGCGCCAGGGAGAAGGTTCGACGCCCATGTGAAGGATCGGCCCACTTCGTACTCGGTGACCTGCCAGACCGACGCGGGAAGCAGGTTGGGCCTTACCCGTACGCGGCTGCCCAACGTGAGGGGATCGAGCAGCGTGAGGTTCTTGAACTGCGCTGCCCACGTTGGCCAGGCTTCGATATCCATCATCGCTGCCCATACGTCAGCCGACGGCGCCGCAATATGGACGGTCCGCGCGAATCTCGACATGGGTCTTAGGCGGGGGTCTCCACGCCGGCTCGCTCGGCTGCCGGGGCGGACTTCGCGCCAGGTGCAGGTGTGGAATCCGGCGTACCGCTAGTTAGCCGGTCGAGCTGATCGAGGAGGACAACCGCGCCTAATTGCGTGAGGATCTCGCGCGCCTCAACGGCCGCCTGTCGGCCGGCATCCTCCCCTGCTCCGATCGTCGCGACCTGGTCAATCAGGCATAGCGCGAGATCGAGTGGCAGAGAGAGGTCGCGGAGGATCCGCGCGGCCTCATTGAAGCCGTTGATCGCCTCCGCTGTTTGCCCGCCGAGCGCGGCTATCCCGGCCGCAAGCGATCGTCGCGACGAATCGACCAGCTTGCCGCGCACGCTGAGACGGTTGAGCTCCTCGAGACTGACAGCGGCTCGGTCGCCATTGCGCAGCCAGAGGGCCGCGTGGCCAGCGAGTGCGTACGCAAAGGAAGCGTATGTAGGCTCCTCGGTCTCCATCGGCACACTGCTCGACGCGGCCTCGAGATCGCCAGCGGCGAACTGCTGCCATGTCAGGAGGTAGGACAGCAGTGCCTTGTATTGGGGATCTGGTGTTTTCCGCGCGACAGGTTCGAATACGTCGACGTTGGCCTTGAGTCGTGCTCCACCGTCACCGCGCAGCGCGATGATGATCGCCGCGTACGCGTCGACCTCGCTGTTTTGCGAGCTAATCACGTCGTCGCGCATCACGTCCGCACTGGCGCGCACTGCCCAGTCCCAGTCTCCGGTGCGCATCGCCGCCATGACCGCGTTTCCCGCCAGCAGCGTTTCCCAGTAGCGGAAGCCGAGCCTCGCCGCCTTTTCCATACCGACGCGTGCCATGCCCAGAGCGACCGCAGGATCGTCCACGATCTGGAACTGGCTGATGTTGAGTCGCGCGCGAAGCTCGATCACGACCATGCCGTGCGACTCTGCGAGCAGAAGCACGCCGGGCAGCAGAAGCATCGCCTCGCGGTTCCGATTGAGATACGCCAGCGCCACGCCCTTGGTCATGACCGCGTTGGCGATGGTTTCGACCAGGTCGAGATTCTCGGCAGCCACCAATGCTTTGTCAGCAAGCACGATCGCGCTTTCGTTGTCGTTGCTGAGCGACTTGACTCGGGCGAGCATCGCCAGAAGGGTCACGTACGCCGGATCCTCTGGGCGCTCTCCAACCTCGTCGAGCGTCTCCTGGAGGACCCTCGCACCCTCGATCAACTGCGTGGTGCCGAGCGATGAGCGACCGCGCACCTCCGCGGCCCTTTCCAGCCCGGCCACGTCGCCAACGGCACGGTAAGCATCCATCGCCTCCGCCGCGTAGGCGGTGGCGAGCTCGAACTGCGCCCTTGCGTCGGCAGCGTCGGCCGCTCGCTCGAGGACCGAGGCGCGCTCGGCGGGGTCGGTGGTCACGCTCAGCAGATGGACGAGGTACGACAGCGCCTGACCCGGCGAGTGCAGCGCGGTCGCGCGCTCCGCCGCTGCCCGCAATGCAACGCGCGCCTGCGCCGCGACGGCATCGCCCTCGGGACCTTCCGGCGCCGCCTTCCAGGCATCGAGGTAATGGACTGCCAGGGCCCCGGCGAGCTCATCGTCGCCGAGTGCCTCGAAGTAGCGTGCGGCCGCCAGGTGGCGCGTCCGCCGATCGCGCTTCGATAGCGTCGAATAGGCCACCTCCCGAACCAGACCCTGGACGAAGCCGTATTGGCCTCGTTCAGGCGACAGGGGATCGGCGTTCAGCTCGAGGACTTCGCGCCGGACCAGGGAACGCAACCGGGTCTCGACCTCTTGAGCCGGCTGGCCGCTGATGCCGGCGAGAGCGGCGGTGCTGAAGGTCTGCCCCAACACGGCGGCGTCCTGGAGGACGATCCGGTCGGCGCGATCGAGCGCGTCGAGCCGCGCTGCGATCAGCGCGTGGAGGGTGTTCGGAACCTCGAGCGCGGTGAGGTCGCCGACCGGCTCATATATCCCGTCCTTCTCCACCAGCCGACCGTCATTGAGCAGCATCCGGACCGTCTCGACCGCGTACAGGGGCACTCCCTCGGCACGCATCAGGATCTGCTTGACCGCGGGCGCGGGCAGTCCCGGCACCAGGCCGGCGAGCGCGTGACGCATGGCCTCGTCGCTCAGTGGCTCCAACCCAATGGCGGTGTAGTTCCGATGGCCACTGCCCCAACCGGGTCGCTTTTCCAGCAGCTCGGGCCGGCACAGGGCGAGGATGTAGATCGGGTGGTTGCGCGACCACTCGACCACGTAGTCGATGAAATCGAGCATGCCCTGGTCGGCGAACTCGAGATCCTCGAAGGCCATCACGGTCGGGCCCTTGTCGGCTACTCGCTCGAAGAACATCCGCCACGCGGCAAAGGTCTCCTCGCGCTCGCTGTCCCGCGCATCTCCGACGCCGAGAAGTTGAAGCAGCCGCGGCTCGATATAGCGCCGGTCCTCCTCGTCGGGAACGTACTCCTCGAGCGTTGCGGCGATCCGCTGGCGCGTCGTCTGGTCGTCGTCGCGCTCCGCCAGGCCGGCCCGCTTGCGGACCATTTCTCCCAGCGCCCAGAAGCTGATCCCCTCGCCGTATGACGGCGAGCGGCCCGTGTGCCAATTCGTGTCCTCGGACAGGCCGTCCGTGTATTTCTCGAACTCGCGCGCGAGGCGGCTCTTGCCGGTGCCAGCCTGGCCGATGATCGAGACCAGTCGTGAGCGCTTCTCGCGGACGGTCGCGTGGAAAAGATCCTTGATCAGGCGCAGGTCCTCGTCGCGCCCCTCGAACGGTGGCTCGAGCCCTCCGTGTCGACCGGCTCCGCCACGGCCGGCGATCACGCGCACCGCGCGCCACGCGGCAACGGGCAGCGCTTTGCCCTTCAGGTTCTGCTCGGTAGGTTCCTCGAAGCTGATCGCAGCACTTGCCGCGTCTTTGGTTGCCTGGCCGACCAGGACGCTGCCAGCCGATGCGACCGACTGGAGCCGACTGGCGGTGTTGACGAGATCGCCGGCGACCATGCCCTGGCCTTCCGCGCCGACCGTTACCGCCGCTTCACCGGTGACCACCGCGGCTCGCGCCTGGATGTCACCGACCGATTTGACAGCCTCGACCAGGTCGAGCGCGGCCCGGACCGCGCGCTCCGCGTCATCCTCGTGCGCCGTCGGCGCGCCCCATACCGCCATGACCGCGTCGCCGATGAACTTCTCGACCGTCCCGCCGTAGCGGGCGATGATCTCGCGCGCAGTGTCGAAGTAGCGCGTCAGAAGGTCGCGCACCTGTTCGGCGTCGCTGCCCTCGGCGAGCGTCGTGAACCCGACGAGATCGGCGAACAGGACCGAAACGAGGCGTCGCTCGGCCTGCGGGGAAGTTGGCGCAGTTACAGCCGGGGTTGCTGCCGGTGGAGCGACCGGCTGACCGTTCCCTGACGCCTGTCCGTCCCCAACCGCGGGCGTCTGACCGAATTGCGTGCCGCATTCGCCGCAGAACTTCGCACCTGCCTCAATGGGCGTGCCACAGGTCGGGCACACCTCCGCCAGCCGCGTGCCGCACGACAGGCAGAACTTCTGGCCGGGGCGCGTCTCGGCGCTGCAATTAGGACAGTTCAAGCCCCCTCCATGGACGGCGGCCGCAATCGGCCTCACGGAGCGTACATCGGTTTGTTGACAGTGGACGACGTGAGACCCCACAGTGGCCGCGGGGGAGATCGGCGAGCGAAGGAGGGTCGATCCGGTGCGTACTCGTCTCGGCCTCGTGATCGCATTCATCGCAGCGCTCTCGGTGCTGGCCTGTTCCGGGCCAGCGGCGACGCCCGTCGCGGCTACGCCTACCCCAGCGGCTCCAACGCCCGTGCCAGCGACACCGACGCCGGCCGCGCCGACACCCAATCCGGACGCCGTTCTGGTGCCCGACAGCCCCCTGACCGCAACACTCTCGAACATCTACAAGCTGAACGTCACGAGTCGCGATCCGTTGGAGATCGCACCGGAGGCCGGCTACCAGGGTGACGACGCGCACTTCTTCCCGAATGAAGCGGACGTCTGGTGGTATCAGCACGACGGAATGTTCGTCGCGCTGTTCTTTGGGTCGAGCGTGATGGCCGGGCCGCTGTGTCCAGGGACGTCCATCCAACAGGGAGACCAGTTCCTCTATGTCACCAATTCAGCGGCCGACGACGGCGCTTGCGACCACTATCCATTTCCTGCCGCGCAGCTCGCGCCCCCACCGGTGGGCGCGACGCGTTGCGGCGAGCTCATGATCCTGTACCAGTCGGCCATCCCGGTCGAAGGACCGACAGGCGACCTGCAGGCGGGCGCCCTGTGGGGAGCGCTCGAGACCTACGAGGGCGACGTGGTCTACGGCCTGACCGCGCCGACTGACATCACCGTCGATGCACCCGAGCTCGACCCGACCGCGGACGCCTATACCTTCACCCCGGGCAGTCAGCTCGAGGAGATCCTCGCCCCAGACGAGACGAGCGTCGCCTGCGCATGAGGGATCCGATCGTGACCGACCTGTTGACCGCCGCTCCAGCCGAGGAGTGGGCGGCGCGCACGGCTGGCGTGCCTGCACTCTGGGCGCGCTATACGAACCTGATCGTCGAGCGCGGCGAAGGGTCGTGGCTGGTTACGGCCGATGGCGAGCGCTACCTCGACTACACATCTGGCATCGGCGTGGTGAACACTGGTCACGCGCACCCGCGCGTCGTTGCGGCCATTGCCGACCAGGCCGCCAAGGTCATCCACGCCCAGCAGAACATCGTCTATCACAAGCCCGGGCTCGAGCTGCACGAGCGACTGCCGCGCTATTTCCCAGGCGACGTGGGCGAGCCCGTTGGCTTGTTCCTGTCGAACAGCGGCGCGGAGGCGATCGAGGCATCGGTCAAGCTCGCCAAGATCGCGACCCGACGGCCGTTGGTGATCGCGTTCCGCGGCGGGTTCCATGGCCGCACCCACGCGACCATGTCGCTCACCACGAGCTCGGTCAAGTACCGCGGCCACTACGAGCCGCTGCTCGGCGGCGTGCACTTTGTGCCGTTCCCTGATCCGTTGCGCTACGGCGGGCCCGAGGCCGCGCTCGCACAGACGCTGTCCGCGATCGAGGAGCTGTTCGCCACCACGTGCTATCCCGACGACGTGGCGGCGTTCGTCGTCGAGCCGATCCTCGGTGAGGGCGGCTACGTCATCCCACCCGACACTTTCCTGCCACAGCTGCGCGAGGTGGCCGACCGACACGGCATCCTGCTCATAGCCGACGAGATCCAGACAGGCTACGCACGGACCGGTCGATTCTTCGCGTCCGAGTGGACCGGCGCCGTGCCCGACATCGTCGTCATGGCCAAGGGCATCGCTTCCGGGCTGCCGCTGTCCGGGATCATGGCCCGCCGCTCATTGATCGACGCGTTCCCGCCCTCGTCGCACGGCGGCACGTACGGCGGCAACGTGGTCGCCTGCGCGGCCGCTCTTGCGACGCTGGATGTGATCGAGGACGAAGGCCTGGTCGCGGCCGCCGCGCGTCAGGGTGAGCGGCTGCTCAATGGCTTGCGCCAGGCCGCTGCCGGCCACCCGAAGGTGGCCGAGGTCCGCGGTCGCGGCCTGATGCTGGCGATCGACTTCGCCGATGCCGATTCGGGTTCGCCCCGGCCCGACCTCGCGAAAAAGCTGTTGGCTGCGGCGTTCGATCGAAAGCTGCTGTTGCTGACCTGCGGCACCTACGGCAACGTCGTCCGCTTCATCCCGCCGCTGGTCACGACCGACGCGGAGGTCGACCAGGCGGTCGCGATAATCGGGGAATCCCTCCCGACCATCTCGTAGGGGTGCGGGAGCCCATCTCGTTCGTCCAGAAGCCATTGCCGGAAGCTATTCCCGCTGGTTCTGAGTACATTCGCGTGATCGGCGGAGCATGCCGTTAAGCCGAAGCGCGGCCTAAGCCGTTGCGTGGCCTTCAGCCGTTGAGGATCTCGAACCACCTCTTCTCCGCATCCGGGTTGTAGGGCCACGCGCATTTGTGTTGGTGCGGACAGCAACCGAACGGAAACCCAGGCCCGAGCGCCATACCGATACGAATGACCCGAATCGTGCTCATGCCGGGCGTCCTGCCACGTTCAAAGCGCGACACCAGACTCTGGCTCACGCCCGCCTTCGCAGCGACCTGGCGCTGCGTGAGTCCGGCCTGGCGTCGTCCGTGGCGGAACCTGGCGCCAATGAGGACCATTTCAGGAGTCGGTATGTCGTGAACTCTTGGATGCTCAGCTCGGTACCACTGCTCGTACGCAGACACCGACCTATGAAAGCCGACGAGCCTTACGCGCGCCTTATTCCAGCGTTACCGCCAACTTCATGATCACGCGAAGGTACTCAGAGCCGGCGGACGGTCTTCCTTGAGAGCGACTCACGTCAGAGCGACTCACGTCAGGACCGACTCACGGTGGACATGCGAGTGGGTACCGGTCGACGCCGGCGGGGGGAACGTCGCGCGGCCCACCCAGCTACGAACTCGCAGGCCGATTGAACATGTAATCGGTGATGCGCCAGTCGCCGTCCGTCTTGCGGAGCACGAAGAGCTCGCGGCTGTCGATGGTGACCGTGTTGCTGGCGGCAAGAAACGTCAGCGTCCCCGTTGTGTGTGTCCGAGCCGTCGCTATCTCCGATCCTTCGCGGATCTCGTCGATGTGAACCTCACGCCGGAAGCTGATCTCCCTGAAGTGCCCTTCGAATGACTGGCGGATCTGCTTATGGCCGGTCACGGAAGGCGCCTCGTTGGCCATGAAGGTCCCGTCCTCGACGAAGAGCGCGACGACGTCATCCACATCGGCGCGATTCAAGGCCTCGAAGTAGGCACGCACGGTGCCCTCGACGGTCTCCATAGCTCGCTCCTCCCTCAGCTGATCTTGGCCATGACGTGCTTCACGATCGTGTAGTCCTCGATCGCGTACGTGCTCATGTCCTTGCCGTAGCCGGACCGGCCAAACCCGCCGTGAGGCATCTCTGACACCAGCGTCAGGTGGTCGTTGATCCAGACCGTGCCGTATCGGAGCCTGCGCGCGGCGTTCAAAGCCCGCTTGACATCGGTCGTCCAAACCGACGCCGCCAGGCCGTAGGGAACGCCGTTCGCCCAGCGGATCGCCTCGTCGTCGTCAGCAAAGCGCTGGACCGTCACCACCGGGCCGAAGACCTCCTGCTGGACGATCTCGGAGTCCTGCCCGACGTCGGCCACAACGGACGGCTTGTAGAAGAAGCCGCGGCCGTCGCCGCTTGACCCACCGACCAGGACCGACGCCCCTCCCCCACGCGCGCGATCAACGAAGCCACCTACTCGATCGCGCTGTGCGGCGCTGACCATTGGCCCCATGTCGAGCGTGTCGTCGTCGGCCGGGTTGCCGACCGTGACCGACTCCACGGCCGGAATGAGCGTGGACAGCAGGTTGTCATAGATCGAGCCGGCGACGAGCAGCCGGGTCGCGGCCGTGCAGTCCTGGCCCGAGTTGAAGAACCCGGCGAGCTTGACGGCCTCGGCAACGGCCGAGAGATCTGCATCGTCGAACACGACCACGGGTGCCTTGCCGCCCAGCTCGAGATGCACGCGCTTGACCGTCTGCGCCGCGGCCGCGGCGATCTCCTGGCCCGTGCCGGTGTCGCCCGTGAGCGAGACCATGTCGACGTCCGGATGGGTGACGAGCCGACGCCCGACCGTCGCGCCCGGCCCGGTGATCACGTTGAACACACCCTTGGGGAATACGTCGGCCGCGAGCTCGGCCAGCGCCAAAGCGGTGAGCGGCGTCATCGACGACGGCTTGAGTACGACGGTGTTGCCCGCCGCGAGCGCCGGCGCGAACTTCCAGATCGCCATCATCAATGGGTAGTTCCAGGGGGCGACCTGGCCCACGACGCCCACCGGCTCGCGGCGGATCATGCTCGTCCAGCCCTTGGCGTACTCGCCCGCGGCCTTGCCTTCGAGCACGCGCGCGGCACCGGCGAAGAAGCGCAGGTTGTCGATCGAGAATTCCAGGTCGAAATCGGCGACACCCTTGGGCTTGCCGACGTTGGCCGACTCGAGCTTCGACAGTTCTGCCGCGTTCTCCTCGACCTTCTGGGCCAGCTTCCAGAGCATCGTGCTGCGCTCTGCCGGCGTGGTCTGCGACCAGTCCTCGAACGCCACCTTGGCGGCCGCAACGGCGCGATCGACGTCCGCGTCGGTGCCCGCCGGAACGTCCGCGATGGCTTCTTCCGTGGCCGGGTTGATAACGGTCGAGGTGGCGCCCTCGGCACCGTCGGCCAGGTCGCCGTCGATGAACATCCGGTACTTGCGCGTCGCCGTGACGGTCATGGGAACTCCTCTATGTTCTGCCGACGGCGCCGGTGTCGGCCGTGATACGCGTGGCAATGTAGACCGGGATCACCGATAGAAGTATCGCGGCGAGTCCTGCGACGTTCACCAACGCGACCTGGTTGGCGAGGCGGAAGCTCTGGAAGATCCAGACTGGCAGCGTCTTGACACCGCCGGCCACGAAGATCGTGACGATGATCTCGTCGAACGACAGGGCGAAGGCGAGCAGCGCGCCAGCGAGGATCGCGGAGCGCATGGCAGGGAACGTCACGTAGCGGAAGGTCTGGAACGAATCGGCCCCGAGATCGGCCGAGGCCTCCTCGAGCGAGCCGCTGACGCGGCGCATCCGGGCCAGAACGTTGTTGTAGACGAGGACGACGCAGAACGTGGAGTGGCCGATGACGATGGCCATCAAGCCGAGCGGGATGTCGGTCGTGGCAAAGGTGGTCGACAGGGCCATGCCGGTGACGACGCCCGGTAGCGAGATCGGCAGCAGCAGAAGTAGCGAGACGGTCTCGCGGCCGAAGAAGCGGTGGCGCGACACTGCGAGCGCGGCGAGCGAACCGAGGACGATCGCGACCGCCGTCGCGCCGAGCGCCGCACCGACCGACGTCATGAACGCGTCCTTGAGCCCGGTGTTGGCCAGCGCCTCCTCGATCCAATGCAGTGTGAAGCCACTCGGCGGCCATGCCTGCGTGCCGCTCGTGTTGAACGCGTAGGCAATGACCAGCGACAGCGGCACGTACAGCAAGATGAGCACGGCGACCGTCGCCGCCAACAAGCCCAACCGACCGAGACCTCCGCGTATGCCCATCGCTACAGAGCCTCGAACGCGCCGAGACGCCGGGCGATCAGCAGGTACACGATCATGATCGCCAGGGGCACGAGCGACTGGGCAGCGGCCAGGGGCAGGTCGGGGATGCCGAAGTTGGACAGGATCAGGTTGCCGATGAACTGCTGGCCGCGCGTCACCAGCCCAGGCGCGATGTAGTCACCGAGCGTGAGCGAGAACGTGAAGATGGAGCCGGCCACGACCGCCGGAAAGGCGAGCGGCAGGACCACGTGGCGGAAAGTCGTCCAGCCGCGCGCGCCGAGGTCAGCCGACGCCTCGACCACCGAGCTCGGGATGCGCAGCAGGCCGGCGAACACCGGCAGGATCATGTACGGCAGCCACAGATAGGTGAAAACGAGCCACAGTCCGATTTCGCCGTAGCCCGGGCCGCGCAGGCCGATCGGCCCGAGTAGCCAGTTGAGCACGCCCTCCTCGGACAGGATCAGGCGCCATGAATACGCCTTGATGACGTAGCTCGCCCAGAGTGGCGTGAGCACGGCCACGACGAGCGCGCCGCGCAGCCGTGGCGAGGCGATGCGTGCCATGTAGTAGGCGATCGGAAAGGCCAGGACGGCGCACGTGACCGTCACGGCTGCGGCCATCCCGACGGTGCGCAGGGTCACCGTTATGAACAGTGGCCGGCCGAGCGCCATGAAGTTGTCGAGCGTGAACTCGCGCACGACGTGGCCGGTGAACGGGTCGCGACTCCAGAACGAGTTAAGGAACAGGACGGCGAGCGAGCCGAAATAGACGACGATCAGCGCGCCGAGCGGCAGGCCGAGGAGCAGCGCGAGGCGCGCCCGGGGGTGTCGATCCAGCCCGACCGCAAGCCGGCGGCGGTAGGAACGCCCATAGGCAAGCTCGGCAGTCGCGACGCCGATCTTCATTCGAGACACGACGTGGCCCGAGCCGGCGAACCGACCCGGGCCACGATCGTCATTCCTTCAGCGGGTGGGTCAGTCCGGCGATCAGCCCTTGAGCTGTTGCCAGGCGTCGACCCAGTCGGCGAAGTCCTTGCACGTCACGTCTGTTCGGCCGTCGACGCACTGCGCCTCCGGTGTCTGCCAGTACCAGACGTCTGCCCAGAAGGCCTCGTCGTCGGCATGGAACGTGTCGCAATGGTCGGGGCTCACGGCCAGTGCACATGACTGGCTATTCCCGGGCGCCTCGCCGAACCACTCGGCGATCTGGATGTTCACCTCGGCGGAGGTGATGTAGTCGACGAACTTGTAGGCGCAATTGATGTGCTGCGTCTTCGAGTTGATCATCCACGTGTCGGACCAACCGGTCGAGCCCTCTTCGGGCTTGATCTGCAGGACCGGCACCGGCGGCTCCTCGATCTGGAGGAAATTGGCAATCACCTGCCAACTGGTCCCGACGTTCGCGTCGCCGTTGCGGAACGCGTCCATCTGCTTGGTGTAGTCGGTCCAGTATTCGGCGACGTTTGGCTTCTGCTGCTCGAGCAGCGCGATCGCCGCCGCGAACTGGGTCTCGTCGAGCGCGTAGGGGTTGGTGATTCCCAGGTCGGGATTGGTGTCCATCAGGACTACCGCAGCGTCGGCGATGTAGATGGGAGCGTCGTAGATCGAGACGTCGTAGCCGGAGTCGGCGGCGAACATCTGCTCCCAGCGGGTTGGCGCCGGAGTGACCGTGTCAGTCCGCCACATCAGCTGGTTTGCGCCGCGGCCGTGCGGGATGCCGTAGTGCACGCCGTCGACCGTGTTGTAGGGCTTGTTCTTGAGTGATTCGAAGATCTCGGCGTAGCTCGGCACGAGATCGACGTTCACTGGCTGGACGTAGCCGCCACGCACCAGGCGAAGGCTGGCATCGCCCGACGCCGAGATGACGTCGAACTCCGTCGGGTTCGTCGAGAAAATGCCAAACGCCTCGTCCGATGTGCCGAAGCCCTGGATGGTCAGGTCGCAACCCGTTTCCGTTTCGAACGGAGTGGCCCAGTCGGTACCGGGGTAGGCGACGCCGTCCTCGACGTAGCCCGGCCAGGCCAGGACGCTCAACGCGCCTTCGCCATCGCCTACGGACGTCGGCAGGCCGGGCGTCGCTGGCGCCGGCGTTGCGGGCGCTGGTGTCGCGGGCGCTGGTGTGGCGGGCCGAGGCGTGGCCGCGGGCCCCGCGCAGGCGATGACCAGGGCTCCTGCCGCGATCACCCCCAGGATGTTGTGGATGCGCAAGATCTCCTCCTCTTTCTGCCCCCTTTGATGTCTCCCCGTCGGCGCGGGTTTCCTTATCCAGGCTCCCCAGCCTGCTCCGTCCCGACGGCAAGAGACAGATTATGAACGCGTTTCCACGTCAGGCGCACCTCTTTGCCCTCGTGCTCGATCGCCTCGGACGAGGAGGTGGCGATGTTCTGCTGGATCACCACGAGCTGAGCACCTGCGTCGAGATCGACGAGGTAGCGCGTTTCCGGGCCCAGGTAGATCACCTTCAGGATGCGCCCAAGGGCCGAGGTCTCATCGGCGCCAGGCGTCTCATCGGGCTCGGTCATCCGAATCTTCTCGGGACGCACCGTGAACGATCCGTCGCTTCCCACGACCTGCCGCGCGACCTCGCCGCTCAGCAGGTTGGACGTGCCCACGAACCCGGCCACGAATTTCGTCGCCGGCTTCTCGTAGACCTCGGCCGGCGTGCCTACCTGCTCAATCCGGCCGTGGTTGAAGACAGCCATCCGGTCGGACATGGTCAGGGCCTCACCCTGGTCGTGCGTGACGTAGATGAATGTGATCCCGACCTGCTGTTGGATCTGTTTGAGCTCGATCTGCATGTCTTCGCGCAGGCGCAGGTCGAGCGCGCCCAGCGGTTCATCGAGAAGCAGGACACGGGGCCGATTGACCAGCGCCCGGGCGAGCGCCACCCGCTGCCGCTGGCCACCCGAGAGCTGGTTCGGGCGGCGCTTCTGGAAGCCGTCGAGGCGAACCATGCGCAGGGCCTCGTCGACGCGCTGCTGCCGCTTAGCACGATCGACCTTCCTGATCATCAGGCCGTAGCCGACGTTGTCGCCGACCGTCATGTGCGGGAACAGGGCATAGTCCTGGAACACGGTGTTGACGTCTCGCTCGAACGGTGGGACGTCCGTCACGTCCCGGCCGTGGAGCAGGACCCGACCGGCGGTCGGCTGCTCAAACCCGGCGATCATGCGCAGGGTGGTCGTCTTGCCCGAGCCGGACGGGCCGAGCATCGAGAAGAACTCGCCGTCTGCCACCTCCAGATCGATGCCCGCCACGGCGACGACATCGCCGAAGCGCTTCTCGACGCCCTCCAGCGTGATCGACGGCACGGTCCCGGCCGCGGTCGCGGCGGCGAGCGCAGACCCATCCGCGTTCGTGGAAACGGCCAAATGCCCCTCCGGCCCCCATTAGTTGCGCGGACTATACGGCGGCGGCGGCGGCGGCGGCCAGCGGGCGTGTCAAGCGAGCTTCAGCGCCCAGAGTCGCGAGGATCAGTGCGGTCGGTCGGGTCCCGGGCGTAGCTGTAGCGAGACTGCCGTGGGGACCGGGAAAGGAAGTGGCCGCGGTCGTGCGACGCGCGAGCCGCGACGCCGCGCTACAGGGCTCACGTCACCAGGACCGGCTGGGCGCAATAGAGACGGCACTTCGTGGGCCGGAACGGGCGGTGAGAAAAAGAACCCCTGACCGGTCTCCACGCCGATGCTTCTCAACCGGCGCACCTGGTCGGCGTATTCGATCCCCTCGGCGATCACATCGAGCCTGAGCGAATGTGCGAGGGTGACGATGGCACGAGCGAATTCCCAGTCGATGTCTGAGGCGCCGGGCCCGCCGAGGAACTCCTTGGGAATCTTCAGCGCGTCGACAGGGAATTCGCGCAGCCAGGCCATGGACGACCAGCCAGTCCCGAAGTCATCGAGCGCGACCCGCATGCCTAGCGCGCGGACCTGTTGCAGCCGGTCGATCGTCGTCTCCACGTCCTGCATCATCAGGGTCTCGGTGATCTCGAGCGTCAGGTGTGTCGCCGGGAAGTCCTGGCGAATGACGAGTTCGGCCATCTCGTCTACGAAACCTGGCTGCTGAACCTGGCGCGCGGACACGTTCACGCTGAGGCGCGCCAGCCCGGCACCGGAGATTTCTTCCCACGAGCGTGCCTGCTTGATCGACTCCTCGAGCACCCAGCGTCCAATCGGGAGAATCAGCCCCGTCTCTTCGGCGAATGGGATGAAGTCCGCCGGCATGACTATCCCGCGCGCAGGGTGCTGCCAGCGCAGGAGCGCTTCGACCGCGAGCGTGTCGCCTGTGCCAAGGTCGACGATCGGCTGGTAATAGAGAACGAAGCATCCGTCGTCGACCGCGCGCTGGAGATCGCCCTTCAATGCGTGGCGGCGGACGACTGCCGCGTAGAAGCGCGGCTGGAAAATCGCGTAGCCACCCTTGCCGGTCGCCTTGGCGCTGTACATGGCGACGTCGGCGTCACGAACCAGGGCCTCCGCGCCGTCCTGTGGCCGGCGACTGACGGCCACGCCGATGCTGCCCCGAATCGCGACTTCCGTTCCAGCGATTGGGAACGGCGCGCCAAGCGCATCCAGGATGCGCTGCGCCACGACCACCGCGCCGCCCGTGTCGCCGTCCTCGACGAGAACGCCGAACTCGTCGCCGCCCAGACGGACGGCCAGGTCCTCGGGCCGAACACATGCTCGCAAACGCTCGGCCACGGCGCGCAAGAGGTCGTCGCCCGCCGAATGGCCGAGTGAATCGTTGACTGTCTTGAAGTCATCAAGGTCGACGAACAGAATCGCCGTCCGGCTTGCCCCCTCGCGAATTTCCGCGGCCAGTGAGTCGCTCAGACGTTCCAGGAACAACGCCCTGTTGCCTAACCCTGTCAGCACATCGTGATATGCCTGATGGCGCAATCGTTCCTTGAGCTCGGCCAGCTGGGCAAGCGAGCGACCGAGCTGTCCGTTCTCGAACGCCATGGCGGCATGATTTGCCAGGGTTTCGAACAGCTTCAGATCTTCGGCAACGAACGACGTCACGTCGCCCAGGCGGTCGGCGATGATCAGCATCCCGATCGTCTCGGTGTCGCCGCGAAGGGCGGCGACCATCGCGTCCTGCATTCCGGCATATCGCTCGCCGATCACCTCTGACGAAACCCGAGCCTGCTCGTGCAGGAAGGCGCCGCTCTCGACCAGGGCTCGACGATACAGAGGATCGTCTGTGTCGAGCTTGACCTCGCGCATCAGCTGACGTTCATCCCCGGGCCCGATGATCGTCTCGAGCGCAGGCTCGCCCGCCCGTGTGGAGAACAGGACCAGCCGGGCCCGACCGGCACGGAACATCGTCCGAGCGTGCTGGAGCAGGTCGGCCACCGCGTCGTCCAGTTCCGGCGAGCGCTGGAGGATACGCGTCGACTCGTACAGGAACTCGAGGCTCTTGTTCTTCTCGCGCTCCGACATCAGGGTTCGATAGGCAATGAGGACCAAAGCGATGGGGATTCCAAGGAGCCAGGCAGCCGAGGGTTGCAGCCACAGGATCGTGACGCCCATGAGTGCGAGGCTGGTGTTGGTCATCCCGACGGCAAGGCCGAACTTCAGCGTTTCCGGCAGTCGGCCGGGCTCCCATCGTCCTTCGGCGAAGGCGATCGCCACGGCGATTGACACGATCCCGACGACATTGGCGACGGCCGCCGCGGCGAAAGCGGCAAACCACACCAACGCGCCGGGGCTCAGATCGCCGCCGTTCAGCAGGTTGAAGACGATGACCGCGAGCGTCGCCTCGAGCGCGAAATGGCTGAGATTGAACGCGAGCTTGATCGCCGGCTGTCGGCGGATGAGCACCAGGCCGACCCCCGCGCCGACGACGTTGGCTAGCACGAAGTCCACTGGCGTGGCGAACATGAGGCCGACGACGAGGGGGATCTCACTGAGCGAGAAGGTGTGTGCGGTCCGCCGGAATTCGAGATGGACGACGTTCGTCTCGGCGAGGTAGAACCCGATAGCGAGCGCCCACCATGGAATCGAGATGGGCGTGAAGTGAGGCTCGGGCCGAATGGCGACGGCGAAAAAGAGGGCGGCGGCGAGCAGCGCCATGGCGCCTGTGAGGACCCAGATGCGAGCCGCGCCGGGCACCAGTCTGAAGAGGACCCAGAGTCTGGCGACAGGCGTCGCGACCTTCGCGGCTGTCATGGTCTCCCTTCCCTTGCGCGCGTAGCTTCGAGAGAACGGTGGCCCCCCCCCGGGGGGGGGGGGGTCACCGGATCGCTCTGGCTAGATGAGAGGCGGGAGCACGAGGGGGTCGTCGTCGCAGTCGACCTTGGCCATCGAGTAGATGGCTCCCGACCATGAGTTGCCTGACCATGAGTTCCCTTCCCAGGCGTCGGCCGACCATGAGTTGCCGGACCACGAGTTGCCCGACCACGAGTTGCCCGACCACGAGTTGCCCGACCACGAGT
>JBBDRY010000053.1:0-7553 GCA_040905225.1 Chloroflexota bacterium | reverse complement strand
CGCTGTTCCCGGGGATCAGCCGCTCCGGCATCACCATCTCGGCCGGCCTGTTCCTTGGCCTCGAACGAGCGGCAGCTGCGCGCTTCGCGTTCCTTATGGGCACCCCGATCATCGCCGGCGCCGGCCTGTGGAAGATCCGCCAGCTCGTCAGTGGCGGCGCCGGCGCATTCGAACCCGCGGTCCTGGCCGCCGGAGTAATTGCCTCTGCCGTCGCCGGCCTGGCCGCGATCTGGTTCCTGCTCCGTTACCTCCAGAACCACAGCACGGACGTATTCGGCCTGTACCGGCTTGGCGCCGCTGCCGTCTTCGCGGGTTTGCTGCTGCTGCGCTGACCGGACTGCGGGGCGCGACAATCGGGGGGACATGGAAGTGATCAAGCGACTGCGTCAGCAGCAGATCCGGGACCTGATCTCGACGCGCACCGTTCGCACGCAACACGAGCTGGCCGCCGCGCTGCGCGAACGTGGCTATCGCGCGACCCAGGCCACCATCAGCCGTGACGTCGGCGAGATGGGCCTCATCAAGCAGACCCGCGAGGGGACGCGCGGCTACGCCATCCCACCGCGGGTCGAGCAGCCCGAGACCACCGGCGAGGAGCGGCTGGCGATGATCCTGCGCGATCTGCCGGTCGACATTCGTGTGGCGGGCCTGCTGATAGTCGTCAAGGCGGTCCCCGGATCAGCTCACGCGGTGGCGGCTGCGCTTGATCGCGCCGGGTGGCCTGAGGTCGCGGGATCGATCGCCGGAGATGACACGGTGTTCATCGCCTGCGTGGACAGGCAGGGAGTCGATCGGATCCGTCGCCGCCTGCTCCGACTCGCGAGTCTGTCGAGCACCTAGCCGATACGCGCGGGCCCCCACGCGGTGCGTCCTGTCATCAGTACCTGTCATCCCCGTTACCGGCGTACCTGATCGATGGGCCGGGGTTAGGCCCAAAAGGGTGCGGTCGGATGCAGTCGATCCAGTACTTCAGTACTAGTGCTCCCCGCCACCCGGCCTATTCGCGCCCGTGAATCCCGGTGCATCATGCGGGTCCTGCTGGTCGACGAGCGACCGGTACAGAGGGAACGGGGATCAAATGAGCATCGCCTACGGAGTCAGCTGGACAGACGACCGACCGATCCGTCGCGTCGCGACGATCCTGTTGGTCGCGGCTGTCGCCCTGGGCGGCCTGCTGGTCGCACTCCAGGCGCGGACGTCCGGCTCGCTGCCGGTGATCGTTCGCAGCACCGCCGACTCAGTGGCCGCCGCCAGGGATCAGGTCCTTGCCGCAGGTGGCTCGATCGATCTCGAACTGGGAATCATCAACGGCTTCCGCGCAACCGTCCCCGCAGCTGCCCTTGCCGGGCTTGCCGCATCACAGTTCATCTGGTCCATCACCGACGACAGCCGCGTCACCATGCAGTCCGACCCGGGCTACGCCCCGACCGACGATGGCTCCCCTTACCTGGCGGCTCAGGCCATCGGAGCTCCCATGCTCTGGCACACCGGTATCACCGGCCGCGGCGTCGACGTGGCAATGATCGACACCGGCGTGGTGCCGGTCCCCGAGCTCGCAGGCCGGATAGTCAACGGCCCAGACCTGTCTCCCGAATCGCAGTCAGACAACCTGCGATACCTGGACTCGTATGGGCATGGCACGCATATGGCCGGGCTGATCCTGGGCCGCGATGCGGAACTCGCGCCTGGCGAGCTGCCCAACAGCACAACGTTCACCGGCGTGGCGCCCGAAGCTCGGCTCGTCAGCATCAAGGTCGCCAACTACAATGGGACGACTGACGTGTCGCAGGTGCTCGCCGCGATCGACTGGGTTGTCCAGCATCGGAAGAGCGGCGACCTCAACATCCGCGTGCTGAACCTCTCGTTCGGAACGGATGGTACGCAGGACTACCGACTCGACCCGCTGACCTACGCGGTCGAGGTCGCATGGCGGGCAGGCATCGTGGTCGTCGCCGCCGGGGGTAATACCGGCTTCGGATCGGCCCACCTGAACAACCCAGCCTATGACCCGTTTGTCATCGCCGTCGGCGCTGATGACACGCGTGGCAACGCGGCTCCGGGCAATGACCGCGTCCCCGACTTCTCGAGCCGCGGCCTGGCTCGCAAGGTCGACTTCGTCGCACCCGGTAAGTCGGTCATCAGCCTCCGCGCCGCCGGTTCGTACATCGACCAGAACAGCCCGCTCGGTCGTGTCGGCGAGCGCTTCTTCCGCGGCAGCGGCACATCGCAGGCCGCCGCGGTCACCAGCGGCGCGATCGCGCTGCTGCTCCAGCAACGGCCGGAGCTCACGCCCGACCAGGTCAAGTACCTCCTGCGCGAGGGCGCGGCGCCGATGCCGTCCGAGCCAACCGTGGCCGATGGCGAAGGCCTGCTGCGCATCGACAGGGCGGCGTCCAAGCCCACGCCGACTGGCACCGCTCATGTCCAGACGTGGGAACCGGCGACCGGGCTCGGCTCGCTAGACGCCTCACGCGGCAACGCGAAGATCCATGAGAACGGTACGGCACTGACGGGCGAACGCGACATCTTCGGGCAGGACTTCGCGACCGCCGATTGGGCGCCGCGAAGCGCCGACGGAACGTCCTGGTCGGAAGGGTCCTGGATGGGTCGCAAGCTGACCGGTCAGGGATGGTGCGAGAGCACGTGGACTGGCTCCTCGTGGACTGGCTCCTCATGGACCGGCTCGAGTTGGACCGGCTCGAGTTGGACTGGCTCCTCATGGACCGGCTCGAGTTGGACCGGCTCGAGTTGGACTGGCTCCTCGTGGACCGGCTCGAGCTGGACGGGTTCCTCGTGGACGGCCAACTTCTGGTCGGGCGCCGGCTGGGGCAACTGATGAGGCCCAAGCCACCGGACGCATGAGCACATCGACGACAGAAATCCTTCCCGCGGAGGAGCGGCAGCGGCAGCCGCTCCTTCGGCGTTTCCTGGCATCTTCGCCAGAGTCGAAGATCGCTGCGTTCGTTGCGGTTCTTTGGTTTGTTGCCATGGTCAGCTGGGGGCTGATCCTGCCAACGGTCCACGCGCTGAACGCGCCCATAACACTGACCTGGCCCGTGCTCGCGCTGCTCTTCTTCCTCGCCGAGCGCTTTGTGGTGGATCTCGAGGTCCGTGAGCAGACGCACTCGTTCTCACTCAGCGAGATCGCCCTGGTGGTGGGCCTGGTCTTCGCAGCGCCGATTGATCTCCTCGTCGGCCAGATGCTCGGTGCCGGACTGGCACTGAGCCTGCGACCAGGTCAGAGCCCCATCAAGCTCCTCTTCAACGTCGCCAACTTTGCCGTCTCGACGGCCGTCGCGCTGGTCGCCTTCCGGCTCGTCGTCGGCGGCTCCGACCCGCTCTCGGTCACCGGCTGGATCGCTGCCTTCGGCGCGGTTATCGCCTCGGGCCTCGTCGCAGCTGGCAACGTCGCGCTGGTCATCTGGATGTCCCAACACGAACGCCCAAACCTTGCGTCGCTCTTCGGTTTCGGCTCCATCTACACCCTCGTGGCCCCCGGCATCGCCCTCATTGCCGCGACGGTTCTATGGCATGCGCCGGAGGCCTCGTGGCTGCTGGTCGCGCTGACCGCGATGAGCTTCGTCTTTCTGCGCCTGCACGGTCGCGAGCTGAGCCGCCACAGGAGCCTTTCGCGGCTGCACGAGTCAACTCGGCGCATCCAGGAGTCGTTCAGCCTCGACGATGTCGCCGGAGCGCTGCTCATCACCTCGCGCGACATGTTCGAGGGCGATACGGCGGAGCTGTTGCTGTTCCCCGAGTCGGGCGACCAGGCCCGGTTGCTGCACATGTCCGAAGCCAACGAGAAGCCTGCCTGGACCCGATACCGCCTCGACCCGAAGGAGGGCGTATGGGCGCGCGTTTCGTCTGAGGGGCGCGGCCTGATCGTGCGGGATTCAGCGGCCGCCTCCGGGGGGATGCCACGACTTGCCGAGCTCATCCGGCGCAATTTCTATCGCGCGCCTGACGGCACCGCCGAACGCATCCTTGAACACTTCCGCGAGCGCGGCATCAGTGGCG
This sequence comes from Chloroflexota bacterium, assembly GCA_040905225.1. Lineage (GTDB taxonomy): Bacteria > Chloroflexota > Limnocylindria > Limnocylindrales > CSP1-4 > JALYGJ01. Next base: position 3,536 of record JBBDRY010000053.1, on the reverse strand, counting down.
CGATTGTCGCCCCGGTCCGTGTGGACGACGCAGTGGTCGGAACTCTCCTGGTCGCCAATCGCCGCGGCTCGTCACGGGCCTGGTCCAAGGATGACCTCACCATGCTCGAGACACTCGCCAATCACGCAGGCGTCGCCCTGCACAACAGCCAGCAGGCCGACGAGCTCGCCGCCCAGCGTGACGAGCTCGAGCGCCGCGCAACCCATGACGCCCTCACCGGCCTGGCCAACCGGGTCCTGTTCAAGCAACGGCTGGCCGAGGCGATCGAAGCGGCGGCGCCCGCTGGCGGGGCCGTTCTGCTGATGGACCTCGACCGGTTCAAGGAAGTGAACGACACGCTCGGTCATCACAACGGTGACCAGTTGCTCCGGGAAGTGGCCGAACGTCTCGCGGCCCAGTTCAAGGACGATGCGATGGTCGCGCGGCTTGGCGGAGACGAGTTTGCCGTCCTCCTTCCCCGCGGAGAGCTGGCTGATGTCGTCGAGGCCGCCGAGCGCATCCTCGCTGCCTTCCAGGCTCCCTTCGACGTACAGAGCGTCTCCGTGCAGGTCGAGAACAGCGTTGGCATCTCCCGATTCCCGGCCAGCGGCGACGATGCCGACACGCTTCTGCGCAGAGCGGACGTCGCCATGTACCAGGCCAAGGCCGCCCACACGCGCTACGCCATCTACGAGCCGCGGCACGATCCGTACAGCGAGGCTCGACTGGCCCTCTTGGGCGAGTTGCGCCGCGCGATCGAATCGCGCGAGCTCACCTGCGCCTATCAGCCCCAGGCCAACGCAAAGACAGGCCAAATCGAGGGCGTCGAGGCACTCGTGCGCTGGCGGCACCCACAGCGCGGCGAGCTGCCTCCCGAAGAGTTCGTTGGTTTGGCCGAGCACTCAGAGGTGATCCACGCGCTGACCCGCTTCGTGCTGGATACAGCGATCGCGCAGTGCGCTACATGGCGCCGTGATGGCATTGAAGTGCGGATGGCCGTCAACCTGTCTGCGCGCAGCCTGCATGACGCCTCGCTCGCGGACGACATCGCCCGCCTGTTGAGCGACCACGGACTCGAACCGTCCGCGCTTGAGCTGGAGATCACCGAGACCAGCATTGAGGCTGATCCAGCTGGTACCGAGGGTTTGCTGGAGCGGCTCCACGCCATGGGTATCGGGATAGCCATCGACGACTTCGGCACCGGGTACTCGGCGTTCTCCTATCTCCAGCGTTTGCCCGTCGACGAGATCAAGATCGATCGATCCTTCGTGATCGGGATGGAGGGCGACCGGCGCAAGCAGCAGATCGTTCGTTCGACCATCCAGCTCGGCCATAACCTGGGCTTGCGCGTGGTCGCCGAAGGCGTCGAGAACGAACAGACATTGCGCCGCCTGGCGCGCCTCGGATGCGACGTCGTGCAGGGCTACTTCGTATCGCGTCCGATGAGCGCAGACATGATCGGTGGCCTACTCCGCCGGCCGCTCCGCGCCCGGCCCGCAGCACCTCGCCGACGGGCTACCGCGACTGGTTCCACATCGTCGGCACCGATCCGCATGCGCAGGCCTGCCTGACCCCGGTCACTCTGAGCAAAGGCGGCGGCTCACCCTCGTTTGACCCCTGAATGGGCCACTCCTACAATCCGCAGGACCCAAACTCCTGGCGCGCCCGGATCAGAGGGCCCCGCGCCGGGGGTCTTTCCTTTAGAGGGACGAATCCCGCCATGAACAACAAACCCGCATACCTGTCCAAGGACGGCCTCGAGAAGCTCCGCGAGGAGCTCGATGAGATGGTCAACGTGCGCCGCGCCGAGGTGGCTGCGCGCATCCACGAGGCCAAGGAGCACGGCGACATCACCGAGAACGCCGAGTACGAGGACGCCAAGAACGAACAGGCGTTCGTGGAGGGCCGCATCCAGGCGCTTTCCGCGCTGATCAAGAACGCCGTGGTCATCAAAGAGACCCACTCGACCACGCACGTCCAGATCGGCTCGACCGTCACCATCCAGTCGGATGACGGCAAGGAGAAGTTCATGATCGTCGGCTCGGCCGAGGCGGCGCCGGCACAGGGGCGTATCTCGAACGAGTCGCCCGTCGGCCGTGCGCTGCTCGGACGCAAGAAGGGGGACACGGTCGTCGTCAGCGTCCCGGCCGGGGACTCGAGCTACAAGATCCTCAGCATCTCCTAATGCAAGCGACGGTCGGCCACCTGCAGTCGCAGGAGGCCGACCTATTTCGCGCGCAGCCGGGCCCGCCGGGCCCTCGGCGAAGGAGATTGATCCGGTGAAGCCGGCAGCGCCTCGGCGGAGGAAACGATGGTGAAGCCGGCAGCGATGGAGCCGGCGCCGATGCGGAGCGGGCAGCCGGCCAGCGAGTCGAAACAGGGTCCGACCTACTGGGCGGACGAGATCGCTTCCGCGGTCAGCGGACGCCAGGTCATCAACGACTCCAAGACGCCGTCAGGCACCGTCCACGTGGGCTCATTGCGTGGCGTTGTGCTGCACGACGCCGTGCGCCGCGCGGTTGCCGAGCACGGTCTCGAGGTCGAGTTCCGGTATGGCGTCGAGGATCTCGACCCGATGGACGCCCAATCGCTGCTGACGCCCGACGCCGTCGACAAGTACATGGGCATGCCCCTGTCGCACGTCCCGGCGCCTGCCGGCAGCCCCCATCCCAACTACGCCCGCCACTTCGCGACGCTGTTCGTCGAAACGTTCGCCGAGCTTGGCATCCATCCGAAGCTGTACTGGATGAGCGAGCAGTACGGCTCCGGCGCCATGGATCCGTACATATCCCGGGCGCTCGATGGCGCGGACGTGATCCTCGACATCTACCGGACGGTCAGCACAGTCAACCACCCCGCCGGATGGCTGCCCGTCAGCGTGATCTGCGAGAACTGCGGCCGAATCGGCACAACGCAGGCGCGCGACTGGAACGGCACGGACGTTGCCTACGAGTGCCGGCCTGATGCGGTCGAGTGGGCTCGCGGCTGCGGTTTTAGGGGCCGCGTTTCACCGTTCGGCGGTCGAGCGAAGCTTCTCTGGAACGTGGACTGGGCCGCGCGCTGGGGACTGACGGGCGCCACGATCGAGGGCTGCGGCAAGGACCTCGCCACGGCCGGAGGTTCGAGGGACCGAGCCGATGCGATAAGCCGCCGCGTCTTCGAGCGCGAGCCACCGCTCAACATTCCGTACGAGTTCCTGAACATCGGTGGACGCAAGATGAGCACCAGCCGGGGGGAGGGGGCCGCCGCACACGAGATCGCCGCGCTCCTGCCGCCGACTCTCCTGCGCTTCCTCTTCCTGCGCTACAGGCCCAACCACGCGATCAATTTCGACCCGACTGGCGACACGATCCCGCGCCTGTTCGACGAGTACGACCGAATTGCCGACGCGGTGGCAGGCAAGCCACGACGCGGCGAGCTGCCCCCCGACCCGGAGCGGATCTTCGCGTTGAGTCTTGCCGATCCAGCTGCCGATCCCTATGCCGAGGCCGCTCGATACCGACCGCCCTTCGGCCACCTGGCATTACTGCTCCAGGTGCCCGGGCCAGACGTCCTCG
>JBBDRY010000052.1:0-1272 GCA_040905225.1 Chloroflexota bacterium | reverse complement strand
ACCCCATACCGACCTTGCTCGTCCAGCCCAAGTCCGGCTGGGCCAGGCTGAACCTGCGCGAGCTGTGGGCGTATCGCGAGCTGGCCTACTTCCTCGTCTGGCGCGACGTGAAGGTGCGCTACAAGCAGACCGTCTTCGGGGCCGCCTGGGCCGTCATCCAGCCATTCATGCTGATGGTCGTTTTCACACTCTTCCTGGGACGCGTGAGCGGCATCGCCCCGCCCGGCGTGCCGTATCCGCTCTTCACGTTTTCGGGCCTGGTGCCCTGGACGCTGTTCGCAACCAGCGTCATCGGCTCATCGGACAGCCTCGTGGGCGCGGCGCACATAATCCAGAAGGTGTACTTCCCGCGGCTCCTGTTGCCCGCCGCCGCCATTGGCTCCCACCTGCTGGACTTTGTGATCGCCATAGCGGTCCTGAGCCTGCTGATGCTGTATTTCGGTTTCCTGCCATCGCTGGCCGTCCTCTGGGTCATCCCGCTTACGGTGCTCGTGATGGCCACGGCGCTGGCGCTCGGCGTATGGCTGTCAGCCATAAACGTCCGCTATCGCGACGTCAAGCACGCAGTCCCCTTCCTGGTCCAGGTCTGGCTGTTCGCCTCGCCCGTCGCCTACTCGACCGACTTCGTCCCGGAGCAGTGGCGGACCATCTATTACCTGAACCCCATGGCCGGCATCATCGACGGCTTCCGCTGGGCGCTCCTGGGCCACGGCGAGGCGGCGCCGGTTGGTCCCGTCCTCATGGCGGCCGGCGTCACCGCCGTCGTGCTGCTCCTCGGCCTGGCTTACTTCCGCCGCGTCGAGCGGACCTTCGCGGACGTTATCTGACGATGAGCGTCGCCATCGCCGTCGAGGCTCTCGGTAAGCGCTACCAGATCTCGCACCAGATTGAGCCCTATGGCCGCCTCACAGAATCGCTGATGGGCGCATTGCGAGCGCCGATCGACCTGCTGCGCGGCCGCCGCCGGGAGACAACCGAGTGGCTCTGGGCGCTCCGCGACGTCTCGTTCGAGGTCCAGCAGGGTGACGCGGTTGGCGTGATCGGGCGCAACGGCGACGGCAAGACGACGCTGCTCAAGATCCTGTCGCGCATCACCGACCCCACGGCCGGCAGGGTGGTGCTGCGCGGCCGCGTGGCCTCGCTGCTGGAGGTGGGGACGGGCTTCCATCCCGAACTGACCGGCCGCGAGAACATCTTCCTGAGCGGAGCCATCCTGGGCATGCGCCGTGCCGAGATCGCCCGCAAGTTCGACGAGATCGTCGACTTCGCCGG
>JBBDRY010000051.1:0-7560 GCA_040905225.1 Chloroflexota bacterium | reverse complement strand
AGCCATGTAACGCTCGGCGTAGCGCTCGAAGAACGAGGCGAGCTCATGTGACATCAGGCCCTCCATGCGTATTGCGACCAACTGCCCCTGGTTCGGCAAAGTGGGGCGGTGCGCGATCAACGCGCGCGTGCGCGACGTGGTCGCGTGCGAGGGCGAGCGCCGCGGGAATCTCCAGACGACGGCCGTTCTCCCACGCGTCTGCAAGGGCGCTGCGGTCGCTACCCAAGCTGTCGAGCGCCATCGTCCTGACCGCCGCCTCATCCTCGTCGGGCGCCAGCTGTGCCTTCTCTCGCTCGGACTCGGTGGCGGCGAGGATCATCGCGGCAAAGCGGGTGTCGCCGCGGAGGCCTTCTGACGCAGCGAGAAGCTCCAAAGCGTTGAGCGTCAGCGGTTTATCGCTGATCTGGAACGCCAGTGTTGCCGCCAGCATGGCGTCCTCGGTGCCTTCATCGCGCTGGTACAGCTTCGTTTCGGCTATCAATGCCAGCGTGTTCGCCTCGCACCGCACCTGGCCCTTCGAGCGAACGAATGGGAGGTTCTCAGCGAGCAATGTCTGTGCGGCGTCGTGTCGCCGGGTCTTGTTGGCGATGTACGCGAGGTTGAGCCTGCACGACGACTCTGCAACCCCGTTACCGACCGCTATCGCGAGATCGAGTCGCTCGCGAAACAGTCGCTCCGCGCGCTCGTAGTCGCCGTTCAACCGGGCAGCGACGGCTCGCTCCCTCAGGGATGCCATCTCCTGGCTGGCGCCGCCGAGCTGAGCCGCGAGCGAGGCGGCGGCGTCCGCCGCGTCGACCGCGGTGGCGTGGTCCCCCTGCGCGTACGCCACCGTCGCGAGCGCCGAAAGCAGCCGGCGGCGGACGTCGTCCTGCGCGTCGTCGAAGGTAAGCGCGCGATCCACCCACGAGCGCGCCTCCGGATAGAGTCCGCGCACCACCCAATACATGAGCAGGGCGGCGGTTATCTCGCTCACGACGTCACTGCGCCCGGTCTGGAGGCTGAGGTCCACCGCAGCGCGAAAGTTGTTGATCTCCTGCTCGAGAAGGAACACCGGTCCCTCCTCGGGCTCGCCTGAGCTGATCAGCGCATCCATCCGTCGCGCGAACTCGACGTAGTACCGGGCATGGCGACGTCGCACTTCCTCCGTCGCGCCGGAGTGATCGAGGCGCTCGGCGGCGTACGCACGGATCGACTCGAGCATCCAGAACCGGCCATCGCTGTGGCGGACCAGGCTCTTGTCGACGAGCGACTGGATCCTGTCGAGGTCGGCCTCGGCGATCACCTCCGCCGCTTCGAGCGTGCATCCACCGGCGAAGATCGACAGCCGGGCGAAGAGGTGCTGCTCGGCCGGGGCGAGCAGGTCGTGACTCCACTCGATCGTGGCGCGGAGCGTCTGCTGCCGGGGGTCGGCGTCGCGGCCTCCTTTAAGTAGGTCCAACCGCGCAAGCGGGGCCGACAGCCGATCGAGGATCTCTTTCGCGGAGAGGATGCGCGCACGCGAGGCGGCCAGCTCGATCGCGAGGGGCATGTTGTCCAGCGCTCGGCAGAGATCGCGCACTGAGCCGTCCGATGCGACGCCGGAACGCGTGCAGAAGAGCCTGACCGCCTCGCTCTCCGCCAGGGGTGGTACGGCAAATTCGCGCTCGCCGCGCACGCGCAGGAGCTCACGACTCGTGACCATTACCCGCAGGTTGGGACACTCCTCGACGAGCGAAGCGAGCTCTGGCGCAGCGCCGATGACGTGCTCGACGTTGTCGACCAGCAGCAAGAGCTCGCGTTCCCCGATGTGGTCGGCAAGTGTGGCCTTGGCGCCCAACGTCCGCGCGACCGCCTCGGTCACCAGGGCGGGATCGGTGATCGGCGCGAGCTCGACCCAGAAAACGCCGGCCTTGAAGTGCGGAACCAGTTGCCTCGCGGCCTCGACAGCGAGGCGCGTCTTGCCTGAGCCGCCGGCGCCAGTCAGGGTCACGAGGCGGACTCCATCGCGAAGCAGCGAGCTCAACTCGTGAAGCTCTGTCTCGCGGCCGACAAACTCGCTCACCGGGCTTGGCAGGTTCGTGTTCGCGACGGTGTTCAGCGGCGGAAACCGCTCCGAGCCGAGCTGGAATATCGAGACCGGACCGGCAATGTCCTTCAGCCGATGCTCACCCAGATCAGTGAACGTGCCCTCGACCAGCTCACACGTGTCCTTGGAAACGAGCACCTGCCCGCCGTGACCAGCCGCTGCGATTCGCGCCGCCCGGTGAACGTCCGGGCCCACGTAGCCATCGGCGGTCAGGAGCGGCGTGCCGGTATGAATACCAATCCGGACACGGATCGGGCCGCCGCGAAGCGCGTCGGTGGCCGCAGCTGCAGCTGCGAGCGCACCAGCTGACTCGGGGAACGCGACGAAGAAAGCGTCGCCCTGCGTGTCGACCTCGACCCCGCCATGGCGGCTGAAGGTTTCCCGGACGATTCGGCGGTGCTCCGCGAGCGCTTCCGCGTAGTTGTCGGAGCCGAGCTCGTGGAGCAGCTTCGTGGAACCCTCGACGTCCGTGAACATGAACGTGACAGCGCCGGACGGCAGCAACCGCTTCATCGGACGTGCGCCGGGTCCAGCAGCTTCTCGCGGACCTCGAGGAAGGCCCAGCGGCCGGCGCCGCCCCAGTTGTCGCCGGCCGTGATCCACAGGTCGTGCGCGGCGGCGACCTTGGCCTGCTTGTCCTTGCGCGCCTCGCCGCTGACCTCGAGCACGAGCGTGAGCAGGTCGTCCGGACCGGCTGAGGCGTCATCGCGCAGGCGGATCAGGAAGTCGGGCACGAAGTTCCCAGCCCTCCGCTCATAGGTGTAGGGGATCTTGAAGTTGAGGCCCTGGTTCTTGGCGTAGGTGACGACCTCGGGCATCGACTCAAGCACCTCAGCGAGTTTCGACTCCCACCCCGAATCCTGCACGACCAGGTTGAGGTGGCTCTTGGTGGTTTCATAGCACACCTTGGTCGTCTCGAACCAGACGCTTTTTCATCACCTCGCGCAGGATGTCCTCATCGGTGATGTCCTCCGCGCTCCGGCCAGGGAAGCGCGCCACGTAGTGGGACGTATGCCCCGACCGCGTTTGGGCGTCACCGCTCCTCGACGACGAGTCCCTCGTTCGGTCGCAGCTGGAGCGTCGGGCCGACCGACTTGCGGTTCGTATCGGCTAACGTCCCGATCAGCACGGTGCCGGCGGCCGCTATCGACAGCTCGCGGGGGCCGTCGGTCAGGTTGAGCGCCACCAGAACGCGGCCAGCCTCTGACTCCCGATGGAAGACGAGCGTGCCGTCGGGCGTGTCCTCGATCAGCCGGAGGCCGCCACGGGCGAGGACGGGATGCTCACGACGCATGCTGATGAGGCCACGCGTCAGAGCCAGCGTCGAGCTGGGTTCGTCGCGCTGGGCCGCTACGTTCACCGTCGTCGCGTCCGGGGCGATCGGCAGCCACGGCTCTACTCCCGACGGGCAGAAGCCGGCGTTCGGGGACGCGTCCCACTGCATCGGCGAGCGTTCCGGGTCGCGAGACTGCGTCGGCTCCACGAGGCCCCACGGATCGCGTGCCCGCTCGCGCGGTACAGCGACGTTCACCATCCCAATCTCCTCGCCGTAATAGATGGTCGGAGCGCCGGGCAGAGTCAGCAGCAGCATCATCACGACACGCGCCTGAGCTCGCCCCACGCGCGAGGCGATACGCGGCTGGTCGTGGTTGCCGAAGACCCAGTTGGCGTGCGCCCCGACCGGGAGCGCGGCCAGGACCGACCCGATGACCGTCCGCAGCGAAGCCGCGTCCCACGGGGCGTGCAGGATGTGAAAGTTGAACGGCAGGTGGATCTCGTCGAGCTCCTCACCGTAAAACCGGGCCCAGATGTCGAAGTCGGGGTGGTGCAGCTCGCCGATGATCACCCGGTGACCAGGGTATGCGTCGACCAGACGGCGAATCTCGCGGTAGATCGCGTGCATGTCGGGATGCCCGTGATCGTAGAGATGGAGCTGGTGGCTCCATTCGCCGAGCCAGGCCAGGCGGTCCGGCTCGGGGTTTGGCGGGTTGTCGCGCAGCTCGGGGTCCTTGGCCACAAATTGGGCGACGTCGATGCGGAAGCCGTCGACCCCCCGGTCGAGCCAGAAGCGCAACACGGCGAGCATGGCCGCGCGCGCCTCGGGTTTACGCCAATTCAGGTCGGGCTGTGAGGCCAGGAACGAGTGGAGGTAGTACTGCCCGGTCGCCTCGTCCCACGTCCAGGCCGGGCCGCCGAACATGCTGATCCAGTTATTCGGCGGGCTACCGTCGGCTCGCGCATCACGCCAGACGTACCAGTCGCGCTTCGGATGATCGCGCGAAGAGCGCGACTCGACGAACCAGGGATGGCGATCGCTGGTGTGGTTGGGGATGTAGTCAACGATGACCCGGATCCCGAGGCGGTGGGCGGTGGTCAGCAGCCGATCGAAGTCCTCGAGCGTGCCGAACAGTGGATCGACGTCTGTGTGGTCGGTGACGTCGTAGCCGAAGTCGTCCATCGGCGAGGGATAGAACGGCGCGAGCCAGATCGCGTCGACCCCCAGCCAGGCGAGGTACCCGAGCCGGGCCGTGATGCCGGCGAGGTCACCGACGCCATCGCCGTTGGCGTCGGCGAAGGAGCGCGGATAGATTTCGTAGACGATCCCGGTCTGCCACCAGCGGAGTTCGAATTTCACGTGGCCGGTGCACCCCTCCCTCAGCGGCCGATCACGTTCATCACCTCTTCGCCGTAGTGGTTGATGACCTCAACTGCGGCGGCCACTGGTCGACCAACGTGCTCAGTCTGTTCTTCTCCGCGGTCAAGCGCCGGCGTAGCTGCCCGTGGCAGGTGTCGGAGGCCTCGAGTCACGCCGGTGAACGTCGTCGGCGTCGGCTGGCGGGAAACTACAAAGTCGTTCGTCAGCTCACGAGCTCGAAGCCGGCGGTTTCGAAGTCCGCGTCGACCGCGAAAGCGCGCGTGATCCCCTGCTCACGCATGAACTCGAAGCTGGTCCGGTCGACCAGCGAAACGTCCGTTCGAACCGCAGCCCGGAAGCTCGCGATCGCGCGCAGGCGAAGGCGTTCGTCGACGTCGTGGACCTCGATGGCGGGCAGAAACTCGTCGACGAGGCGCACCGTCGCCGGCGGGCCGAGCCGCCGACGGACGAGCGAGATGGTCTCGACCACCACGTACGAATGGGTCACGAGCTGTTCGCCGAGCACTCGCTCCTGGCCAAGACGCGCTCGTTCGTGATTGTCGTCAGCACGGTCCAGCAGGGCGTAGATGGCACTGGTATCGATGAAGATCGTCACCAACGCTTTTCGTCGGCGAGTACTTCGTCGTGACGTTGGGCAGTATCCCGGTGCCCGGAGTCGAATGCCCCAGCCAGGCCGAACGCGCGGCGTTGCCTGGCCAAACGCTCGGTATCTTCATCCGGAATGGAGCGCTCAACGGCATCGCGGATGACCGCCGCGATCGACGTGCCGCGCTCGCGCGCCGTGCGCCTCAGCCGCCGCATCTGATCTTCGCTCAGTGAGATCTGCGTCCTGATCACGCCCTCGATGATATCACTAGGCGTGGCGGATGATGTAAGACGATTTTCCGCATCGGAAAATGACCAGGAGAAAGGAGCCGACGAGCACCACGAGCGCCACCGCGACCGGCAGGTACTGCCAGCGGCAGACACGCGACGAGGCGGACGACTCGCTCCCCGGACGGCGCGGATTCCGAGGTGTGCCGTCATCGAGCAGGCTCCCGAGGCTGCCGCTCACGCTGGCCGGCCGGCCGCGGAGCGAGCGTCTCTGCGCCGCCACAGCCAGATTCCCAGCGCCTGTCCGACGAAGATTCAGCCGAGCCCGATCAGCTAGTAGCCCAGCTGAAGGAAGACACCGCCATCGCTGCCGCGGACACGCTTCTGCTTACCGTGCCGAACCAGCTCGGTGTGGACTACAACGCGCATGCCATCGAGTCGACCCTGCGCTACGTCGCGCCGGAGCTCGGCTGGCGCTGACGCTGGACCCGCCCGTCGCCGATCACCGGCGCTGTGTGAGCGATGCGCGCCCCGCGTCGCGATCCACGCGAGGGCCGCGTACCCGGCCGTCCGGGTTGACAGCATGTGGGGACGATAATCGGCGGCCATGAGCCTGGGCCTGCCGCTCGCTGATCCCGCGCGCTTGGTTACGCGCGGCTTCGTCGCGCTGGCAGTGGCGACGCTCGCTTTCTTCGTTGCGGCGGGCATCGTGCTGCCCGTCGCGCCCACATTCGCCAAGGACACCTTGGGCGCCGACGAGACCGGCGTCGGCGTCGCCATCGCCTCGTTCAGCATCGCGTCACTGATCCTGCGCCCCCTCGTGGGCTGGTCGTCAGATCGGTTCGGGCGCCGGCCGCTGCTCATCGGCGGAGCGTTGCTGACCGTCGCCGCGCTCGGCCTCCACCTCGTCGCCACCGACCTGGCAATCTTCATCGCGGCCCGCGCGCTGCTGGGGGCCGGCGAGGGCTTCTTCTTCGTCGCCGCGATCGCCGCTGGCGCGGACCTAGCGGCCGAGAACCGTCGCGGCGAGGCGATCAGCTTCCTGTCTCTCTCGCTGTACCTGGGCATCGCCATCGGGCCACCCATCGGCGAGGCGATGCTGGCCATCGCCGCTGGCTCATACGACGCGGCGTGGCTGGCCGCGATCGCGGTCGCCGTCGGTGCCGTGGCGCTCTCGCTACTCGTACCCGAGTCGGCGCCGGCGGTCCTCGCGCGGGCCGCAGCGACCGTCAAGACAGCCCACGTCCGCGGGCCGCTGATCCACCCGGCGGGCCTGTTTCCGGGGTTCATCAGCCTGCTCGGGCTTTGGGGCATGGCCGGTTTCTTCACCTTCCTACCGCTGCACGCGCGCGAGCTGGGCATGGGTGGAGCAGGCGTGCCGTTCGTGATGTACGCGCTGATCGTGGTCCTCCTGCGCGTCATCGGCGCCAAGTGGCCGGACCGCTACGGCGCGGCCCGCGTGTCGGGCGTCGCGCTTGCGGTGTCGGCATTGGGGCTGGCCGTGATCGGGCTGCTCCCCACCCCCGAGGGGCTGATCGCGGGCACGTTCGTCTTCGCCGTAGGAGTCGCCTTCATCATGCCGGCGCTGCTGACGCTGGCGGTCGCCCGCGTCCCGCCGACCGAGCGCGGGACCGTGTCCGGCACGGTCACCCTCTTCCTCGACGTCTCGTTCGGGGTTGCGCCGGTCGTGCTCGGGCTGGTCGCCAACCGGGCCGGTTACGAGCCCACGTTCATCATCTCGGCGGTGCTGGCGGCCGTCGGCGCCTGCCTGCTCCTCGTGCGCCGCCGGTCGCTCGAGCAGACGTCCGTGCCGGCGGTGGGCTAGCGAACCCTCTACGCGCTGACTTGCTGCCGCACCGCCCACGGCCGTCTGGACCGCGCAACAGGGAATGAACCTGATGAGCTCGACTGGCGCTGACCCATCAACCCGATCGCTAACTCAGCAGCGGGAGCACGCGCGCCGCGAGCACTGACATGAATACGTCGGCGACGAGCCTCGCCCTGTCGGCGTCTGACAGGCCTGGAT
>JBBDRY010000050.1:0-7565 GCA_040905225.1 Chloroflexota bacterium | reverse complement strand
GGAACACGTCGATCTCGGTGGCGGCGCCGGCGAGATCGGTCAAGAACGCGAAGTGGCCCCAGTCGGGCCACCAAGCACGCCGGCGGTGTTCCCGGACCGCAGCACCTCGGCGTGGTCGATGTGGCTGGCGCCGGCCACGATGGCATGCACCAACGTCAACACCTTGCGCCCTGGCAGCGCCCCACCCACCCGGCCGGGCATGCGGACAAGGCGGTTCACCGTCGCCTCCAGATCCAAACGGTCCGCCAGCGTTGCCACCAGCAGCAGGCCGCCGTTGGCCACCAGGTTCGGGGCGTCGAAGCTCACCCCGATCCGGTCCAGCGCGCGCGATACTCGACTCACTGAAAGTGCCTCCTCGAGCTTGTGTGGACAGCGACTTCGAACACCGCCATCCTCCCTGCTCAGGAGGCCTTTCTGTTGGATACGCGGGCGCGCTCAGCCCAGGTTCATCAGTGGATCAAGGGGAAGTTGCCCGCCGCAAGGCCGGAAGGATCGACGTCGCGCAGGCGCGAATGAAGTCATCCATGTCGCCGCACGGGTAGAGCGTGAGCTGGTCGATCCCGGTCTGCGCGAGCTCGACCAGCCGCGACGTGAGGTGCTCGACGTCGCCGCAAGCGACAAGCTCCTGGGTCTGGCCGGCCGTTACGGTCTCTCGCACCAGGTTGTCGCTCGAGTAGTGCTCCCGATAGTCGTAATCGCCACCGCTGTACTGCTCGCTCGAGTAGGCGGTCTTCGGCACCGTGAGCTGCGCCAGCTGGAACCCGGCCATCGCTCGGCCGAGCTCAATGGCCTCTTCTCTCGACGCGCCGAGCGCACACTGGACATAGTGGAGCCGGTAAGGCAGGGCAAGGTCGCCCTGCCGATGCGCCGCTCCCCGGTCGATTTGCTCATGAGCGTAGGCCGCGAGCCCAGGAGTAGCGCCTACCACGAAGATCACCCCGTCACCGACTTCCCCCGCCAAACGGAGCATGCGCGGCCCGCTCGCCGACAGGTAGATGGGGATGTCAGCGGGCGCGAGGCCTGGATCCAGTGCGAAAGAGGCATCACCAACAGCAATGGATTCTCCGCGGAATAGCGCACGGATCCCTTGGACGTCCTGCCGGAGCTTCGCCAACGGCGCCTCACGCTCGCCGAGAAGTCGTACAGAGCTTCGGCCCGTTCCGATCCCGAGGACCGCTCGTCCGCCTGAGGCCTCGGCGAGGGTCGCCATGGCGGAGGCTGTGACGGTGGGGTGCCGAGTCGTCACGTTCGTCACCATCGGGCCGAGCTTTACAGTCGAGGTGCGGTCGGCCATCAACGCCAGGCACACGTACGCATCCCGCCACAGGCCTTGCGTGTCTGTCACCCACACATGGGTGAAGCCCGCCTGCTCTGCGGCTGCCGCCTGCGCAGCGACCACCAGCGCATCCCGGGTTGGCGCGAGGCAGAGGCCGATGTCGCTCATCTTCCCGGGGACCAAAGCGACCTCCAGCAACGCGGCTGCGTCTTGCGACGTCCGAACGGCAATAGCGCGTCTTCGCGGAGCAAGGCGCAGACAGTCATGGAAAGGGTAAGCCGGCGTCAGACATTCCGCTTGCTCAAAATGCCGAGCTCTTGGAACTGAGCGTGGAGCTTTCGGACGTGCTCCTGGAACGCTGATGAGGCCTGAACATCCAGGTCGCGCTCGACACCGAGATCCGACGTGTGAAGTACGTCGTGGACCCGACCCGGGCGCTTCGTCATCACCACCACGACATCACCGAGAAAGACGGCCTCCGGAATCGAGTGGGTCACAAAGATCACCGTCTGTCGGTCCCGCAACCACAGACGATGAAGATCCAGCATCAACTGCTCGCGAGTCAACGCGTCGAGCGGCCCAAAGGGCTCGTCGAACAAGAGGATCTTCGGTTCGTGAATCAAGGCTCGGCAGATCGCTACCCGCTGCCGCATTCCGCCGCTGAGCTCCCATGGCCGTTTATCCTCGAAGTCAGCGAGGCCCACCTGTTCGAGGAGGGATCTTGCGCGCGGCAAGTAGTCGGCGCGCGGGAGTCGCTTCCCCTCGACTTGGAGCATCACGTTGTCGAGAGCGTTGCGCCAATCGAGCAGGTGAGCGTCCTGGAACACCATTCCGAGGCCGGAGTGCGGTGCCGTCACGCGATCGTTGCCGATCGTCACGCGCCCGCTCGAGGCAACATCGAGCCCGGCGACGATCGAAAGGAGGGTCGACTTTCCGCACCCAGATGGACCTAGGATTGATACGAACTGTCCGCTCTCGATCTTCAATGATATGTCCGACAGCGCCGAGACACGACCAGTACGCGTCGCAAAGACCTTCGACACGCCGTCAATGTGGATCTCGGTCATTCTCGGATACCCTTACCACAGCCAATTTCGGTCCTCGGCTCGCTGGTCGCTCGATCAGAGTTCATTCAACTCGAGACCACTATGTGCTTCCGCCCGCTGGCCACATGCCAAGGGATCGCCACGCGTTCGAGCACCTCGATGATCCCGTACAGAATCACGCCAGCGAGAGCAAGGATGCAAAGGGTGGCCATGACGACTTGGGTGCGCATCTGCGCCATTGAAATGATCAACATGTACCCGAGGCCCTCGTTGGCCGCGACGAATTCCGCCACGATTGCGCCGACTATCGAAAGCGTGATCCCAACCTTGAGGCCAGTAAAGACCTCCGGAAGCGCCGCAGGTAAACGAATCTTTAAAAACAGTCGTGTCCCGCTAAGACCGACGGACCGTCCAAGCCGCAATAGATCAGGCGATACACTCTGGAGACCGTGCAACGTACCGACAACTACAGGAAAGAAGGCGATGAGCGAGGCGATCATCACCTTCGAGGTCATGCCAAACCCAAACCACAGGAGAAAGAGCGGAGCTACAGCAGTCTTCGGGACCCCCTGCGAGGCGATGATCGGCGGATAAAGAACCCGGTATGCCCCGCGCCACGTCGCCATGGCGACGCCGAGCAGCACCCCGGACACGGTCGCGACAAGGAACCCGATTACCACAGCTTTCATTGTTGCATAGGTGTGATGACGGTACTGCTCATCCTGCAACTGAGCGATGAGCTCATCCCATACTTCGACTGGAGGCGGGAGGATGAACGGAGCGATGTCAAAGATCCGGATCGCGATATCCCATGCGATGACAACTGCCGCTAGTGAGAGGACCGGAATTCCGAACCCGAGTAACCGAGAACGCCGCTGGAGAGCACGCTGTCGCTTATCCGCCTCGAGATCTCCGCGAGTCACCGCCGGGGACAGGTCAGCCGGTTCGCCGTCCGCATCTGCTTCTTCTCTACTCGAGATCAGGGATGAACTCATTCGTGTAGTACTCCTCCGCTGGGAGCGGGTCTTCGACGCCAAAGTGGGTCTTCAAGAGTTCCACCGTCTTCTCCCACACTTCAACTTCTTGGTAGCCGAGACCGCGGGAGCTACTCTGATCCTCGACGAACTGGGTGAACATCTCGGCGTGTAGCTCGGCGTACTCCATATTCTCGTAATGAGCGGGGTAATCGCGAGCGCCGACTGTCACCCCGGCACCGGGATCCGCGATCATATCCTTCAGCCCCCTGAGGACGGCACGCACAACCCCGGCTACGAGCTCCGGATCTTCTTCGATGACTTCTGTGCGCGTGTAGATCCCGGTCGAGACGAATTCGATGCCGTGGTCACTGTACAGGAACATCCGCACATCCGCGCCCGTCACCTCAGCAATTGCACCCTGCGCCCGCGTGAAGCCGGTGATGCCGTCAAATTTTCCTTCGAGCAGGAGAGGTACCTGAGATGGGAACGGGACGTTGACCTTCTCGACTGAACTCGGATCTACTCCCACGGCTTGAAGAAACGGCTCGAAGAGGATTCCTGATGCGGCTCCGGCCAGTGTACCTATGGTCTTACCGTTGAGATCTTCGGGCTTACGAATCTTGCTATCTGCAGGAACGATTACTGCGGACGGTGACACCGGTTCGATGATAGCCACCGCTTTGACGTCCATACCTTCCTGGATAGCAAGGGGCACTTCATCCAGCGTCCCGATTCCAATGTCTGCGCGGCCTGTCCCGACGATCTGTGCCGCCGATACGGCACCGCCGCCCTCTGTGAACGACGGCTCCAAGCCTTCATCGGCAAAATACCCGCGCTCTTCGGCGAGCAGGGCGGGCGTGTACTGTGAGTCCGCAATCCAATCGAACTGGACGCTGACGGGCCGAAGCTCCTGAGGCTCAGTCGGTTTCTCTTTTGGTGCCGTTGTACCACGTGCGGCTTCGGGGCTATCGGACCCACAAGCGCCCGCGAGCATCACCACGACTGCCATCACGAGCGGCGTACGCCCTAAGCGTAACCCAAGCTTCATGTTGGTCCTCCCTCTTCCGTGTTCCGTAGATTTCCGTGTTAAGGCGAATACGCCGGGCTGCAAACAAAAGTGAGGTTCACCGAGTTCCAATCCCGAGTCGATAGGCCGACGCGCCGCATCACGCCTGCGCCGCACCAGCGACGAGGCGCATAGTCCGTACAAACCGGTGAAGGCAACCCACAGCGAGTTCGTATGCCGGAGGCTATGCCACAATGTATGCACTGTCAAGGCTCTCCGTTCCCGCGGGTTGACGGCTGCACTCGAGTCGGCCGAGATGCGGGGTTCGACCTTCACCGCCTGCCAAGGAGCGTGGGTCAGTAACCCACCACTTGGTGGTGGCGATGGAAAAGACTGTGACCATGGTGGTGGTGGCAGGTGAGGACCGGTTGTTCGGGGTGGGCCCGGCGGTGGAGGCGCCGCCGGAGCGGGGCCGGGTGGACAAGACGTTCCGTCACTACGACCCGCACCAGGTGTTCCTGCTGCCACCGTCGATGCCTCAACGCCGCCGATGGCGAATGGGCTCTCCTCGCTGCCTGCCACAACCTGCGCAAGCTCTTCAACCACACCGGCACGGGCGGCCTCACCGGGTTCGCAACCAGCTGACAGGGGGCCACCACGGCACAGCAGAGCCAGCGGGAGAACGACTCCACCACACCGGACCCCTTTGCCACCATTTGCCACCCTGAACCGCACCAGGCTCCACACGGTCATCAACAGCAGGGTGGTTCGCCTCGGGGTCCGGCGTGGGTCCCGGTGTCAGGAGACGGTGACGGTGCCCTTCATCGACGGGTGGATGGCGCAGTGGTAGCTGAAGGTGCCAGGCTTGCTGAAGGTGTGCTGGTAGCGGTCGCCCTGCCCGAACGCCCCGGAGTCCCACGACCCGTCGTCGGCGGTCCAGGTGTGGGGCGCCGAGTCGGCATTGGTGGCGGTGACGATCGTGCCGGTGGAGATCTGCAGCGCCGGCGGCGAGTACGTGAAGTTCTCGATGCGGATTGCCGCCGTCGCCGCTACCTCGGTCGTGGTGGTCGTAGCGGGCGCGGCCGTGGTCGACGGCGATCCGGTCTCCTCCGGAGGGGCCGAGGTGCCGCCTCCGCCGGCGGGCGTCGCCGTCTCCATTGCGCCGGACCCCGCCGGTTCCCGATCGTCCTCGGGCCCCGCCACCGGCCCGGCGCCGTAGTCATCGCCGGGGCCGGGGTCGGGGGCCGCGGCGGTGATCGCCTCGCCGTCGGCGCCGACGACGAACCACACGTCGCCCACTCCCTGCCCCTGCGTGTCGCCCGGGCCGGTGTCGGCGGCGAAGTGGTACAGCGGCATGCCGGCATAGGTGATCTGGTCGATCCCGTCGTCGCGGGTGATCGATCCGAGGAGGTCCTCGTCCACGCCCTCCCCGGCGACGGGAGGCTCCGGCGCCTCGAGCGGCGGCCAGTTCTCGGCGCAGGCGTCGGTGCAGGTGCTCATTTCGGGCTCGTCGTTGGTGAAGAGGTAGACCGTGCGGCCCTCACCGTCGACCAGGATCGACCCGAGCTCGCTGTCGGCCACACCGATGGTGACGGCCCCGTCAGCCGGCCTGGTGGTCGTGGTGGTGCCCTCGCCGGCCACGTCGGTGTCGCCGTCACCGTCACCGTCACCGCCTCCGCCGCCGCAGCTGGCGGCGAGCAGCGCCAGCGCCCCGAGCGCGGCGGTCACGATGCTCCTGCGCATGACAACCCCCCTCCATCGTCCGATGCCAACAACAGGCACTACGGACGGGAGCGCGCCGCGGATGGCGCCATCTCCGGGGAGCTCCCGTCCGTACAGTTGTCATGGTGTGGTCGCGAGCGCGTCTCGACCGGTTGGGCGACGAGGCGCTCCTCGCCGCCGTGGGCCTCGACGACGTCGATGCCGCCGCCGTGTTGGTGCGCCGGTTCCAGCGGCGCGTCTACGGGCTGGCGTTGACCATCACCCTGGACGCCGCCGCCGCCGAGGACGTGGCCCAGCAGGCCTTTGAGCGGGCCTGGCACCACGCCGGCGCCTACGACGCCCGCCGCGGCACCGTCGTCACCTGGTTGCTCACCATCACCCGGAACCTGGCGATCGACGCCCTCCGGGTGCGGCGGCCCCGGCCCGTCGACCCGTCGCTCGTGCAGGATCTCCTGCCCCCCGACGGTGCCGATCCGGCCGATGCCGCCGTGCGCGACGACTGCGTCGAGCTGGCCCGCCGGGCCCTCGCCTCGCTCCCCGAAGAGCAGCAGCGGGCGGTCGTGCTCGCCACCATCGGGTCGAGGACCAGCGCCGAGATCGCCGAGCTCGAGGGCGTCCCGGTCCCCACCGCCAAGTACCGGGTGCAGGCCGGTCTCCGCAAACTCCGCGTGCGCCTCAGGACGGAGTCGGAGCTGTGAACCCGGCGCCGCTCTCCTGCGAGGACTTTGGCCGCGACGCCGTCGAGGTGGCACTGGGTCATCTCGGTGAGCCCCGGCGCAGCGAGCTGACCGCCCATGCCGCCACCTGCACGACGTGCGAGCGTCACCTCGCCGAGCTCGTCGCCATCACCGACCGGATGCTCGAGCTGGCGCCGGAGATTGAGCCGCCGGCCGGCTTCGAGGCGAGGGCGCTGGCGGGGATGGCGCCGCCGGGGAGGGCCTCGGCGGGCGCCCGCCGGCGTCCCGTCGTCGCCTTCGCCGGCGCGGCGGTGCTTCTCATCGCCCTGATGGCACTGGCTCTGGTGCTGTCGGGTACCGGCGGTGACGAGGCGCCCGAGTGGCGGGCCGCTCCCATCGTGAGCCGGCGCGGAGACGAGATCGGCGCCGTCGAGCTGTTCGGCGCCGACCCGCACCGGCTGGTCGTCACGATGGAGGGGCCCGCCGACTGGACCGGTGTGTGGACCTGTCAGGTGCGGGTCGGCGGACGCTGGGTGGACGTGGCCAGCTACACCGCCGACGACGTCACCAACGGGGTGTGGGCCGCCGGCCTGCGGCCACCCGCGGCGGAGGCGACGGGCATGCGGATCCTCGGCAGCTCCGGTGCGGTGATCGCGACCGCCGAACTCGACGGGCCCTGACCCGGGCCTCCGGCCGGCCGAACTGTGTCGGGTTGGGCGGACCTCGTCGGCACGATCCGACAAGGGTCGCTCGGGTGGGGGCGGGCGGCTCGGCCGGTCGATCAGCGGTGGAGCCAGGCCACGAAGTCGGCATCGTCGCCGGCGAGCTCGTTGAGGTGACGCTTGTACCGAGCGTGGTGGT
>JBBDRY010000049.1:0-7826 GCA_040905225.1 Chloroflexota bacterium | reverse complement strand
CGTTACATAACTTCTCTTATCGGAAGTAGTTACGTGAGCCTCGGGGGCCCGCGAAAGACGGTTTTGTGGGCGGATTGGAATCCGGCCTATGAAGGTCAGCCGTCGTCGGAGGGCTGGGCGGCCTCGTCCTCCGGGCCGGTCGTCGGTGGCGCCCGCTCAGGATCGAAGAAGGTCACCAGCCGTACAGCGCCGCGCCGCAATCGTGCGTCGCGAGTGAGGAGTTGGGCGCTGAGCAACGTCGCTAACGCCACGTACTCGACGTCGTATGTCTTGGCCCAGCCCAGTCTTCCGGCCAAGCGGTAGGCCTCCGCTAGCAACTCGGAAGGTGCCTTCTCTACTACCCCCAGGCTGGTTATGCGCAGAAGCGCGGCCGCCGCTAGCTGCGGATCGATGGCCCCGCGCCAGACACCCTCCCTCAGCGACGACACTGTCTCTGACCACAGGAGTGGTGGACCGACAAGCTCGAATTGGCTGAGAGATTCGGGGACCTTGCCGAGCAGGATCATGGGCAGGTACGCGCTCGCATCGACCACCAAGGTCGTCAATGGCCGGCTCGCTGTCGACGGATCATCGCCACGAAATTTGGCATCGGCTGTCCGTCCGGCAGGCGGTCCCAGCCCCACCCGGCCGGCACCGGGAGCTGTTCATCCTCCAGGACGAGTTCGAGCTCGCCTTCCTCGATGACGTGCTGCGTCCCGACTTTGGTCGCGCGCAGGCGCCCCGTCCGGATCCAGCGGCGGATCGTCTCAGGGTCCTTCCCTGCCCTCTTCGCGGCTTCCGGCACGGTGATCATTGCATCATACTACTACATCTTCGCGCCCCGTTCACGGCTGAACGCGGTCGGTACCCGCCTACCGGGCGAGTCGCGTGAGCTCTGAGCGCAATGCGGCGCCGTCGACCGCCGGGAACCGGTACAGCTGGTCCGATATAACGTTGAACAGTCGCTCGAGCTCAGGCGGCGAGACCAGTCCGCGCGCGATCATCGCGCTCACGTCACGCAGATCCTGTGCGAAGCCACGCTCGAGCTTGGCCAGCGCCTGAGCATAGAAGTCAAAGTCGCGCACGGTCAGCTTTCCTTCTTGCGAAACGTAGCGGCTGCGGTCACGCCAGCCTGGCAACGGTGGCAGGAAGTCAAGTGGCGACGCCAGCTCGATGTTTATCTGCAGACGCTCCTTGAGGCCGGGAATGGTGCGCAGCAGCTCGTCGCGTTCTGGCTCCAGGTATAGATCGACATCTATCGTCGTCCGCCGCCATCCGTTCAAGACCGCGCTCGCGCCTCCTACGAGGTAGGCGGTCGTGGGTTCGACGCTGGCACGGCCCAGCTCGGCCAAAAATGCCCACAATCGGGCAGCGTCAACTGCCGGACGCACGATCAGATTGGGCGCTGCGTAAGAAGCTCAAAAGACGGCGATGCAGCGCGTTGTATCGGCTATGCGCCCGTCCCTCCCCCACCTGGTCAACGACAAGCGCGTAGAGCCTCTGTGGGACGCCGTCGCTCCACTCTCCTGGCACCCCAATCCCCAGGGTTCCCAGACGCTCCGCCGCGGACACGACGAGCAAACCTTCGATCGATTCCCGGCCAGCTCGCAGATCCGACAGACCGGCTGACACCAACTCCCAGCCCGGAACCATGCCGAAGCGGCTGACCTCAGCCCTCGATATCGGCGTGCGCTTCACGCGAGTGAGTATCCATCACATTCGGTTCTGAGTGGCCGAGACAGTTTTCATGCGGCGTCACTCGCGATTCGCCTCTCCGGACGGGTAGCGATCCATTGGGCGACCAAGGGCCAGTGCCAGATGGGGCCCGCTGCGAGCTGGGCCACCGGCGTTGGAAAGTCACTGTGCCGCCGGCGCCAGGACTGGATCGTGTTCACGGGGCGTCCGGCTCGAGTCGCGATCTCGGACACGCTGACGAGGTCAGAAACGCCTTGGTGGGAGGCACCGTATGCCGCCGGTACCTCGCTTATTCGCCACGTCTGACCCTCGGGCGATGTATGCGGCGGCCTGAACCCCTGCACCTCGAAGTCGGCATCGAAAGCGAATGCGATCTCGATGCCGTGCTGCCGCATGACCGCGAAACTGACCTGATCGACGAGCGAGACCGTCCCCCCTACGGCTCTGTGCGTCGCAAGCGCTGTCCGGTGGACCGCCTCGTCGATCCAGATGGTCGCCATGACCGGCAGCAGAGAGTCGATCAGTGTTTGTGCCGCCTCGGCTCCCAGTCGGCGGGTGGCAACCGCGACCGCCTCGACGTGGATGTAGTTGTGTGTGACGAGCTCGGCCGTCGCCACGAGGGCTCGGAATGTTGCACTCGCTTCGTCGTGCCGATGGTCGTCTTCGTCAAGGAGTGCGATCAGCGCCGATGTGTCCGCGAAGATCCGCACTGCTCAACCGTCCTCATCTAGGTAGCGGTCGTGGTTCTCAGCCAGGTCACCGAGGCCCGAGTGGAATCCTCCGACCGCAGCGAGCGCACGGTCGACCCTCCGGCCCCGCTCGTCATCTGCGATCCAGGCATCGACGGCATCTCGGACAATCGCCGCGACAGGCCGATCTAATGCAGAGGCCCCCGCCCGCAGCGCTTCGAGCTGTTGCTCGGTGAATTGCATCTGCACACGTTTCATGCGCATCATGATAGCACATGACAACAGTCTGATGGCGCGTGCGGCTGGTTGACGAGCAGGGTCAGCAATGCAATGATGTGCGAGTTGTCGCACGGAGGCGAATTCCAGGATGCTCCTCGCTGAGGCGTTGGCCGCTCGCAAGGACACAATCAAAGAGATCGACGATCTGCGCGGTCGGCTCGCGGCTGCCGTGGTTCGCTTCGAGGACCAGGAGTCACCAGCCGACGATCCGGCCGAGGTGTTGATGGAGCTGGCACGCGCGCTGGACCGCTTCGAGTCGCTGACCGTTCGGATCAATCGCACGAACAACGCAACTCGGCTGATATTCGATAACCGGGAGCTCAACTTGATGGAGGCAATTGCCCTGCGCGAGCGGCTAATCCTGGAGGCAAAGGCACGGCGGGGCGCCGTGGAGGCCGTCGAGGTCGCCACGGGTTCTGGGAAGGCAGGTCACGGCCGTGGCTGGCTCGGTGGCCGGCGGCAGAAGGATGACTTGCGCGAACTTGCCACCGTTGAGCTGCGCACCGAACGTCGCGCCGCCGATGAGCTCTCGGAATCAGTTCGGCGGCTCGATCTTGCCGTCCAGCAACGGAACTGGACGACTGACACACACGACTAGTTGAAGCAGACGGGTCCGGGCGGGCGCTCGGCCGTGTCGGGACCCGGTCCCGGCTCCGCCGAGGCTCTTCGGGGCCTCAGGCATGGCAGGCCGCGAGCGTGTCCGCCTGGCCCGGGTGATAGCGGGCTCGCCCACCCTGAGGGTGAGTGAATTCCTTCAATGCCTAGCGGCAGGGACTCGAAATCCCCACTTGGGTAGCGAGTCAGGTGTCGCTGGTCGGGTGCAAGCCCTGAGTCGTCTGTCTGTCGTATCCGCGACACGTCGATGGCCTGCCAGCCGCAACACGCAGCCTGGGCGGTGCCCTCCTATGGCCTCTCGATGACCGCGCGGAGCTGGCCCTGGTTACTGGCCGAGGACCACGCGCAGAACGTACTGAACGATGAACAGCACCGTCGGCAGGATCACCGCCGTCAGGAGCAGACGCAGTGTCTCGGGCTCCCACGGCCACGTCCGTGCGACCGCCAGCGCCTTCGCCTCGACATCGATCGCCAGGACCGCGTCCTTGATCTGCGTCGCCCGCCCAAGATCACCCGATCCGATCCCCACCCGCAGCTCTGCCATCAGAGCCTCCCTGTTGCGCGCGTTTTCTCCCAGTCTCCTCCCCTTCTCGTCGGCAATGCGGCGATGTATGCCCCACAGCGGGACGATGAAGATCACGGCGGCGACGAACGTGAGCGCGATCAGGAGACGATCGGCAGGAAGGCCCCGCCCGCGGCCGGGTTGGTGACGATCCACAGGACCGCCTGAAGCTGCAGGGCCACCGCCGTTAACGCGCTCACGCGGGAGAACGAGTACAGCGGACCGAGCGAAGACAGGTCGACGACGACGTGCCGCTCGTAGATCCGACTGACCAGCCGGAGTTGACGGACCGCGTGGTACAGGAAGACGAGACCGGTAGCGTACGAAAGGCCGATGAACAGCACGAACGCGGCCAGTGACGGCGTCGTGCGCGTCAACCCCAGGACCGATAGGAACGTGTCGGAAGGATCCAGCGCGAAGATCGCGGCCATGATCACGGGGATCGAGAGCGGGCCGAGGATCGTCAGGACGAGCACCGTGCGCGCCGGCATGGTCGTGAGCTCGTAGCGCAGCAGCTCGATCTCCTCCGGACTCGCCTTTAGAACCGGGATGGCCCGGTCAAGGGCCCGCTCGGCCGTGCGGTCCAGGTAATCGATGAACCAGATCGTCAACGTCGGGAGAGCGGCTAGGAAGGCGTGAAAAGGAAGGATCTGGGTTAACGGGAAGGCCCGGCTCAGCACGTCGGCCGCGACAAAGACCGGAATGCAGATCAGGGCGAGCGCCGAGTAGACGACCCAGCCTGGCACGCGGGACCGATCGACGGCGGCACAGAGACGGTCGATCCAGCTCGGCGGGTAGAGGCGGACTCCCCGTGACGTTACAGAGACCACCTGCGCCGAGGGTACCATCAGCCTGAGAGAACGGAGGGTCGTAAGGAGATGCAACCGATGATGCTTATCGCAACCACGCCGTATGTAGCCGGCTGGCGAGTCGCTGAAACCAAGGGCCAGGTTTTCGGCCTCGTTGTCCGCAGCCGCGGGCTGGGCGGCAACATCATGGCCGGCCTGCGCTCGCTGGGCGGCGGCGAGATCAAGGAATACACGAGCCTGCTCGAGGACACGCGTCGCCAGGCGATCGACCGGATGGTCCAGAACGCCACGCTGATGGGCGCCAATGCCGTCCTGTCGATGCGCTTCGACAGCTCCGAGCTCGCCGGCACGATGTCCGAGATCGTGGCCTACGGCACGGCCGTGGTGCTCGTCGCCGAGACCGGGCCTGCTGCCCCTCCCCCGGCCGAATAGGCCAAGCAACGGCTCAGGGCCCCAGAAACGTGTCCGGCGCATCGGTGATCCGCATCGTGCTCGGAGTGATCGGCGCCTTGCTGCTGATCGGCGGGCTCGCGCTCGCCTTTACTGGTGGTGGCGCGTTTGTCGTGGTGACCTTCTCGATGATCGCGTCAGGCGCTGTCCTTGTGATCGTGGCCGTCATCGAGATCACCCGTTACCGATCCGAAGCGGCCGAAGGTGCCCACTACCAGCCCGGTCCAGGTGGTGGCGAAACGGTCGCCCCGGAACCGCGCTTCAAGCGCACCGAGGAGGTCTTCGTCGATCCCACGTCCGGGCGCCGAATGCGGGTGTTCGCAGATCCGGCGACCGGTGAGCGGCGGTACGTCGCCGAGGGCTAGCGATTCGTTCGCGTGGTCACGCTCGCATGGGTCGGGCGTCTATCGACTGCAGGACCGCCACGCAGCATCAGACGGAGATGACTACGATTCACGGGCCACCAACGCAGCACAAGGGGTCAGCGACGATGGGCGACAAGGGACCAGGCAGCAAGGGCGGCGGAAAGAAGCCCAAGACTTCGACCAAGAAGAAGGGCGCCGCCGCACCGAAGTAGCTACAAGCGACGGTTGGGACTCGGCGGTTGCCGGGAACCAACCGCTTCGCGCGTAGCCGGCCGCAGGCCGGCGAAGGAGAACATTCTCGACGGTTGGGACTCGGCGGTTGCCGGGAACCAACCGCTTCGCGCGTAGCCGGCCGCCCTTGAAGATCGCGATCACCAGGTACTGCACGGCGCTCCAGATAGACTCCACCGCCGATGGAACTACTGACCAGTCCCGAGGCGTGGATCGCGCTGCTGACTCTGACAGCGCTAGAGATCGTCCTCGGCATCGACAACATCGTCTTCATCTCGATCATGGCCGGCAAGCTGCCGCCCGAGCAGCGCGACCGGGCACGCGTGATCGGCCTGGCCGCCGCAATGATCATGCGCATTGGGCTGCTGTTCACGATCTCGTTCATCGTCGGCCTGACCGCCCCGCTGTTCGAGGTCCTTGGCCATCCCTTCAGCGGACGCGACCTGATCCTGATCGGCGGCGGGCTCTTCCTGATCGCGAAGTCGACCTTCGAGATCCACGAGCGCCTCGAGGGTTCCGAGAGCGGACCCAGGGTGGCGACGGGAAAGATGCCGACCCTGACCAGCGTGATCGTCCAGATCATGCTGCTCGACATCGTCTTCTCGCTCGACTCGGTCATCACCGCGGTTGGACTGGTGCGCGAACTGCCGATCATGGTGGCCGCGATCGTCATCGCCGTGCTGGTGATGCTGGTTCTCGCGCGCCCGATCGGCGACCTCGTCGATCGCCACCCGAGCCTGAAGATCCTTGCGCTGAGCTTCCTGCTGTTGATCGGCACCGCACTCATCGCCGAAGGCTTCCATGTCGAGATCCCCAAGGCATACATCTACTTCGCGATGGGATTCTCGGTCTTCGTTGAGGTGCTCAACATCCGCGCCCGGACACGCGGGAAGCCCGTTCATCTGCGCGACGCCTACACGAAGGAGCGTGAGGCCGACGCCCCGCCTGGGCCGGCCTAGCCCGATACAACCAGACAGTGCGACGCTCCGGGATACCGAGACGGCGGCCCCAGCCCGATGAAAGTCGATTGACGTCCGATGCGTCCGCGGTCCGCCATTCGACCACGTGGAGACCGGCGTGCTCAAGCGCCGAGGCGAGGTTCGCTGCGTCCCGATCGTCAACGAGCCGAACGCTGGTCGTCGCGTCACGCTCCGTTGCCGAGAGAAGGACCTCGAGCTGCCCGCCGTCGCGTAGACACGCCGTGATCCGGTCCAGGAGTTCCGAGTCCGCGTTAAGCAGTCCGCGCAGCAGGGATCCCCATGGAAGCGCAACTGTGACGACGTCCGCGCGACCGGCGAGCGGCCCGGGCAGCACATCTGCCAACGCTGCCAGAAAGACGACGTTCGGCAGGCCTCCGCGTCGCAGGTTGGCCGCAGCCTTGCGCGAGGAATCAGCCATCGCCGACGCGTCCGCGTCCACGCCGATGACGAGCTCTTTCGGGTTCTGGCGAGCACGGCGCAGGACGGCCTGACCGGAGCCCGTTCCCAGGTCGATCGCCACGCCCTCGTGTCGACCGATCAGTTGGTTCAGTTAGCCGACATCGACCTCGAGGAGACGCCGACCGATGACCTGTCGCATGGTCGGTATAGTAGCCACGAGGAGGAACAGATCGTGATCCGTCTCGTCTTCGTCGCTGTTCTGCTAGCGGCATGCACTCCATCCGTGCCGGCTGGCGCGACACCCATTCCCACGCCCGCCCCCGCAACCGCTGGGCCGTCTGCCGAGCCCCCGACGCCAGCGCCTCCGCAGACTCCGACGGCCCCCGGTCCGACAGCCGCCCCGTGCGATCCCGTCTACGAGGACTGTGATCCCAGGTACACGGATCGACCGAGTGCGACCCAAGCGCTGCCAACTGGGCCAGTCCTCGAGATGGTCATCGATCTTTCCGAGGATGGGACGTATTTGGTCGACATGGATGGTTACTCGCTATACACGCTCGACACGGATCCGCCCGGTGAAGCCACGTGCCTGGACACCTGCGCTGACAACTGGCCTCCAGTAGGGGTCCTCGCGCCATTCCAGGTGGCCGTCGCCGGCGACGGGGTCGAGGGCACTCTCGGACTGTTCGAGCGCGACGACGTCGCCCTCACGCAAGTGACGTACAACGGCAAGCCGCTCTATTACTACAGCGGCGACCGCTTCCCGGACGACA
>JBBDRY010000048.1:40166-43466 GCA_040905225.1 Chloroflexota bacterium | reverse complement strand
GCTGTGCTCACAAATATTCGAGTGCTTCGTCCCCTGGGTGGGACGGGAAATGACGTGATTGATCTCGTCGCAACGGCCCTCGTCGTAAGTGCAGGCACGGAGAGCCTGAACTCCATTCTGAAGTTCTTGTCGTATAAGAAGGACGAGCAGAAGGCCGAGACGGCTGAGAAAATGCAAGTCGCCGAGTCAGTAGAATCAACGCGAACGATGATGCGGGCGATCTAGCAAAGACAACCGAGCGCTCCGCACAACCGGTGGATCCGACCGCCTGACATTCCGTGGGCGGCCACGGC
The DNA here is from genome assembly GCA_040905225.1 of Chloroflexota bacterium. Lineage (GTDB taxonomy): Bacteria > Chloroflexota > Limnocylindria > Limnocylindrales > CSP1-4 > JALYGJ01. Next base: position 43,173 of record JBBDRY010000048.1, on the reverse strand, counting down.
CGTCATCACGAGCGTTGGCACCCTGGGGCGCGCGAACTCCGCGCGTCCCAGGGTGTATTAGCGGTCAAACCAGAATTCCACTGCGTCACCGCGGTCGACTGCGTCCGTCCGTCTGAAACGCGACGGGTAGAGAAGTCTTCCCGACCATCCCGCGAGCACTTCCCCCTTGGGAACCTCGTTGCCGGTCGGGAAGATCAGCGGGTTTGTCGACAGCAGCACTGCGTTCGTATTGCGCCTCGTCGGGAACACCTCCTCGTAACCCCACAATGGCGACGCGTCGATGCTCCCGTGGTGGCCGACTTTCAGCAGTGTCGATTTGAAGTCGTCGCCATGCCCACGAATGACCGCCCAGCTCTCCAACTCGGCATCACCGGTCAACAGCAGGGTCACGCCTTCCCAGGTCCAGCGACTCACGATCGATGTGTTGTTGCGGCTCTTGTTCACGGCCGCCAGCAGATCCAGTCCGCCCGACCGAAGCTGACGCCGGAGGCGCGCGAAGTCGGCCAGGCGCAGGAAGTCGGGCGGCGCGTCCTCGCCCTCGTCGCCGGCCCCCTCCGCCTCGTGCAATGGGACTGCCTCGGTCGCCGACGCCCGGACTCGCGTCGCCGCAACTGGCCCAAACGCCGCGAAGTGCGAGTCGAGTGCCGCGCGCGCCGCGAGGCTCGTGTCGATCGGGTTGAGGTAAATGGTGCTGTCCTGTTCGGGAGCGAGCACCTCGATCTGCATCCTTGCCAAGCCCGTTGGCATGGCCCCGGAAGCGGCCAGATCCATCTGGCGATGTACCTGGAAGACCGACGCCGCGGGGAACACCGAGGCGATCGCGTCCATGCGGTCCTTGCTCGAGATGGCAAGGTTGTTCCGGTAAACGTCGGCGATGACGCCCGAGCCCGTCTGGAGCGTCCGCGGCAGGAGCTCGGAGAGCGTGTCGGACGCAATCTTGAACTGGTTGTCGACCTCCGGCGTGACGTGTGCGTGCCACACGCGCTCAACCTGGAACTCGCTGCCTAGCCGCGTGCGCAACTGCCAGAAGCCGCCCAGGTGATCGAGGTGGCGGTGGCTTATCAACAGAAGGTCCAGTCGCCCGCCCGTCCTGGCGAGGATGTCTTCGAAGACGCCCAAATACACGGATTCGTCGTCGGAGTGATGGGTCCCGAAGTCAAACCACGCGTGGCGAGTCCGGTCGGCCTCGTCCCACGAGATCAGGATGCAGTCGCCAAACCCAACGTTGTAGGCCCGGACGGTCAGCCTCACTCGTGGAGCCTCACGCTGGGGCGCCCGTCTGGGGGTTCCTGGCACCGCAGCGTGCGGCCGGATTCGATCGCAGCGTGACACGGTCACCCTGGAGCATCGGCACATAAGGCGCGCGCACCGATCGGGCGAGCACACGCTCCTCGAGCCCTGCGTCCAGCTGGACTGGCGGCGTCTCCACGGCCGACTCCAGGAACCGCAGCGCGTCGCGGATCCTCTCGCGGGTGACCGGCTTCTCGGCGTGGTGGCGCAGCCGGCCGTCGGCGTCGAAGACGAGCGTCCCACCACCCCAGATCGGCAGCCAGTGACCGCCCAACGAGCCGAACTTGGCCACGCTGAGCTCAACATCGACCGGGTATTCATACGTTAGGACGACGGCATCGATTTCCGCGTGGTCGGGAGGACGGCTACAGATCTGGAGGTCGCGAACGACAAAGTCCCGATATGCCGCCTGGGTGCTGAGCGCAAGCCGTTTCCGGTTCTGGTCGAGGAACAAGTAAGCCTCGGCAGGCGTAAGCCGGGGCCACGTCGCCGGAACGCCAGGCCACGGGTTCTGGGCGTCCGATTCATCCGCGATCTCGGACGCAGACCCGATCAGCCCGCGATCGGCGAAGACCTTCGCGATGATCGGCCGATAACCCTGCTCGTCGTCCGGTTGCGCGAATCGATCCGCCCGGTAAAGAGCCGTGGCGAACTCGGCGAACGTCCCGTCCGCAGGCGGGAGGTAGTCGAAGGCGCGGACGAACATCCGCTGGAGCGCGGTCCGGGCGAGCTTGAACGCAGGCTCCGGATCCAGCTTGCGGAGATTGACCTCGTACATCTGGATCAGCGCCTCCCACATGGCGCCGGAAAACTGGAGGGAGAGGACGTGTGGATCGGTCGTTTCGCGGAGAACCGACGGGTCGACTGGGCGAGCGAGGTCGCGCAGGGCCAGCGTTCCGTCGGCTGAGGTCTGGAAGTCCTCGGCGATCGAGGCGACAAGATTGGGGCCGCGCAGCGTTGGCCCGGCCGATGCCAGGAACTGCTCGCGGACGATCTCGTGGCTGAACGCCGCGAAGACTGCCGCCAGGTCGCCAACCGCTTCGTGGATCGCCGCTGTCTCGCGGTGGTTCCCCTCCGTGTACCGATCACGGACAGCGTCAAGCAGAGCGTGGCCGGTCTCGTGGGCAACGATGTCGTGGACCAGCGACGTGTGGTAGATGCTGCCGTCGAGCTGCCGGAACGAGTAGAACTGGAGGCTGTGCGTGTCCTCTTCGTAGAACGCGTTGGCGAGGTAGCCGGCATGCGGGAGGACGATGAGCCGGTTCGCCTCGAACCCCCAGGCGAGTGTCCGCCCCAGCTCGTACTCGACGAGGTCGATGGCGCGCGCCGCGATAGCGTACGCGTTGAGCTGGTGAAAGCGTGGGTCTTCGAGCGCGTACATGGGGAAGGCCCCTGAACGGTTGGGCATCGCCGCGGGCAGGACGCGGTCGCGCTCGCGGTCGTAGTCGAAGACCGCCAGATCCGTCCCCACCGGGCCCGCACGCACCGGCGCCTTTACGGTCACCTCGACCGGGTCAGGAGTCGTGCGCGGGTGCTGGGGGATGACCCTCAGCGTTACCCGGTCACCGCCGAGCGCAAGGCGTTCCTGCATCTGCGGGACCTGGCGCTGTTCGGCCTTCATTTCGACATTCTGCGAAGGAACCTCGGCGAGCCGGCCACCGAAGTCAAGTCGTTGGGTCCACTAATGTCAAGTATTAGTTGATCGCGCCGTCTGGCC
>JBBDRY010000048.1:37804-40066 GCA_040905225.1 Chloroflexota bacterium | reverse complement strand
GTGTCGAGGACCGAGGCGAGGTCACGATCGTCCTTGGACTCCTCATGCTGCCTGTGGGCGTGCGCGACGAGCTCAGCGGCCCGGGTGAGGTTGCCCACGGCCAGGTAGGCGTTCGCGAGGTTGTTCTCCAGGAGGGCGACCTCGTGCTTGGCATCGGCGGCGTGAAAGAGCGCGAGGCTCTTGCTGCCGGCCCGAATGGCACCCTCGAGGTCTCCGCGGTCGTAGTACGCGACGGCAAGCGCGGAGAGAAAGGCGGCGCGCCGCCGATCGTCAAGGTCTGCGCTCAAACCTCGCGCCTCCTCGAGGTAGGTCACCGCAGCCTGGTGATTGCCGTCCCACGTTTCGACATACGAGGCCGCAGTGAGGAGCCGAATCTGGATGTCGGGGTCAACCTTGGCACCGGCACGCACCTGGTCCAGCAGCATGCGCAGGACGCTGCGCGCCTCGGCGCTGTTCTCGGCCAGGTAGAGGGCATTCGCCAACCAGTAGCCGGCCATAACGGCGTCTCGTTCTCGGCCCAGGTTACGGAACAGCTCCAGCGCCTCCGTGGCCGGCCGGATCGCATCCATGCCCCTTCCGATTCGGCAAAGAGCCTCGGCGCACCCAGCCAGCGTCTCGGCCCGCGCGGCCGGGCTCTTCGCCATCGCCGCCAGGGACGTGTAGGCATCCACTGCTTCCTGCCACCGGCCGGATGCGACTAACAGGTCTGCCTCGAGACGCGACCAACGAGCGTCGTCGCCGCCCAGCAGTTCCGCGGGCGAAAGCGCCAGCCGCTCGGCGAGGAAGGTCAGCGCGGCCATCGACGGCTTGGCGCGGCCCTTCTCCAGGGCGCTCACGTATGCCTTCGTGTAACGGCCCTGGGCCAACTGCTGCTGGGTCAAGCCCTGTTTGATGCGGGCTTCCCGGATTCGATCGCCGACCTGTTGCGCCAGCGCGCCGTCGTCGACTACCAACCGTTCCCGCTTGAGGGCGACCACGGTCGAATTCTATCGCGGGTTGTGCGGGCTCCGTCGCATCAGCCATAGTCAATAAATACTTGACTATCGTGACTAATGACGCATAGCATCCTGCGGCGACGTCCGGGGTGGCTGCCTGCGCCCGGCGTCGACAAACAGAGAGGAAGACCATGAAGAGACTGCGCTTGCGGGGCGTCCTCACGGCCGTCGTCGTGGCATCCGCTGCCATCTTGGTTACCGCGGCCGCACTCTTTGCCGGAACCGGACCGGGCCCCTGGCCCTAGAGCTCCGCATCTAGCGGGTCGCGTCGACGCGACCCGAGTCGCCTACGACGAACTACTCGAAGCGCGTCCCGATCACGGCGGCAGTCGTCGGGTCGATGACGACGGCGCCTCAGCCGCGGAGGGCCGGGACGATCTCCGCTGCGAAGCGTTCGATCTGGGTCGTGCCATCGTCGGGTGGCCAGAACACGAAGCCGTCAATGCCCAGATCCCGATTCCAGTGCGTCAGCGTGTCGACCCATTGATCGACCGGGCCCTCCAAGGGGCCGTCCTCGCGCTCGCCATCGGTGATCATGCCGCTGATATTCACGATTCGGCGTATCGATCGCGGATCGCGCCCGGCCGCTTCAGCGGCTTCGTCGATGCGCGCAGCTAGCTCCGGGAATTCGGCGATTCGAGACGCTCCTCCGCCGGGGATCCAGCCGTCTGCCAGTCGCCCGATCAGCCGCAAGCTGCCAGGGGACATCGCGCCCACCCAGATTTCTACGCGATGGGCGGGAGGCGGGCCGGGCGGGTAACCCGGGATCGGGTAATGGGGTCCAAGCCCGCGGACGACGCGACGCTCCGGTCCCACGTCGAGTGCGGCCCGGATGATGTCTATCGCCTCTTCCAGCGCGGCGAGCCGTTCGCCACGCTGGCGAACGACCCCGCCCATGCCGGCAACCGCATCCCAAAACGCGCCCGCACCAATGCCGAGCTCGAATCGCCCGCCGCTCATCACATCGAGCGACGCCGCCGCCTTGGCCATCATCGCCGGTGGTCGCATTGGCAGGCTCGCGACATCGGGAAAGAAGCGCAACTGCTCAGTGCGCGCCAGCAGGTCGCCGATCAGCGCAAACGTGTCCAGGAAGCGCCGCTGGTATGGGTGGTCCTGGATGCCCACGACGTCCAGCCCGCCGCGCTCCGCGGCGAGAACCTGCTCCACGATCTGAGGGTACGCGGCCGCGTACGGCGTGATTGATATCCCGAACAGCCGACGATCAGGCTCGGCCATCGGATGCAGCGTAAAGGCGAAGGCGAATGGG
>JBBDRY010000048.1:0-37704 GCA_040905225.1 Chloroflexota bacterium | reverse complement strand
CAGCCGACGATCAGGCTCGGCCATCGGATGCAGCGTAAAGGCGAAGGCGAATGGGGCGGTCAGGGTGCAGTGCCACGATCGGTACCGCTTTGACCTCCTCGCTGGATGTCGTCTCGAAGCTGAAGCGACGGCGCAGTGTGGCCACCGCCAGGGCCAGCTCGAGGTTTGCGAAAGAGGCACCCATGCACTGTCGCGGACCCATGCCGAACGGGAAGTAATCGCCCCGACGAAGCTCCCTCTCGAACCCTCCGATCCAGCGCTCGGGCGTGAAAGCATCGGGCTCCGGGAAGGCCTTCGCATCGCGCTGGCGCGCCCACTGGCTCATCAGCACGATCGCGCCTTTCCTGATCGGGTGGCCGCCGATCTCCACATCCTCGATAGCCTCTCGGGCGGTGATGTAGCCCGCCGGGTACAGGCGAAGTACCTCGGAGATGATCTGAGCCATGTAAGGAAGGCGTGGTAGATCGTCGGGGGTTGGCGGTCGACCTATCTCCAACACGCCGTTCAGTTCGGCGGCGAGCTTCGCATCGGCTACGGGATGGCGAGCAAGGAGATAGAGCGCCCAGGTCAGCGTCAGAGCCGTCGTCTCGTGGCCGGCCACAAGCAGGGTGATCACCTCGTCGCGGAGCTGTTTGTCGGACATGCGAGTCCCGTGCTCGTCGGTTTCGGCCATCAACAGCGAGAGCAGGTCATCGTGCTTCTGGGTCGACTTCCGCCTGCTTTGGATGATCCGATAGACGACCTGGTCGAGCCGGTCGATGGCCGAGTTCATGCGCCGGTTGCCAGGCGTCGGCAGCCAGTCGGGAACGAACATCAGCAGGCTGCTCACGCGTGTTTGAAGCTGCGCGCCGGCGGTGTCGAGCGAGTCCCCGACCAGCCGGATCTCCTCGTCGGTCAGATCGGTCCCGAAGAGCGATTGGGCGGCAATCTCGAGCGTCAAGCGGCGCATCTCCGGCACCAAATCGATGACGTCGGTGTCCGACCACCTATCAGCCATGGCAGTAGTGCGAGCAACCATCGTGTCGGCGTAGCGGGCGACGCTCGCGCGGTGGAACGCGGGCTGCATCAAGCGGCGCTCACGCAGCCAGAATTCGCCCTCGGTCAGCAGGACGCCCTCTCCCAGTAGCGTCCGCAGCCGACGGACTCCGCGGGCCTTGTGAAAGCTGTGGTTCTTGTCGACCAGCACGGCCTCGATCGCCTGTGGATCGTTCAGCAGGACAGCGCGCAGAGGTCCCATGCGCAATGGAACGATGCCTGGGTATTGGCCGGCGGCGCTCACAAACCCCAGCGGATTAGCGTTGTACGCAGGCAGGTTTCCAAGCAGCCAGTGACCCGGTGGACCGCTCAGCGGCGGTGTCGACATAGGTTCCTTACGCAATCCCCCAGCCCTAGACGAGCATGAGCCGGGCGTCAAGTGACGCCAAACCAGCTCAGACGGTGTGAATCTTCAGCGACAGCGTCGGCCAGCGGCGGTCGGTCGTGAGGATTCGGTCGGCGCCGAGCTCGACCGCGGTGGCGACAACTAGAGCGTCGGGCAGGCGCAGGCGAGAGCCGTGCTGCGCACGGAGTTCGGCGGCCGCGCGCGCGATCGCGCGGGTGATCGGTTGAACAGTTGCCGGTAGAGCGTCGATGAGCGAGTCGACGACGTTCGCTGAGTCGCCGTCGCGTCGAAACGGGGCCACCAGCACCTCAGCGTAGGCCGAGGCCGGGAGGACAAGTGCCGAGCCGCCATCGAGCTCCTCGTGCAGGGCGTCACGCGCTGCGCTGTGGTGAGCGTCGGATGAGTCGAGGACCGCGATGATGACGCCGGCGTCGACGACGGTCAGGCCCACTCGCGTCGGAGCTCGTCCAGATAGTTATCGGGATAGACGCCGGTGAGCGCGCCGGCGTGCTCGTCGATCGGGTCGGCTTCACGCACGAGGAGGATTTGGCCCGGTCCGGCGACGGTCGCACGCAGCCGATCGCCGGCGGACAGGCCAGCGTGGCCGAGGGCGTCTACGGGCAGCGTCACCTGGTTCTTCGTGCTGATGCGCGAGATGCCGCGGCGCCGCGTGACCTTTACTGCATGTTTCACGAGTAAAGGATTGTACCAGTGGTCACCAGCCCAGGAGATCGCTCAGTCGGTGCCCGACGTCGCCAATCCCTTCATGACCGACATGCGACCAACCTAATTGAGCACCGCGTCGTTCTCTACCGCCAGCGCCGCGACGTGAGCGTCGTTGACCAGCTTGCCCGCCGTGCCCGTTTCCGCCAGCAGCCCGGCCGGTACAGTCGCCTGGCCCCTACTGATCTCCGTCTGTGGGGTCGCCGTCATCGGCATTGACCGTGCTGCCGTCGTCGCCGCCATCATTCGCGTCGCCGTCCGGGGTGTCCGCGTCGCCGTCCTGATCGACGGTGGTGTCGCCGGAGTTATCCGCCTCGCCAGTTTCGCCGTCTGGGTCGTCACCGCCGTTGTCCGCATCGCCGCCGTCGTTCGTGTCGGCCTCGTTGCCGTCGTCTGCGTCGCCGGTGTCCGCGTCGCCGCCGTCGTTCGTGTCGGCCTCGTCGCCGTCGTCTGCCTCGCCGGTGTCCGCATCGCCACTGTTGTCGTCGACCTCGTCACCGTCATTCGCGTCGGCGCCGTCGTCGTTGGCGCCGCTCTCGTCCTGATCCCGGTCGCTGGCATCGCCGTCGTTCCGGTCGGTGTCTTCGTCCGGGTCGGTTGGACCGGGTGCCTGTGTGTCTGAATCATCGGGAACTGTGGCTGGAGGCACGACAGCAGGCGGGACGACACCTGGCGCGCGGGTCGGTGGAAGGTGCGGATCATCAGTTTCGGGAACGGTCGGAGGCAGCGCGCGGACAGTCTCTGAGGGCAACGGCTGCGGCGTCTCAACCTGCAACGTCGCGGTCGCGGGCAGGAAACGCTCTGTGACCGTTTGCACAACAACGGCCGCACCGGCCGCGGCCAGGGTCGTGCCGATCAGGACCAACAGCAGCACGACCGCCAACAGCGCAGCCGATCTGACGCGCACGGCCCGGCGAACCATCGATCCGCGGACCGTGGCCAGATGCCAAGCGGACCATGCTGCCCCGAACAAAAGCGCAGCATCCAAGCTGCGAACCGCCCGGCCCAAGGTGCGCGCAGGCGTCGGAGTGAGCTCGAGCGCCACGCTCGCCATCACGCGGTCCACAAAGGCGCGCTCGTCGAAGAACGTCGCGCTCATGAAGCTGACCTCAGGTCGCTCTGGTCGCGGAGCCGAGCCAGCGCGCGATGCAGGCGTGACTTGACGGTGCCAAGCGGCGCCCGCGTCTCGACCGCGATCCGCTCGAGCGGCATGTCCTCGTAGAAGCGCAGCGCCACCACCTGACGCTGGTCAGCTGGCAGATCCTGAATGGCCAGACGGAGTGCCTCCGCGTGCTCCAGGTCCGCCAGCTGACGCTCGGGGCTCGCTAGCTCGTCGCGCAGATTCAACCCCGAGGCATCCATGGACTCGGTGCGCCATTGCTGTCCCCGCGCGGCCGCGCGTGAGATGGCCATACGGGTCGCGATCCTGCCAATCCACGCGCCGAACGTGCCGTCTCCCCGATATGTGGCAAGAGACCTGTACGCCTGGACGAACGCGTCCTGGGCGGCGTCCTGGGCCTCGTCGGGGTCACGGAGAATCGCGGTGCACAGCCCGATCACCGACATGGATTCCCGCTCAACCAACGCTCGATAGGCGTCGCGGTCGCCGGCGAGCACAGCATCGACCAGCGGTCGATCGCGTGCGACGGTGGGGGTCACGGAAGGACTCATTTACCTGCGCGGGATCTGCACTGCGCCATCGTGCCGCCACGCCGAAGTCGCGGCAATGACCCCGTCTCGGGGCGCGGACGGCCGAAAGTCCCGGCAATCGTGGAAGCGGTCGATGGATTATCGACCCGCGACCGTGCAGGTGCGGGAATGGGCCGGTCACAAGGCCGGCCCATTCGCAGTTGGCGGGGTGGATCGAGTTGGGCTTGCTACTCGTCGCCCTCGTCCTCGTCCTCATCCTCGGGCGCGCAGGACGGGTCGTCCTCGTCCTCATCCTCGCCCTGGTCGTCGTCGTCACCGTCGTTGTCGCCGTCCTCGTCTTCGCCGTCATCAACGCCGTCGTTGTCGGAGTCGTCGTCGTCGATGTCGGTGCCGTGGTCTTCCTCGGCCTCGTTCTCGACGCCGTCGTGGTCAGTGTCCTCGTCGCCGTCCTCGACACCGTCGTTATCGGTGTCGGCATCGGCGGGCTTGAGCCGGGATTCGACCTCAGTCTCGTTCGACAGCTCATCGCAGTCGCGGTCGTCGTCATCATCCTCAAGGCCGTCGTTGTCTGAGTCCTCGTCGAGCGGATTAGTACGCGACGTAAACTCGTCATGGTTGTCGAGGCCGTCCTCGTCGGCATCCTCGTCGCCGTCAACAGTGTCGTCGTTATCGGTGTCGACATCGAGCGGATTCGTGCCGACCGTCTGCTCCTGGCGGTTGGTCAGGCCGTCGCGGTCTGGGTTCTCGCGCGAGTCCGACTTGCCGTCGTTGTCGGAGTCCCAGTCGTTCGGATTGGTGTGGCTCTGGTAGCGCTCGAAGGCGTTGCGCAGGCCGTCGTTGTCCGAGTCGCGCGTCGTGGCACCAACGGCACCGGGCGCTGCGAGCGCACCAACAAGTGCACCGGCGACGACAGCGGCGCGCAGGATGCGGTAGACGGAGGCTAACTTCATGGGACCCCTTCTCTCTTTGAGTTCGTTGCGCCCACGGCGGAGCGCTTCACCCTTACCGAGAGGCGAGGGACCGAAAAGGTTCCAGCGGCGGCCCGGTTCTTTAGTCCCAGTCGGGCATTACCTACGTCGCCGTGAGAATGGGTCCATATGCGAACAGATGTTCGCTGTTCTGTTACCCTTCGGGCACTTCGTGTTCGTTGAGGGCGCCCATCCGGTCTGCGCCCCGGTTCATACCCGATCGACCCGACTCACTAATCAAGCCCTGACCGGGCCCCGCAAGAAGCGGGAGGGCCCCACCGTCAGGAGCTTCAACTCATGTCTTTCGACAAACTCGGGCTAGCCCCCGAACTTCTCCGCGCCGTGGCGCAGCAGGGCTACACAGAGCCCACGCCAGTGCAGCGCGAAGCCATCCCGCTCGTCCTCGAGGGCCGCGACGTGGTCGCCGCCGCCCAGACAGGCACGGGCAAAACCGCAGCCTTCGTGCTGCCCATCCTCCAGCGCCTCCAGAACCTGGCCTATGCGCAAACAAGCGGCCGACGCCCGGTCCGCGTGCTGGTCGTCACCCCGACGCGCGAGCTGTGCCTCCAGGTCGAGGAAGCGGTCCGCGTATACAGCCAGACCCGCCCCGTCCGATCGACGGCCGTGTACGGCGGCGTCCCGTTCGACCCGCAGCTGCGCAAGCTCCTCCAGGCGCCCGAGATCGTCGTCGCGACACCCGGCCGGCTCTTGGATCACGTCGAACAGAAGACCATTGACCTGAGCCGAGTAGAGGTGCTCGTCCTCGACGAGGGCGACCGCATGCTCGACATGGGTTTCATCCCCGACGTCCGCCGGATCATCGCCTTGCTGCCCAAGCAGCGTCAGACACTCATGTTTTCGGCCACCTTCTCCCCACCGGTGCGAAAGCTGGCGGCCGAATTCCAGCAGCAGCCTGTCTTCATCCAGATCACGCCCGAGCAGACGTCAGCCGCGCTGGTCCACCAGGTCGTCATTCCGGTCGACCAGCGTCGCAAGCGCGAGCTCCTGAGCCAGCTGATCAAATCCGGACGGATTGAGCAGGCCCTCGTGTTCACGCGCATGAAGCACGCCGCCGGCCGACTCGCCGACCAGCTCGAGCGCGACGGGATCCGGGCAACCTCGATCCACGGCGACAAGAGCCAGATCCAGCGCAACCGCGCACTGAGCGACTTCAAGGCTGGCAGGGTCGACATCCTGGTCGGGACGGACGTCGCCGCGCGCGGGCTGGACATCGATGCCCTACCCCACGTCGTCAACTTCGAGCTGCCGACTGTCGCGCAGGACTACATCCACCGCATCGGCCGCACCGGTCGCGCGGGCATGGACGGCGACGCGATTTCACTCGTTTCGCCCGAGGAAGAGGACCTGCTGATCGACATCGAGCGACTGCTCGGCCATGACATCGAAATCGAGACCGTCCCCGGCTTCACCCCCAACCCGGCCGACAGTCGGTATGCGCCCGAGCCGCGCCTTCGTGGCTTCGGCGATCGTGGTCGTGGCGGAAGTCCGAGTGGTCGGGGTGGGAGCCCGAGTGGCCGCCCACAGTCCGGTCGTCCACAGTCCGGCCGTCCACAGTCGGGCCGGCCGACGCGCAGCTACCCGCAGCCAGTCAGTCAGCCCGTACGCAGTGGGGGGGTTCAGCCCGCCCGCAGCGGAGCCGGTCGGCCGTTGGTCGCCATGCCCGGAGAGCGTCTGTCCCGCTCGGCCTAGAGCTGAGCGCCGGGTTCCCGGCCGGTTTTCGGCCTCAGCCTGCGCATGATCGGCGGCCTGAGCAGGTCGTAGATCGAGGCGCCGATCAATATCACCAGCGAGATCAGGACCGCCCAACCAGCTAGCGAGAAGGCGATGGCGTCAGATGGCGCTGCGTCGGGGGCACCGGGTTTCAGCTGATCCGCTCGCTGCTGAGCCACCTCGTCGACCTGGGCTTGAAGCACGATCGCGGCCAGCGCCGCCTCGGCCTCGCTTTGAGCCGGCGGAACGGATGGCCACGCCGCCGGGACGACGTTTGACGCGTCCGCAGTTTGAGAAACCGACACGAATGGCGCGGGAAGAAACGCCAAGCCGATTGCCAGCGATACGACCGCGCAGCGGATAAGGAGCCTGTCGCGCTGCAGCGCCTGGCTGGCCCAGACTATGAAGCTCGTGGTGTTAGCCCATACATTTGGGCGAGGCATTGATGTCATGTCGAATCGGATCTTGCGTGGGTCCACGACGAAAGCCACGTACGCCGTCGACAAAGCCACTGATCCGCCGAGAAACAGCGCGGGAATGAGTGCCCTCGCCGGCAGAGCCGTCCCACCGACCGCGAACACGAATCCGAGCAGGCCTGTGTACAACGTAACGACCGCCGCGGACGCCTTCTGGACGCTCTCGGCGATCGTGTCGCGCCGCGCGACCCTGGTCGCGCCGATGGTGCGGATCTGCTCCTGGAGCGACTTGAAGAGTTCGTTTTCGGTTTCGAGCGCGAGCTTGTAGACCTCGTCGTTGCGCCCGACTCTGGCTTTGGCTAACTCGAGTTGAGCGTCATACAGCGCCTTTCCGTACTCGGCGCTCCCGTCCGAATCGGGATACTCCGGCCAGCCGGGTGGGATCACAGGCGCTTTCTTCGGCTCCTCGGGCTTGGAACCGCCGAACAGCCAGTCGAAGATTTTCCTGAACAAGCCCATCGCGTCACCACTGATCAGGTGGGCGGTCCGGCGCGTCACGGTAAGGGGCGTAGACGCCGGGCCCACCTCCGACCTGGGCCGAAGAGCCCAGGGGATTTCCAAACTTGTCGTGCAGCGGGCGCTGGCCCCGCTCATGGACGATCAGCCCATCAGGTCGCCCTGTGTCGAACTCCTCGCTATCGAATTCCTCGCCTTCACCCATGCAGTAGATCTTTGCCACGGTGATCTCCCTCAAATCGTTACCGCCCGGATCGGTCGATCGGTGAGTGGTCAGTCGAAAATGACGGGCAGCCTCTCGGTTCGGTTCTTGCCGATCACCTCGAAGCCTTTGGCTCCCGGCGGGAGGGTCACCTCGATCGCGACTTCGTAGTCGGTGGGCGCGGGTTTGGAATCTCCGTAGTGGTAACCCACGACTTCCAGCCGCAGCCACTCTGGTTCGGGTATCGAGGGTTCATCGACGGGCTCGATCGCAATCTCAGCCATGCGGAACTCGGTGGTCCCTTTGGCATGCACCCGATAGAGATCGTCGGCGAGCCCCTCATCCCGTGCCTCTGAAAACGGGATGCGCTCGCGGACGGGCGGATGAGAATCGGTCGGCATTGCCTCCCCTTCCTGTTGCTCGACCGCATGAGCCACTGAGACAGCGAGCGACTTCGAAACGCGGGAAAGATGGCTGAGGTCGCGCGCCTTGGGCATTCTTGTGGACGAGCACTTTGTTTGGCCCGCATGCGGTCTGCCCAAGCGCTGCGGATGGGGGCGATGCTACACCCGGCGTCCAGCGCCTCGACTACGCCTCCCAGGCGGTGCAGCGAGCGCTCGGCGTCGCAGCGCGTCAGTCCCCGATTGCGTCCAGGACAGCCTCGGTAAAGGAGCGCGCCAGCTCGCGTGATACGTCGTCCCTGGAGTGGCATCGATTACCTCGCACGACCGCGACCAAACCACGAGTGACCCAGGCCGGGATCGATTCGCCGATATCATCGCCCTCCAGCAAGATCGCACCGGTCGGGCAGCAGTGGCGCCAGGGGATCCAAAGCCGGTCGTGGTGAAGGTTGTCCGCGGTCCAGGCCTTGACCTCGACGTAATGGCCGGGGGCCACCGCGCGGAATGTGGTCACGGCGCCCCGGAATTCGATCAGCCCGGGTTTTCGCGCCGTCCAGGAGCGAGGAGGGCGAACCCGAAGCAGGCCGGGCAAGCTGCGTCGGCCCACGCTCCGTATCCCGCCTCGCCGCTCGGATCGTTGCCAGGAGCCGGACGCGCGGCACGCCGGCGGCGCACGACCAGCAAGGCCACTGCCCCCAGGACCGCCAGGGCGATAAGGACTCCGACCATGAGAGCAGGCCCGGCTGCCTGGATGAGCGCGATCGCCGGCAGTCCGACGATGAACCCGAGCGCGAAGTGGGCACCGACGAACAGCGTGTTGCCGATCACGAGCCCGGGGGCGAACGACGGCATGGGTAGCGCGGCCAGCCCACTCGCGGCAATGGCAGGCACCCGAACGCCGGGCGTGGCACGCGCGATCGCCACGGCCTAGCTCCGCCACGCCGCAGCCGTTCGGCCAGGCTCTCGATCCGCGCCTGTGGCACCCCGACACGCGTGAGCAGATTGATCAGCGGCTGCCGGAGAGCGCCACGTGCGATCAGGAACTGGATGCTGCCGCCGGCGTAGCCAGCGACCAGGATGACGCCGAGGAGCGCGATTGCGCCGACTGGATCACCCGCAGTCGCCACGCCTGCGCCGATGACAAGCAAGTCGCCCGGAATTGGAATGGGTACCCCGGCTTCCTTGACGAAGAGCAGGCCTGTCAGTCCAGCTGCAGCCACGAGATCCATGTCGCTACCTGCCTTTCCTGCCTCGATAGGCTATGTAGGCACCCCGCGCCTTACCGGGATCCGGGTCCTCCTCGAGCCTCTCGTACAGCCATTGCCACCATTCACCGACGTTCGGGTTGCGTGTTTCGGCCCGTTCAGCTTCGACCCATCCACGCAGTCGCCGCCAGCTGCCGCGCACCCATCCACCGACCATGCGGTCGAGCAGGTGCAGGTCGACCACGCCTTCGAACACCATCGAGCCCCACATCTCACAGGCACTGTCGACCGCCAAAGCATCGTCGAGCAATGTCGGGTCGCTCCTGATCAACTCCGAGTCGGCGTCGTCGGGCAGCTTGAGAACTCGTCCGACGGCGCGCCTGACCTCCTGCGTCTGCACAGTCCTGACGATGTCAACCGCAGCAAGGTCGCGCCTGTCCCTGGCAGTGCGACGCAGCTCGATCAGCCCGAATACAACCCCTACGACGACTGCCAAAGTCGTTGCGAGATTCGCGGCCGTACTCAGATCCATGGGTGGCGCTAAGTGCCGGATTTCGTCGGCCGTGTCACCACGGCTTCGGCGAAACTCGAGATTGCTGTTGGATTCACCCACATCCCGGTGACCCACGGCCGCCGCCACAGCCCGGAGTAGCCGTACGCAAGGGGCACTGCGGCGGCCTGCTCGCCGATCCAGATTCGCTCGAACTCTCGGTAGGTCCGAAGGCGCTCGTCCTGGTCGCGGAGGGATATCGCTCGGGTCATCAACTCGTCGAGTTCATCGGCGCGGTAAAGCACACTCTGGCGATACAAGGGCTCAAGAAAGCCGACTCCGGCGTCGGGGTAATCGGCGCCAAAACCCCAGAGCGTCATTTGGGCGCTCTTGGCTGCAATTTCGAGCTCGGGGTCTGAAGCGACGGCGAGAATCCGAACCTGGATTCCGATAGTCGCGAGCTGGGCGGCCACATCCGACGCGGCCCCTTCCCATAGCTTCAGGCACGCAAGCACTATCTCGCCAACACCGCGCCCCGCAGGGTAGCCAGCCGCGCCCAGAAGAGTGCGAGCACGATCCGGATCAAACTCCGGCGCTACACGGTGCGAGTGGCCCGGAATGGTCGGCGGAATGATGCCTCCGCTCGGAACGGCGGTTCCGCGGAGCAGGCGGGCAGGCGCGGTCCGGTCGATCGCGTGCGCGACCGCGACCCGAGTCCGGGCATCATCAAATGGGGCGCGCGCGACGTTGAAACCCAGATACCAGGTTTGGACGCCTGGCGAGACGTGCACGACAGTCTCCTCGTCGGCGACGGCGCGCAGCGTCAGCATCAAGTCCATGACGTCGTATTCGCCGCGACGCCATCTCTCTCTGGCTTGCACCGGTGACGACTCGATTTCGATCGTCAGCTCGCCCACGTTTCCGCGTGCTCCGTGCCAGGTCGACGCGGCCACCATCAGGAGGCGGCTCTCTCCACGCTCTGTTAGCACAAAGGCACCATTGCCGACGAGCGGCAGAGACCGATGCCACCCTGGTCCGTGCCTTTGGTATGCGTGCCGAGGCCATGGAAAAAACGCGGGCTGCGACAGGGCATACAGGAATTCGTTGCGCGGGTCACGAAGTTGTATGACGATCGTCCGGTCGTCCGCGGCGCTCGCGCTCACCCCGTCCAACCAGGACGCCATGGCCGCGTCTTCCTCAACCATTTTGGCGAATGTGAACACGAAATCGTCCGCGGTGACCCGTACGCCGTCACTCCAGAATGCGTCGCCGCGAACAGTGAATCGGTAGGTCCGCCCGTCGTCAGAGACGGAGATCCGCTCGGCAAGATCGGGTTCGATTTCGGAATCCGGTCCGATCGCCACGAGCCCACGGAACAGGTTGCGTGTCACCTCGAACGCCGGCCGGCTATAGCTCTGGCCCGGCGCCACCACACCATCCCACGCCGCGGTTATGGCCCAGGTGACCTCCTCGGTCGGCTCAAGTCGAAGCGCCGCCGGTGCGACTCGATCGCAGGCCTGAATGAAAGCCTCGTTAGCGGCCGGATAATCGAATGCAAGGTGATAGGTGAGCGCCATCTTGAACAGAGTCTTGCGGGCACGCGCGTCGTCGCCGGTCCGCTCCATGAAGCCAAGGGCACGGCGATATAGGCCAATCGCCTCATCGTCCGCGTAGATGGCACGGGCTGCGTCCCCGGCTCTGAGCAGGAACTCCGCGGCGCGCACGGGCTCATCCGCCTCCGCGAAATGATGTGCGAGCAGCCCGCACACCCCCGCAGGCGAGTCGCGATGAAGGTCCAGGAGGGCCTCGCCCACGCGCAGGTGGAGCTCGCGCCGGCGAGTCTCGACGAGCGCCGCGTAGGCAACCTCCTGCACGAGCCCGTGCCGGAAGCGGAACTCCGGCGCCGGGATCCGGCGCTCCTCGACAAGCAGCTGGAGCCACTGCAACTCAGACAGGATCGGAAGTAGTCGGGCGCGCGGGAGGAGGCGTTCGAGCAGCGGGAGGCTGAACGTGCGGCCGATCACGGCGGCGGTCGAAATCAAGTCGCGTGCGTCGGGGTCGAGGCGGTCGAGTCGTGCCTGGAGCGCGCCCTGGAGCGCGGTTGGGAACGCGTCCCGGGTGGATGCGCCGTGTGTGTCGTCCTGCCCGAGCTCGTTGCGCTCGCGCAGGTCCCGGATGGCCTCGCCCACGAAGTAAGGGTTGCCGCCGGCGCGCTCGGTGAGCAGTTGCGCGAGCTCCTCCGGCAAGACTTCGCCGGCGTTCGCTTCTGCGAGTGCCCGAACGTCGACGTCCGTGAGCGGTTCCAGATCTATATCGACGAACAAGCGCCGGAAGCGCCTGCGGGCACGGTCGATGAGCTGCCACGCGCGGTGATCGGGGTCGTTTCGATGGACCAGCAGGAAACAGATTGCGGCTTGCTCGGCTGCCGGAAGCAACTCCTCCAGCAACGAAAGCGACGCCTCATCGGACCCATGGAGGTCCTCGAGCACGAGACAGAGCGGGCGCTCCTGCCCGAGTGCGTGCACGAGTTGGTACAGCCAATCGAAGGTCTGCCGTTGGACGGTGTCGCGTGCGAAGTCGCGCAGGCGTTGTTCCTGTTGCGGCTCCAACGCCAGGCCCAGCAAGGAAACGAGAAATGGATACGCCTCATCCGCGCCGTCGGGCAGATCGCGCGCGAGTGCTGCGTGAAGCTCGAGGCGGACCCGCGCATCCGAGTCGGATGCCCCCAGCCCAAGCCAGTCGCGGAGGAGCTCGCGCACCGGCCAGTAGGGAATCGACTCTGCATACGCAGCGCCATGGCCGGTCAGAAAACGGACAGATCCAGCGAAGCGCTCATGTATCTCGGCGACCAGGCGGGACTTGCCGATACCCGGCTCGCCGGTGATCGAGACGATCGCGCCTCTTCCCGCGACAAGCCCGGTGAACACCTCGTTTAGTGCGGCTAGCTCCGCGTTGCGACCAACGAACGGTGTTTCGATGGACTCCTGCGGTGTGTCGCGCAGGCCAACGACCCGGAAGGCCCGGACCAGCTGGGTCTTGCCCTTCAGCTCGACTTCGCCAAGCTCCACGAGCTCGAATGAGTCCCCGATCTGCTGTGCGGTGGCCGGCCCGACCACGAGACTCCCGAGTGCCTGGAGGCGCGCCGCGACGTTGACCGTGTCGCCAAGCGCGTTGTAGAGGGCATCCGGCGAGGTGTCGCGTTCCGGTACCACGACCGGTCCGGTGTTCACTGCTACCCGCGCGGCGAGGTCGATGCCGTAGCCGATGGCCACTTCCGCCCCGTATCGGGCGATCGACTCGTGGAGCGCAAGCGCCGCTCGGACAGCGCGGGCGGAATCGTCCTCGTGGGCGATCGGCGCTCCGAAAAACGCCAGTAACCCGTCGCCGGTCAGCTGAGCCACCGTGCCGCCGAAACGTTCGACCTCTGAGCGCATGAGCCGCACGATCTCGTCGAAGAAGAACTTGGAGCGCTCGGGTCCGAGGCGCTCGCCGATCGCGGTTGAGCCGACAACGTCTGCGATCAGCGCCGAAACAACCCGCCGTTCTCCACTTGGGCGCAACTCATCGGACACCCGGCGAGTCTACGAGTCCCGATCGACCGCCTTCTAGGGCTGCGTCAGTGGCGCTTGGCGACCTGGGCGGTGCAGTCCGAGCAAACCTCCGTTAGATCGGCCACATCCGGCCGCGCCTCGCCGTCGGCGTAGTTACGCCCACAGAAGGTCTGGTGCCCGATCAGCTTGCCGTCGCTCCAGCGTTCGGCCGCCGCGATATGCCAGATGTTCTCGTGGTCACCGCGGAGTCCGAACGGCGACTCGGGGCGAATCTCTTCAGGCATCGATTCAGTCTACGACCCGCGAGTGACCGGCTACGCACTGCGCTGCGCCGGGAAATGAAAAAGCCGCCCGCATTGGGGGGGGGGGGGGGCTTCCTTGACCGGTTAGGTCTTAGGCGCTCTGAACTCGGCTTGCGCGCGGGCCCTTGGGGCTCTGCTCAATCTCGAACTCTACCTTCTCGCCCCCGACCAGACGGTCGAAGTCGAGCGAGGAATCAAGCGCGTTGCGGTGGAAGAAGTAGTCCTTCTCGTCCGCGGTTGAAATGAAGCCGAATCCGCGCTCGGAAACGACCTTCTTGATGGTACCTGCGGTCACAGTGACCCTCCAAACAGTTTCTCGAACGACAAACACTTACGCACGATCTGTTCGAGAAGAAGGATCACACGGAGCCACCACACAACGCGGAGGAGTTGTGATCATACCCCAAAAGGGGCAAAAAGCCTAGTCGCGGCCTTAGCGACGGCTCGTTGTGGGTGTTCGGCGGGTGCCGCGGATCATCTGCCACAGGCGACGAATCGCCCACAGCCGGAACAGAAAGCTCAACATATCCCGACTGTGGGGCCGCGCCCAGTGCGTCCGCTATGGCACGCGAGCGCGATCACGCCACAAACTCGTTACGCGTCGCCTCGGAGCTTCTCCAGGCCGTCCAGGATCAGGTCAAGCCCGAAGTCGAACTCGCTGGTGTCGCCCGCGGCGTCTTCCACGTGCTCCTGGATGTGCTCGGCCAGATGCGGCAACTCGGCATACGGGAAGTTCTCCAGGAACTGCTCGGCGAATTCCGGCCGCTCCCGCTCGATCGCGATGTAGGGCAGCACCCATAGGACGAAGCCCTCGATATGGCTGTCGAGCGCGTGATAGGCATGGTGGGTCATGTTCCGCGAGAACCCGGCCCCGCGAAGGCGGCCGAGGACTGCATTCATCCAAACAAAACGCGCAGGAGTGGAATTCGTGGGCGAGCCCAGCAACTGGGCAGCCCACGAGTGGCGCAAGAGCACGTCTTTGGCGGAGATCGCGCAGGTGCGCATGTCGGATCGCCAGTCGGGTCCGGTCGATGGCAGCTCCATCTCGCTGAAGACGACGTCGAGCATCGCGTCGAGCAACTCGTCCTTGCGGGCGAAGTAGTGGTACAGCGACATCGCTTCGACGCCGAGCTTCTGGGCGAGCTTGCGCATGCTCAGGGAGTCGATGCCAGATGCATCCGCCAACTCGATGGCGGCGCCAAGCACGCGCTCTCTACTGAGCGGCGAGCGCGGCTCGGATTCCGGGTTTGCCTGGACGGTCTTCATCGGTGGACTTGACAACCTTACGCTGTACGGCTTAACGTGCCGTCGTTACCTTACAGTGTACGAGAAGAGGATGGGGAGAGATGCGCGCAATCGTTCAGCACCGCTACGGCAAGCCGGAGGACGTCCTCGAACTACGCGACGACGTCGACAAGCCGCAGGTCGGCGAGAACCAGGTCCTCGTGCGGGTCTCGGCGACGTCCCTTAACTCTGGCGACTGGCGGCGGGTCTACGCGTCCCCCGCTTTCATCAGGTTGGTCGCGGGCTATCGCCGGCCGAAGGATCGACTGCTGGGCGGCGACGCGGCAGGTGTCGTTGAGAAGGTCGGACCTGGCGCCACCGAGCTCAAGGTCGGCGACGAGGTCTTCGGCATCCGGAGCGGCGCGTTCGCCGAGTACGTCAGCGGCCAACACTTCGTCCGGAAGCCGGCGAATCTCAGCATGGAGCACGCCGCCACGGTTCCGATTGCCGGCGTCACCGCCCTCCAGGCGCTGCGCGAAAAGGGGAACGTACAGCCCGGGGAGCGGGTGCTGATCAATGGCGCCGGCGGCGGCGTGGGCACGTTCGCGGTGCAGATCGCCAAGGCGTTCGGGGCGGAAGTGACCGCGGTCACGAGCAGCGACAAGGTGGACCTCGTTCGATCGATCGGCGCCGACCATGTCGTCGACTACAGCCGCACAAACTTCACGAAGGGTGGCTATCGCTACGACCTGATCGTGGACATCGGCGGCAATCACTCGTTCCGCGCGTTGCACCGCTGCCTGGCTCCCAACGGAAGGATCGTCATGGTCGGCGCGGGCAAGGGCATGTTCGGCGTGTTCGGTCGGTTGATCGGCGGCAAGGTCCGGAAAAGCGTCCTGAAGCAGCCCGTGGTCTTCTTCATCGCCTACGGGCCCTATCAGGACCAGCTGACAACCCTCAAGGAGCTGATCGAGGCGGGCAAGGTCACCCCAGTGATCGATCGAAGCTACCCGCTGACCGACATCGCCCAGGCGATCACCTACTCCGGGACCGAGAAAACACGCGGCAAAGTTGTGATCACGATCGACTGAAATCGATCGATAGCTACCGGTAGCGCGGATGGACGACGCTGACGGCCCAGCGGAACACCAACGAGCCGAACGATGGCTCCATCACGCCCAGAGCGACCTTGTGGCGGTCGACCCGGGAAGCGACCGATTCGACGCCCAGCTTCCTGCTGGCCTTGAGCAGCGCGCGCTGCCAGGTCGGAAACGACCGGTGCCTGAATTGCACCTCGCGGCCTTCGGCTGCGGCGAATGCCTCGAGTGACGCCGCCGAAGCCGGCGAGAGCGCGGCGGGTCCATCGACGTGGATCGTTGCGCTGATCGCGCGCTTGACCTCGCCGAACGCGCCGCGCGGCACGCCCGCCTCCTCGAGGATGCGTCGCGGTATGGGCTTGTCGTAGGCACGACCCAGCACCCACGGCCGCATCTCGGGTGAGCGGCTTATCCGCTGCGTGAGCGGGTATTGCTCGCCGGAGAAGCACGGCAGGGGCACGTGGATGAATCCCGCGCGGAGCCGCCACTCGCCCAGCGAAGACCCCGACTGGTCCGATCGCCACAGGATTGGACGCGGCGGGCGGTTCATCCACCACATCCCGTCCCCGAAAAAGGCGCTGACGAGCATATGGCCGCCGAGATCCCGCTCCATTTCTGACATGACCACCTCCTCGCCGCTGAAGCCGGACGCCAGGAACTCCGCCTCCGGAAGGTCGTTGCGGTGGAGATAGGCCAGGCGCTCATAGCCGCGCACTTCCAGGCCGAGTCGCTTGCCGACCTCCTCGCCACTGTCGCTCAGGCTTGAGCTGCGCGGCACCGGTTTGCCATCAGGCACGGTCACAGCCCGTCGGCAGCCGAGTTCAGATGCGAGCACCGCAACTGCGGCGCCGTCGTAACCCGATGAGATGGTGACGGCCGGCTCGAACGACGGCGCGTTGGCAGCGCCGAAGCCAGCGCGTCGTACAGGCGTCGTCGGTAGTCGGCGAAGTTGGCGAACGGCTTCTCGCGCGGCTTGGACACCGCGGTCAGTCGGCCGTCGAGGTCCAGGCGCATGTTGTCGTGGAAGTGTGCCTCGATCGGGTCCGTCGTGGTGGGGATCGTCGTGTGCATCACGCCGTCGACCGACTCGTTGAACAACGGCGGGTATGACACGTTCGGGTCCAGGTCCAGGCCTGCGGCTGCAATCAAGCCGACCAGCGAGTTGGCTGCGATCAGCTCTTCGCGGCGCCGGCGGAGATAGACGCCTTCGAGCATGTGACCCGGCGGGATGATGTGAAGCGCCTCGCCGTCCTCGCCGTCGAGCAGCACGCCGGATCCAAACGTCGTGGCCGAGCGGAGTGGTCCGAGCTCACCGGCGTCTCCGACCCACGTCCCCTCGAACACGCCCGCATCGCTGGGCCGGACAGACTGCCCGAAGGTGAGCTCGGCGACGGGTGGCCGCGCTCTGAGGACCCACGCCATCGGCGGCAACGAAGTCGACGGTCGCAGCACGAGCCGCCAGCCGCCGGTCATGCGCGCCAATACACGCGTCGCGCGAGATCAGCCGCGCAGGCCAGCACCGTGCCGCGCAAGACGTCCATACCCACCATGCCCTGGGGGTCGTTCATCTGCTCACGGATCGCGAGCGCAGGGATGTGCAGCCGCCGGCCCTTAGCCAGTAGCGTCTGAGGGCCGACAGAGCCACCGGTGTAGTCGGACCCGCTAACGCCTCCACCGAGCCGCTCGGTGCCTTGCACCACGAGCCCGGGCACGGCCGCCCGTGAGAACTCGGTCCGTTTGCCGCCGGTGTTGAGCAAGGTCGGGATCTGGTCGAATCCCTCGATCGAGCCGGGCACAACAACGCTTGGGAACGCGGCATCACGGGCCAGCGTGAGAAGGGTCAGCGCGGGTGATCGGGCGTGCAGGAAGTCGGCCAGCTCGTCATCGGTGCCATCGACAAGTAGCAGTTCATCCCGGGCGAGATCGATGACCGTCCAGGCGGTCGGATGAAGGTTCTGCGGGCTCAGGATCCCGCGGATGCCCCAGCCGGGATAGGGCGGTGGCGCTGGGATAGCGACAACGTCGCTGAGCGTCAGGTGGACTCCGCCCAGGTCCATGGGCACGGAGCCAACGCTCCAGCTGGGCATGGTGGCGCCGCTGTGATCGGTCCCCTCCTCTCCCGGCTCCTTGTTCAGACCGAGCTCGTCCGCCAGATCCTCGTTGAGCAGGTGGACGTCGGAGCCCGTGTCGAGCACCAGCCGCGCCGGCTCGACTCCACCGACGCTCGCGACGATCATGGGCGCGTGGGTAGTCGCGCCACCATGGACCGCGTAGCTGATCGGAACGCTGGTCAGGACACGCATCGCTCAAAAGCTACATGGGCGTGCCTATTGCTGGCGGCCGCGGCGATTGTTGGGTGTGGGCCGGCGCCAGTCGGGCCGGGGTGGACATTCGGCGAGCTGGACTCAGCGCGGGGAAGCTGACGGGCTACATCGAGGACGTTACGGCCGCGGACGGTTACGCGTACGACCCGAAGGACAATGTCGGCCACGGCATCTCGGGCGGCAAGATCCTTGAATCCCCAAACGGCAACGGCTTCCTCGCCGTCTACGGCTATTGGGACGAACTGACGCAGGAGTTCCGCGTCCATGTCGGTACCTCCGCTGACCTGCTCCACTGGACGTGGCGCGTGGAGCTCGCGCGCCAGGCGTCACAGCCCACAATCAGGGCGGCGAGTGATGGCGGCTTCGTGGTGGGCTGGGAGCAGGAACCGGACAACCACATGAAGTTCGCCTACTTCCCGACTCTCACCGACCTGCTGTCCAACCAGCCGACGAAGACCTTCGAGCCGCCACGACAGCTGTCCACCTGCGCCGAGGGGACGCCGAGTCTCTACAGCGCGAGCAGTACCGCGCTCGACGTCGGGTTTCACTTCTTCCGCGGCTGCGAGGTCGACCGACAAGCGCGCGGGACAACCGATTGGACGTCCTGGACGTCGAGCGCGCAACCCCACCTAGACGTCGCCATGGAGGCGCACGGCGTGCGCGGTGGGATCGGTGATCGGGACGGGCCGTTCAGCTTCCGCGGGCACGACTTCATGCTTTTCGAGGGCATGGCAGAGCCAGACCACTGGGAGACGTTCCGTGTATTCCTCTACGACTCGGAGATCGGATCGTCGCTCCGGCTCGACATGCGCACCCACGCGGGGAGCCTTAACTTCACCAATCCAACGATCAGTCAGGTCGCGCTCGGCGGCCGCGCGGCGATCGTGGTTTCGATGTTCATCCCGATGGAGACCGGCGCCGACCCTGAGATCGGCGGTGTCATCTACTACCGATTCATCAGCGACGAATAAGCCGCCGTCCGACGTCGAAGACGCCTCGACCGACTCGGACGCCGATGCGGACACCTGACCGCCCCAACCAGACGGCGATCACGCCGGTCGTGCGCAGATCCGCATCGAGATCGGCCTGGGTCAGGTTCGCGGCGGTCAGCGCCTGTGTGCGGAGCTCGGGTTTCAGTCCTTTGAGGGCGAAGCTGATTGCGCCAAGCGCCACCAGGACGTCGTCGAGCTGGCCGACGACCGGGATGATCCCGGGCACGAGGTCTATTGGCGACAGCACGTAAGCGGCGCCGGCCAGGACCGCGGCTCGCCGTGCCCGCGAGAGTCGCGGGTCTCTCGCGAGAGCCCATGCGAGGCGCCCGTAGCTGGGGAGGCGGCGGATCAGGGCGCCGAATGCTTCGCGCGGGAATCGGTCTTTGCTCACGGGTTCATCGATCCCCGACGTCCGTGCTCAGCTCATGGCCGACGATCTTCGACAACCGCGCCACCTCGGCCTCCAACTTCCTCTCCGTCGCTTTACCGGCCTCAGTGAACCACGCCACATCGACACGGTCGCCCTTCAGCTCCCACGTTCCGCTGACCATGCCGCCGACCACGACAACCGGCGCGATCCAGCCCGCTTGCATGCTGACCGCGCGCCTGTGGGCGGTCGGAACGATATTCGGATCGTCCGTCCCAGGTCCGAGCACCCACTGGTCAAAGCCGGCGAGCAGGCGGACGGTCGACGCTCGCTTGGTGGCAGCCAGCGCGTCGACGTGCTCCGACGGGATGTATCGGGATTCTCCGTCGACTTCCACCACGGTGAGTCGATCGCCGAGCTCGGCGAACCAGGAGCGCAGCTGGCGCTTGGAAATGGTCCCGCGTGAAAGCCAGGCCGAGAAGTTTTCGATGGTCGCGGGGCCAAGCGCGCCGAGATAGGCAAGGATGACCGCGGGCCATGCGGCGTCCGGTTCAGGAACGCCGGCCCACCTGGTGCTTGCCACCTCGGGACGCATGAATGTGACGCGCGTTCCGCGGCTCGGCCCGAACACCAGATCGCCCTGCCACGCCAGTGGCTTCAACACGACGCCCCAGCCGGACTTGAGCGCCTCGCCGATGTGTTCGAAACCGGAACGCTGGGTCACCTCGGCGATCAGCTCTTCGCGCGTGAGCGCACGGTCGCCCAGGATCTCACCGACGATCTCTCGAAGCTCATCCATCTGTCGCGGCGTCACGCCGAAGACGCGCTGCCACCGAGGTGTCTCCCACCAGCGACCGGCTGCCATTAGCGATAGATAGTTGCCGGCTTCCTCCGGGGTGAGCAGGTGCAGGGTCACGCGCATCGCCCAGGTCTTGATGAGCCGACCGTCCGATAGGGCGCGGGCCACCTCCCCCGCCTTCGATTTCGACTGCCTGACGCGGATTGCCAGCTCCGCCGAGGACGCCACCTGTGCCTGCACGCCGCACAAGCGACGAACGACATCCTCGACCGACGATGCGCCGACTGGGTTGAGCAGGTGCCGCTCAAGCCGCCACGCAAGCGCCTCCTGCCATGTGACCTGGAGCGCCACTGGTCGGAGAGCTACGAGATCCGCTCGAAGATGACGACAGGGATCTCGCGCGCCGTCACGCGCTTGCGATAGCTGTCGAAGAAGTTCATCTGCGCGGCCTGGGCGTCATACAGGCGCGTGCGCTCCGGTTCCTTGGCGACGGTTGCGCGGGCACGGTAGGTGTCGGCACCGTCCTCGATCTGCACCTCGGGGTTCGCCGCGATGTTGCGGTACCAGTCCGGGTGCGTCGCCGAACCACCCTTCGAGGCGATGACCACCACACGCTCCCCGTCTCGGCTGAAGTTCAGCGGCGTGACGTGCTTGCGTCCGGATCGCGCTCCGGTTGTGGTCAGCAGGATGAGTGGGTGCTTGCGGCTCTTGACGACCCCACTGTTCGCGCGGAAGTCGGCGATCACGCCCTTGTTCATTGACTGCCAGTAGTCGGCGCTGTGGCTCATCTCGGGGATCGTATCGGCGGGAGCCGGATCAGACGTTCGCGGCGATGTGCGCGCGCACGCGCATAGTCTTCACCAATGATCAAGATCAGGCGGGATCGAGACATCTACGAGACGGACGGCGGCTGGTTCCACGCGCGGTGGCACTTCTCGTTCGACTCGTACCGCGACCCGGAAAACGACGGCTTCGGCACGATGCGGGTCTTCAACGACGATCGTCTGATCCCCGGCGCCGTATGGCCGCTCCATCCGCACCGCGATGTCGAGGGGCTGACGTATGTTGTCGAGGGACTGTTCGGCCATGAGGACAACGTGGGCGGACCGTTTGGCCCGCTGCCGGCCGGGTCCGTGCAGCGCATGACGCTCGGCTCGGGGGCGCTCCACTCCGAGCGCAACGCGTCGCAGACCGAGCCGATGCGCTTCATCCAGATCTGGATCCTGCCGGACACGCCAGATTTGCCGCCCGCCGTCGAGCAGCGGCAGTTCACCGCGGCCGACAGGACGAACAAGCTGCTCAAGGTCATCGGACCAGATGGGGGCGAGGTCGTGGAGGTCCACCAGGATGCTTCTGTGTACGTGGCGCGCCTGGAGCCAGAGGTGGAGGTCGTGCACCCGCTCGGGATCGGCCGGGGCGCGTACCTGTACGTGATCGACGGGGCTGTGCGCGTGGCGGACTCCGCGCTGGGCACCGCTGACGCGGCCAAGATCACCGACGAGGAGCGGATCGCCATCATCGCGGAGCAGCCCAGCGAGCTGATCCTGGTCGACGTGCCGATGCAGTTCGAGGCGGTCGGGGTCTGGCGCGGCCGGATTTGACGGCTGACACGGCCGGGTGAAGCTTGCAGAACGCGCCGGAGGTGGAGCCGGTGGATCGCGAAGCATGGCGCGAGTGGCTCGCGAAGAACCACGCGACCTCTGACGGCGCCTGGCTGGTTACCGGCCGGCCGAACTCCGGCCTGGCGCAGATCGACTACGAAGCGTCGATCCAAGAAGCACTCTGCTTCGGCTGGATCGACGGCCAGGCCGGCACCGTCGATGAGCAGCGCTCGAAGCTCTACTTCGCCCCGCGCCGCGCGGGCAGTCCGTGGTCGCGCTACAACAAGCGGCGGATCGAACGGATGACGGCGGCGGGGCTCATGACCCGGGCAGGTCTCGCCGTGATCGAGCGGGCGAAGGCAGATGGCAGTTGGAGCGTCTTCGACTCCGTTGATCGGCTGGAGCTCCCGGCTGAGCTCGGGGAGGCCCTCGACTCACGGCCGAACGCGCGCGCGAACTGGGATGCGTGGCCGAACGGCGTCAAACGCCTCGTGCTCTCAGCGATCGCGTTGGCCAAGCGACCAGAAACGCGCGCTCGGCGCATCGACCAGGCCGCTGAGGCTGCGGAACGGAACGAGCGCCCGCGCTAAACCGCGCGGGCAAACGGTCATGTTGCGCCGCGCTGACGAGCCCAGAGCTCAGGTCCCCGCGCCTGGGTCGCGCCTTTCGCCGCCTTGGCCAAAGAAAAAGCCGCCCGTATTGCTACGGGCGGTTTCTCGTCTCGAGTTGCTACCGTCTATTCGGTCGCGCGAACTCGGGCTGCGCGCGGCCCCTTCGGGCTCTGTTCGATCTCGAACTCGACCTTCTCGCCACCAACCAGCCGATCGAAATCCAGCGTGGAATCGAGCGAGCTGCGGTGGAAGAAGTAGTCCTTCTCATCTGACGACGTGATGAAGCCGAAGCCGCGTTCGGCGACGACCTTCTTGATGGTTCCGGTCCCCACGTGGGTACCTCCGATGTCTTCTCGAACGTGTAGGGCCACTGTCGCACGATCTATCGAGAAGACGGTCGATCACACGGCGGCCACCGCGCTGCGCGGCGAGGCTTCATCATACCCGCGTGGCCGAGAAAGTCAGGTTTAGATCGACGATCGAGCAGGCGCGCGGGGCTGGGGCGACCGTCGCCCTGGTGCCGGCCGAGGTCATCCCGGCACTTGGTGGTCTGAAGCAGAAGCGCGCGTTCGGCTGGCTCAACCGTGTCGACTTCATGACCGCGACCTTCCCATTCAAGGGCACGCTCTATGTGGGCGTCCCCAAGGCAGCACGGGTCGCAGCCGGCGCGGTCCTGGGAGATGACATTGAGCTCGAGCCTTGTCGACCCGGGCCGCCCGAGTCTCGGTTCGCTTTGCCTCCCGGACGAAGCCGAGACACGGCGATTTGTGACTAACTCCCTGACCGCTCTGACCACGAGCGGAGGCCGTTACGAGGCGATTGGCCAGAACGTTGCCCTAACCTCCACCGACGGCCAGACCTGGACCTCGGCAACGACGGAGTTCAGCAGCGGCTCTGTCAACTCGCAACTCTTCCCCCTGCCGAATGGCTTCCTCGTGACGGGCGTTCGCAACGACGGCGCGACTGCGATGGAGTGCAACTCGGGTGGTGTGCCGCGGCCGAGCATCCAGGTGTTGCCGACCGGCGAGCCCGACACGTCGCCAGGCCAACCGGAAACACCAGACCTGGGCGTCCCGTCCGAGACATGCTCACCGGTGCCGGGCAGCGGCGGGACGTGGGTGTCCCGCGATGGCAGCGAATGGAAGCGCGGCGCCGACCTGCCGCAGGATGCGCGGTCAGCTGGCGGCACCACCTACGTGCTGGCCGCCGGCCATGACGCCCTCGTCGCTTCGTACGACGCCATCATCGCTGGCGAGGCATCACGGCGCGGAATGCTCTGGTACGAGCCGCTGAGCGACTTCAGGCCGTAGGCGGCTTCGCCAATGCCGGCTCTGTCGGCGCGGGCTTGAAGCGAGCGTATCGGACGACTTCCTCGAAGCCCATGGCTCGGTACATCGGGTAGCCCATCGCCGATGACTGGAGCACGGCCGCTGTGCAGCCCCAGTCGCGGATCTGCTCAACCGCCGCCCACGTGACGGCGGTACCCACTCCCCGCCGGCGTGCATCTTCAACCGTGCCCACGGTATAGATCCCGCCGATGTCGCCGGTCCGCACGGCGAGTGAGGTGCCGACCGGGCGGCCATCGAGCCTGGCGAGGAAGAAAACGAGATGCTCCGCCTCCAGCAGGTGGGACCCAAAGGTGCGCTCCGCCCACTCTTCTGGGAGACCGGTGGCGATCAGCACCTCGACGAAGTTTGCGTACGAGTCGTCATCGACCGCCTCGACCTCGATACCGGGCGCGGGGTCGGGGGTCGCGGGAATCGGCTTGAGGACCATGCCCGGCATCGGCTCGTCACGCACCAGTCCGTGATCCACCAGGACTGGCGCGACATCGGCCACCAGTGACTCCAACAGCCGCGCGGTGAAAGGCACGTTCGCGGCGCCGACCCAGGTCAGCGCCTCATCCAGATCGGCAGGCGCGGCGGGGCGAAGCACGAGGCAGCCGTTGGCGAACGGCAACGGGATGCCACCCAGAAACGCACCGACCACTCCGTAGTTCCGGAACTCGCCACCGATGTCGCCCACGAACACTTTGTAGGACTCGAACCAGTGGCGGTTTGCGATTTCCGCGGTCAACTCGCAGCGGCCGCCGTCGCCTGGGTTCCCAGGGCTGCGCGTACCTGCGGCGCGACCTCCGTGCCATACAGCTCGATCGAGCGCATCACGGCCTTGTGCGGCAACGGTCCGATCGTGAACTGGATGAGGAAGCGATCGTGGTGGAAGATCTCGTGCTGGTAGAGGATCTTGTCCACGACCTCCTGGGGGCTACCGACGAAATTCGAGCCTTCGAGCCGGCGCGCAGCCTCGAACTGATCACGCGACATGGGCAGCCAGCCACGTTCGCGGCCAATGCGATCCATGGTCGCTTTCATCGGTGGGAACGCGATTTCCGCCGCGGTCTGGGAGTCGTCCGCGATCAGACCGTGCGAGTTGATGCTCAGCGGCTGCGGTCCGTGGCCGCCCTGTTCGAGTGCCTGTCGATGGATTTCGGCGAACGGCGCGAAGCGTGCGGGCTGGCCGCCGATGATGGCCAGCGCCATGGGCAAGCCGAGCAGGCCGGCACGTGCCGCTGATTCGGGTGTCCCGCCGACTGCCACCCAAACCGGCAGCGGATCCTGCACGGGCCGCGGGTAGACACCGCGGTTGTCGATCGGCGCCGTGTGCTTGCCGCCCGGCCAGGTGACTTTCTCCGACTTCCTGATCTCGAGCAGTAGCAGGAGCTTCTCCTCGAACAGCGTGTCGTAGTCCTTCAGGTCGTAGCCGAAGAGCGGGAACGACTCGATGAACGAGCCGCGTCCGGCCATGATCTCGGCACGGCCGTTCGACAGGAGGTCGACGGTCGCGAACTGCTGGAAAACCCGGATGGGGTCGTCCGAACTGAGCACGTTGACGGCGCTCGTCAGCCGGATGCGCGTCGTCCGGACGGCGGCCGCGGCCAGGAAGGTGCCCGGCGCACTGACCGCGTAGTCGGGGCGGTGATGCTCGCCGACGCCGAAAACGTCAAGCCCGACCTGGTCGGCCAGCTCGATCTCCTCGAGCAGGTCGCGCAACCGCTCCTGCGCGTTGAGCTGTCGGCCTGTCTCCGGGTCGAACGTGACCTCGCCGAACGTGTAAACGCCGAGTTCCATCACGACCCAATGTATCGTCAGCGGTCTGGTGAGCCTCGTTCGACTCAAGAACACCGATGATCTGGTCGCGCCGACTGTTGTCGTAGCCCTGGACGCCTGGGTGGACGCGGGCGCGGCCTCAACTACTGCGGCGAAGGCGTTCGCCGACGAGGACGCGCCAGAGGTGGCTTCCTTCGAGTCGGACGTCATGTACGACTACCGCGCTCGCCGCCCGACTCTTGAGATCCTCGATGGCCGCCCGGCCAACCTCGCGTGGCCCGACCTGACACTGCGTCGGACGCGCATCGGTGAGCGCGACATCCTCGTCCTGACCGGGCCGGAACCCGACTTTCGCTGGCGCGAGCTGGCCGAGGATCTCGCATCGCTGGCGCGCCAGCTCGAGGTTGAGCAGTGGATCTCGCTCGGCGCCATCCCGGCCGCCGTTCCGCACACCCGACCGG
This sequence comes from Chloroflexota bacterium, assembly GCA_040905225.1. GTDB lineage: Bacteria > Chloroflexota > Limnocylindria > Limnocylindrales > CSP1-4 > JALYGJ01. The sequence continues at coordinate 11,585 of JBBDRY010000048.1, read as the reverse complement.
TGCCCGTCCTGGGCACGGAATCAGTTCCCGGGCTGCTGCGCGGCGATGTCGCACCCGGTCCGCAGGGCCTGCTCCGCGTTCCATCGGCCGCCATTTCGGTGTTCGACATCGCCGTGGCCGAGGCGGGTATCCCGGCGCTGGGCTACTTCGCTCAGATCCCGCACTACATCAGCGGCGAGTACGCACCCGCGGCGATCGCTCTGATCGAGGCAGTGGCGCGTCACCTTGACGTCGAGATCCCGGTCGACTCCCTGCGTGCCGAGGCCGAGCTGCTCAGAACACGCTTGGACACCGCAACGTCGGTCGACGACAAGACGCGCGCCTACGTCGGGCGGTTGGAAGAGATGGTCGACGAGGCGCGGCTGCCGGCAGGTGACGAGCTCATCAGCGAGATCGAACGCTTCCTGCGAGAGCGCGGCAGCGAACCGGGCCACGGCCAGATCCACTGAGTTCGGAGGAAGTTGACGAGTGACCTGGGAACAGGTAGAGGAAACCGCGAGGCGTCAGTTGCGCTGTCCGATTTGCGGCGGCGTTGATTTCGACCGCGAGCAGGCCGCATCGACTCTCGGTGGGGATTCACGAGCCACAAGATCGTGATGATGGTCTGCCGGACCTGCGGCCTGGTGCTCCAGTTCTCGGCCGGCCGCGGAATCTTCGACTTCGACTAGCCGAACCTGACTTGGCTGACTTCGGACGATTATGTTCTGCTAGCCTTGCGTAGCTTTGGTTAGGTTTAAGAGACCCCCGACGGGCTCTGTCTGGATGGGTTTAGGCGACGCGAGCCGACTGCTCGGCGTCGCGCCGGGCACCCTCAGACGGTGGAGCGATTCGGGTCGAATCGGCGCATTCACGACACCTGGAGGGCACCGACGTTACCGCCGGGCGGCACTGGAGCGCCTATTGCCGGCCGACCGCGTGATCCGGCCGTCACTCGCTCGATCGGGCCTTACGCCATCGCGCCTGGCGCGCGCCTACCGCCAGGAAGCGCGCTCGGCAGCACAACTCATGCCCTGGCTGGGCGGGCTGACCGACGAACAGCGCGGATGGTTCCGCACCCACGGTCGCCAGCTGGCCGAGTCGCTCGTGACGCATCTGGATGCCGGCCACCCTGACCTCGCGCGTACAAGCCTACAGAGCGCGTCCCAGGAATCGGCCACCTACGGCCGGATGGCAGCCAGTCTCGGACTCTCGCTGGGCCAGGCCGTCGAGGGCTTCCTCCAGTTTCGCCGGCCATTTCTGCACGAGCTCGGCCTGCTCGCAGGACGACGCGGCCTGGATGCAGCCGCGACGACAGACTTGATGGAAAGCGCCGACAAGGCGATGGACCGCCTGCTGATGGCCACGATGACCGGCCACGGCGTCGGACGAGTCGGTGAGCACCACGGGTTCGAGACGGAAAGCGAGGGCCTGCGCTGACGGCTGGGATGTGCGCGCTGCTCGCCCATGCACGATCGTCGCCAGCAGCGGAGCGCGGGCGCCTGGCCGCCCTCTTGGCGGCCCGCCAGCCAGCGGGGTCGGTGCTCTTGGTCACTTGCCACCGCGTCGAGCTGTACGGGTCCCCTGCCACCTTGGCGCCGGTGGCCATAGAATCTCGTCGAGCGGGAGCGGAAAAGCGCTCGGGCGAGGCCGTCGCCCGCCATCTCATGCGCGTCGCTGTTGGCCTCGAATCGGCGGTCGTGGCCGAAGATCAGGTCCTCCACCAGTTGCGCCAGGCAGTACACAAGTCACGCGCTGCGAGCGAGCTCCCGGCCGATCTCAATCGCATGTTCGACCTGGCGCTGCGTGCCGGACGGCGCGCGCGCAGTTGGATGCCGGCCAGGCGGACGAATCTCGCAGAGAAGGCGCTCATTCGCGTCATCGGGCGGAAAGCGACACCGGCCGCTCCGGTACTCGTGGTGGGTACCGGCGAGATGGGCCGCCTAGCTGCTGCCAGCCTCCGCGGGCGTGGCAGCCTGGTTCTGATCGCCAGCCGAACACCGGAGCGGGCGCGGGCGATGGCGGAACGGATGAGCGCGTCCTGCGTTCCCTTCGATCCGGGCCCATCAGTCATCTCCGGTCTGGCTGGCGTCGTCGTCGCGCTCGCTGGCCCGTGGCCTGTGTCTGATCAGACTCGGGCCAGTCTGATCGATTCGGCGGCCTGGGTCGTCGACCTGTCCGCCCCGCCCGCGCTGCACGATGAGATAGCCCAGGCGCTCGGTGCCCGGTTGGTGGCGCTCGACGATCTGACCGGTGCGGACGTCGGTGCGCGCGTGGCAACTGGCGACAGCGGGCTATCAGTGGCCCTGATCGAACGCCTCGAAGCCCTGGTCGACGGGACGCTGACCGAACTCGAGCGGTGGGCCGCCAGCGACGCGCAGCGTGCGGCGGCCGACGCGCTCTCGCGCAGGGCCTCAGCCGTTGGTGTGGCCGAACTCGACCGGCTCTGGCAACGCGTTCCGTCGCTCGACGATGTTCAGCGCGAGGAGGTTGAGCGGATGGTGCGCCAACTGACCCAGCGCCTGCTTCGCGACCCGCTCGAGCGATTGAGCCAGGACGGCGATGGACGGCACGCGCGCGCCGCGCGCGAGCTGTTCAGGCTGTGAGCTCCCCCTCCGCGCCTGTTCGCATCGGCACCCGCGGAAGTGCACTCGCTCTGGCGCAGGCCGCGATAGTCGCTGAGTCCCTCGCCCAGAGCGGCGTCGCGCACGAGGTGGTCGTCGTCCAGACAGCGGGCGACCAGCGCGAGCCGGACACGGCGTGGGGCGAGGGCGCGTTCGTGACGGCGATCGAGCGCGCACTGATCGAGGGACGCGTCGACGTGGCGGTCCACAGTGCCAAGGACATACCGACTGATGAGGACCCGCAACTGACGGTCGCGGCGTACCTTCGTCGCGAAGAGGCACGGGACGCGCTCGTACTGCCCGAAGCGCCGCCCGACGTGCCGTCAGTCGGCGAAGAGCGCGGGATCGACGACCTGGCTGCCGGGGCGGTCATCGGCACGGACAGTCCACGTCGAACTGGTTTCCTGCGCGCCCACCGGCCCGACCTGGACGTGAGACCACTCCACGGCAACGTCGACACCCGGCTGCGCCGCTTAGATGCCGGCGAGGTGGATGGCCTGGTGCTCGCCGCCGCCGGCCTCATACGCCTGGGACGCACGGATCGGATCAGCCAGATCCTGCCCGTCGAGATCGTCCCGCCCGCGCCCGGACAGGGCGCGATCTGTGTCCAGATCCGGGCGGCTGATACGGCGCTGCACAAGGTGGTGGCGGCGATAGACGATCTGCCGACCCGGCGGGCGGTCGAGGCCGAGCGCGCGTTCCTGCGCGCTGCTGGCGGCGGATGCCGCGCACCGATCGGTGCCTTTGCCTTCGCCGCCGACGATCTTCTCTCGCTGCTCGGAGGCTTCGCCACGCTCGACGGGCGCACAACCGGCCTGGAGCAGATCAGTGGATCAGCAGACGCCGGTCCGGCTCTTGCCAAGGAGCTCGCCGCGCGCCTGACCGCTCGTCGCGCCCGGCTGCCCGGCGCACCTCGAGTCATCCTCACGCGGCCGGAGGAGGATTCGCCGAAGCTCGTCGCCAGGCTGGCCGAGCACGGCATCGCAACGCTGGTCGTGCCGGCGATTGAGATCGAGCCCGTTGGCCCCGGCGGTGACCTGGACAGACAACTGAGTGATCTGGCCGGCTATGACTGGGTTGTCGTGACGAGCAGGAACGGCGCCCGGGCGATCAGCAGGGCGGCCATGCGGCTGAAGACGAAACCGAGAGTCGCCCGTTGGGCGGCGGTTGGAGTGGCCACGGCGCGCGAGCTGCGAGCCGAGGGCTTAACGGACGTCTGGCTGCCGGTGGAAACCAGCGCGCTCGGAATAGCCAATGAGCTGCCGGTCGAAACTGGTCAGCGCATTCTCCTGGCGCGTGGGGCGCTCGCCGACGATGTCCTTTCAGGGCGCCTTCGCAGTCGCGGTGCCGAGGTCAACGAGGTCGTCGCCTATGTGACGCGGGAAGCCCCCGCGTCCTCGCGCGCACCGCTGGCCGGCGCCTTCGCCGACGGCACGGTCGACGCAGTCATATTCGCCAGCCCGTCGGCCGTCCGCGGACTTCTCAGCCTGGCAACCGACGACGAGCGGTCGGCCATCCTTGCCGTGCCGGCGATCTGCATCGGCCCGCGCACGGCAGCCGGCGCGCGTGCAGCAGGCTTCGCCGTTATCAGAGAGTCATCGACGCGGGAAGCGTCCGCGCTCGCCGAACTCACCGCCGAGACGCTGCACCGACGGAAGCCACCCGAGGAAAGCGCAGGAGTCGCGACGTGACAACGCTCGAAACGGGCACGCGTGTGGGTCCGCCGGCTGCCGCCGATGGGCCGGCCAACGCCCTGCGAGAGCGACCACGTCGGCTCCGGCGCACGCCGGCGCTACGCAACCTCGTCCGCGAGACGCGCCTTCATCCAGAGATGCTCATCATGCCGATGTTCGTGCGGCCGGGCAGCGGCTTGCGACAACCGATCACCTCGCTGCCAGGCGTGGACCATGTCTCGCCCGATGAAGCGGTCCGCGACGCCGAGCGATACGCCGAGTTGGGCCTGGGTGGCGTGATCCTCTTCGGCCTGCCGGCAGACAAGGACGACGTGGGCAGCGGCGCGTGGATCGAGGACGGCGTTGTCCAGCACGCACTGCGGCGGCTGCGCGACGCACGCCTCCCGCTCGTGCTCATCGCCGACACGTGTTTGTGCGAGTACACGTCCCACGGGCACTGCGGGCCGCTGCTGCCCGATGGATTGGTAGACAACGATCGAACGTTGGTGTCGCTCGCGCAGACGGCGGTTGCACAGGCCCGCGCGGGTGCCGACGTCGTCGCACCGAGCGCGATGATGGACGGACAGGTCGCCGCCATGCGCTCCGCGCTCGACGCTGTCGGCCTGGTCGACACCGTGCTGATGGCCTATGCGGCGAAGGCCGCCTCCGCCTTCTACGGCCCGTTCCGCGAGGCTGCCGGCAGCGCACCCGCGTTCGGCGACCGGCGCAGCTACCAGATGGATCCGGCCAACCGGCGTGAGGCGATGCGCGAGATTGCACTGGACGTCGACGAGGGCGCAGACATCGTGATGGTCAAGCCGGCGCTGCCGCAGCTCGACTTGATTGCCGAAGCGCATGCCCGCTGGGACGTACCGCTGGCGGCCTACCAGGTGTCGGGCGAGTACGCGATGATCGCCGCTGCCGCCGAGCGTGGCTGGCTGGACCGGCGTCGAGCGACGCTCGAGACGCTCACCGGGATCGTGCGCGCCGGCGCGGGCATCGCGGTCACCTACGCCGCGGCCAACGTCGCCGCGTGGCTGCGCGAGGAAGCAGGAGCGTGAGCGAGGAGCGCTACGTCCATGCCTGGCTGCTTCGGCTCGACCCCGCGTGGCGGCGCCGCGCCGCCGCCGACCGGCAGGCCGACGTCGAGGAGTTCTGCGCCGCCGTCGCGCGCACCGAGCGCCGCCTGATTCAGCATGCGTACTCGACGATCGGCCTGCGCGCCGAGGGTGACGTGCTCCTGTGGCGGATCGCGGAGCGCCTCGAGGACGTCGAAGAGACGGCTGCCGACCTGATTGCCTCGGGCATCGGCCGCTGGCTCAGCGCGGCCATCACGATGGTCGGCCTGACGCGGCCGTCGCAGTACGTCAAACGGCCGACATCCCAGGAGCAGAGCCTTTTTGAGGGCGAGCGCTCGCGCTACCTCATCGTCTACCCCTTCGTGAAATCGACCGAGTGGTACCTGACGCCGCAGGCGGAGCGGCAGGAGATCATGCGCGGCCACATGAAGGTCGGCCACCGCTACCAGCAGGTGCGGCAACTGCTGGCCTACTCGTTCGGCCTCGACGACCAGGAGTTCATCGTCGCCTACGAGACGGACGATCTCGTCGCGTTCCAGGACCTGGTGCGCGAGCTGCGCGAGACCCAGAGCCGCCGATCCACCGTGCGTGACACACCGATCATCACCGGCGTCCATCGTCCGATCGGCGAGGTGCTGGCCATGCTCGACGGCCGCCGCGCGTGACCGAGTCGACCGAGGTCGCTACCACTCGCTCCGCGGAATGGATGACGCGCGCTGCAAGACTCTTTCCCGGCGGCGTCAACTCGCCCGTGCGTGCCTTCCATGCGGTCGGCGGTACGCCGCGCGTGATCGAGCGCGCGGCCGGATCCCGGCTGTGGGACGTCGACGGCAACGAATACGTCGACTATGTCGGCTCGTGGGGGCCGATGATCCTCGGCCACGCGCATCCGGACGTCGTGGCTGCTGTCCAGGCGGCTGCCGCGCGGGGAACGTCCTACGGCGCGCCCAGCCCGCTGGAAGTCGAGCTTGCGGAGGAGATCACCGACGCGATGCCGTCGATCGAACGGCTGCGTTTCGTCAGCTCGGGCACTGAAGCGGCGATGAGCGCGCTGCGTGTTGCGCGTGGCTTCACCGGCCGACCCAAGGTGATCAAGCTTGCCGGTGGCTACCACGGACATGCCGATGCGCTGCTCGTGCGCGCCGGTTCGGGCGCCGCGGGCATCGGACAGCCCACCTCGGCGGGCGTGACAGCCGCCACGGCCGCTGACACGCTCGTCGCGCCTTACAACGACCTGCTCGCCGTAGAACGGCTGCTCTCCGAGCACCGCGCGGAGGTCGCCGCGCTGATCGTCGAGCCGGTCGCGGCGAACATGGGCGTCGTCCCGCCCGCTGACGGTTATCTCGAAGGCCTGCGGCGTCTCACGGCGGACGCCGGCGCGCTGCTCGTCTTCGACGAGGTAATCACCGGTTTCCGCGTTCATCGCGGTGGCGCGCAGGCGCTCTACGGCGTGCAGCCCGATCTGACGGTGCTGGGCAAGATCATCGGCGGCGGCCTGCCGGTGGGCGCGTACGGCGGGCGCGTCGACGTGATGGCGCTGATTGCGCCGGATGGGCCCGTCTACCAGGCTGGCACGCTGTCGGGCAATCCGGTGGCGATGGCCGCCGGCCTTGCCACGCTGCGCGCGCTTACCGACGACGTATACGACCGGCTCGAGGCGTACGGCGCGGAGCTGCAGCGCGGGCTTGTTGAGTCCGCCGAGGTCGTCAATGTCCGCGTCGCGCGAGTGGGCTCATTGCTCACGGCGTTCTTCTCCACGGACGCGACGTTTGGCGCCTTCTTCCACGGGATGCTGAACCGCGGCGTGATGCTGCCGCCGTCCCAGCAGGAGGCGTGGTTTGTCTCAGCCGCCCACGGCGAGCTCGAGCTCACCCAGACGTTCGCCGCAGCCCGGGAGGCATTCGCGGAAGCCCGCATGGCTGACATGCGGGAGCACGGTGAGGCGTTCGTCGTTGACTGAAGCAGTCGCCGCTACTTCCATGACCGGCGAGCAGCGGATGCTGGCCGCCACCCGGCGTGAGGCCGTCGACGCCACGCCGGTCTGGTTCATGCGCCAGGCGGGCCGGTGCCTCGCCGATTACCGCGCGCTGCGGGAGCGGTACGACATCCTGACCCTGGCCAAGACCCCCGAGCTGTGCGCCCAGGTGACATTGATGCCGATCGACGCCTTCGATGTCGACGCGGCGGTGCTGTTCGCCGACATCATGCTGCCGCTCGAGCCGATGGGCGTCGAGCTCGAGATCCAGCCCGATATAGGGCCGATCATCCACAACCCGATCCGCACGCCTGCCGACGTCGACCGCCTGAGGCTGTTCGATCCGGAAGCCGAACTCGGGTTCGTGCTCGAGGCCATCCGGCTGGTGCATTCCCAGCTGGCTGGACGGAAGGCCCTGATCGGCTTCTCCGGGGCGCCCTTCACCCTGGCCTGCTACCTGATCGAGGGCCGCCCGTCGCGCGACTACGCGCTGGCCAAGTCGTTCATGTATCGCGAACCGGAGGCCTGGGCTCGGCTGATGGAACGGCTGACCGAGGTCGTCATCCGCTACCTCCGCGCGCAGGTCGATGCCGGTGCTCAGGTCGTGCAGGTCTTCGATTCCTGGGTCGGGGCGCTCGCTCCAGCCGACTACGCGTCGTACGTCCAACCGCACGTCGCCCGAATCTTCGGGGCGCTGCGCGACGTGCCGACCATCCATTTCGGCGCGGGCACGGCGGCCCTGCTCGAGCTGATGGCCCAGGCCGGTGGCGACGTCATGAGCATCGACGCGCACCAGTCCCTCGATGTCGCCTGGGGGCGGGTTGGCTATGACCGGGGCGTGCAGGGCAACCTCGATGCCACGCGCTTGCTGGCCGGGTGGGATGCCACCGCGGAGGGCGCTCGCGACGTGTTAGCCCGCGCCGGTGGCCGGGCCGGCCACATTTTTAACCTGGGCCACGGCGTGCTCCCGCAGAGCGATCCGGGGATCCTGCGTCAACTGGTCGAGTTCGTTCGACACGAAAGCGCTCGATGAGCACGCCTGCCGAGCCCTTCGGCGTGCTGCTGATGACCTACGGTTCGCCGTCCTCGCTCGATGATGTACCGCGCTACGTGTCAGCGGTTCGCGGCGGACGCGAGGCCGGCCCAGACGTAGTGGCCGAGTTCCGGCGACGCTACGCGCTGATCGGTGGCTCTCCGCTGATCGACATCACCCGGGCACAGGCTGCGACGCTCGAGGATCGTCTCCGTGGCCGCGCACTTGTCCGTGCGGCAATGCGTTTCTCAGAGCCGACGATCGCTGGCCAGATGGGCGAGCTGCGGGCGGCTGGCGTTCGACTCGTGGTGGGCATCGCCATGTCACCCCAGTTTTCGCCGCTGCTGATGAGCGGCTACGGGCGAGCATTGGAGGTGGCCCGGGACGAACTGGGCGACGAGCGTCTGGTGGTCGCCCTTGCTGGAGCGTGGCACACGGAGTCGGCATTCATCGGCGCGCTCGCCGGGCGCATCCAGCGTGCCCTGGCCCACTTTCCGCCTGCCGAGCAGAGGGACGTTCCGCTGCTGCTCACCGCCCACTCGCTGCCCCGACGCGTCGCCGAGCAGGAACCCAGCTACCTCGCCCAGCTAGAGACGACTGCGCACGCGGTCGCCCAACGCGCGGACTTTGGCCGGGAGCGCTGGACATTCTGCTGGCAGAGCGCGGGCCACGAACCGGGCGAGTGGATGAAGCCGGACTTCGCCGAGTTGATGCCGGAACTCGCTGCCGCCGGTCACCGCTCCGTGCTGGTCGCGCCGATCCAGTTCCTGGCCGATCACCTCGAGATCCTGTACGACGTGGACATCGCCGCGCGAGCGCAGGCAGAGGAGGCTGGGTTGCGCTTCGCGCGGATAGAGTCGCTCAACACCGACGCGGGGCTGATCGAGGCGCTGGCCTCGGTCGCCGATCGAACCTGGCGCGAGAACTCAGGCGCGAGTGAAAAAGAGCTGGAACTCGATCTGGCCGTTATCGGCGACCGATAACGCGATCGGGTTGGGCGTCGCAGCAAGCTACCGGCCGATTCACAGCAAGCTCTAAGCTTGCACGAGTGGAATATGGCCCATGACGACCCTTGCATCACGTGTAGCTGCGCCCTCTGGCAGGACTGAAGCAACCGAGAGCGAGCGCCGCGGGCGCGTCCTCGTGGTCGACGATGAGGCCCCGATCACCGAGCTCCTGTCGACCGCCCTGCGCTACATGGGCTACGAGGTGACGACCGCACGGACCGGAGCGGCTGCCCTTGAATCCGCCTCCCGCACTCCGCCCGATCTGGTCGTGCTCGACGTGATGCTGCCCGATATCGACGGCTTCGAGGTCTGTCGCCGCCTCCGTGCCGACGGGGATTTCGTGCCCGTCATCTTCCTCACCGCGCGGGACGCAGAGGATGACCGTGTGACCGGCTTTATCCGCGGCGGCGATGACTACGTGACCAAGCCCTTCTCACTCGAGGAGCTCACGCTGCGGATCGCTGCACTGCTACGTCGGACTCGCGCCCTTGGCGGTGGGACGTCCGATTCACAGCGGCTGCGCTATCGGGACCTGGAGATGGACGAAGACCGACACCAGGTGTGGCGGGCCGGCTCGGAGGTCCGACTTTCGCCGACTGAGTTCCGACTGCTGCGCTACCTGCTGCTGAACGCCGAGCGGGTCCTGTCGAAGCAGCAGATCCTCGATCACGTCTGGCAATACGACTTCAATGGCGACGACAACGTCGTCGAGACGTACATCAGCTACCTGCGGCGCAAGCTGGACTCGGGCCACGACAAGCTGATCCGCACGGTCCGCGGCTTCGGGTACACGCTCCGCGCCGAGGCTGCCTGACGCTCCGCGGGTCGACCACCTCATGACGTTACGAGCACGGCTGCTGCTGTCGCTCGGCGTGCTGCTGGCCGCGGCGCTTGTCGTCTCCGGCGCGCTGGTGGTCGGCGTCACGCGGGCCAGCTTGGTCCAGCTCGTCGACGACGACCTGCTCAACTACAGCAACGCCGACTTCGTCGATCTGGGACCGCGGCCAGGTGGTGACCCCACCGGAAGGCGGTTCGCCCTCCTGAGGGTGAACCCGAGTGGCCAGGTGCAGGCGTTTCTCGCGTCCGGGTCAGATCGCGCCCCCGACTCGCTGCCATCCCTCCCGGCCGCGGGCGAGCCGGCGCTGCCATTCGCCCAGATCGTGGACCGCAAATCAGTCGATGGCTCGCTCAAATACCGCGTCATCGCGCTGCACGGGCCGCGCACCACCCCGCAGGGCACGGTCTTCGTCCTCGGCGCGCCGCTGCGCGGTGTCGAGGAATCGATACTGGTCATGATCCGGGCGCTGCTGGTCGTCGGCCTGGTGGTTCTCGGCGGCATGCTGCTAGTCGGCTGGTTGATCATCCGGCGCGACCTTCGGCCGCTGGAGCAGATGACCGGCACGGCGGAACGGATCTCGGCCGGGGACCTGTCCTCGCGCGTCGGGGTGCGCGACGACGGGTCCGAGGTAGGCCGGCTCGGGACCGCGTTCGACGCGATGCTCGACCAGATCCAGTCCGCGTTCGAATCGCAGCGCGCTGCTTTGTCGGCGAAGGAACGGTCCGAGACGCAGCTTCGGCAGTTCGTGGCCGATGCATCTCACGAGCTGCGCACCCCACTGACCGCGGTGCGCGGGTACGCCGAGCTGTACCGCGCCGGCGGTCTCTCCGAGGAAGCGGCGCTGGAGCAGGCGATGGCGCGCATCGGCACGGAGAGCCGGCGCATGGCGGCACTGGTCGAGGACCTGCTGCTCCTGGCGCGGCTGGACCAGGGCCGGCCGCTCCGCGCCGATGCGGTGGTGCTGTCTGACCTCGTGAACGATGCGTTGAACGACGTACGCGCCGTGGAGCCAGGGCGGCCGGTGCGCGCCGACATCGAGCCGGGCGTGGTCGTGCATGGTGACGAGGACCGGCTGCGGCAGGTGATCGGGAACCTGTTCACGAACGTGCGCGTACACACGCCTGGGGAGACGCCCGTGGATGTGTCGCTCGCCGCGCGCGACGGGGTTTCCGAGTTCCGCGTGTCCGACCATGGACCAGGCGTCGATGCGGACCACGTCGAGCACATCTTCGACCGCTTCTACCGTGCCGACACGGGCCGCTCACGGGATCGCGGCGGCGCCGGCCTGGGCCTGTCCATCGCGGCATCCGTCGCACTGGCACATGGCGGCACGATCGCGTACACGGAAACGCCCGGCGGCGGGGCCACGTTCACGCTGAC
>JBBDRY010000047.1:0-8080 GCA_040905225.1 Chloroflexota bacterium | reverse complement strand
TCACGTTCGCGGCTTACCTGCGACTTTGATCGGGCTCCACGAGTCTGAAGTGCTCGCACACGATCAGCGTTTCGTCGGTGATCGCGTGATCTGACCAGAAGCGCTCGTGCGCTGCGCGCCAGTCGGCGACGGTCTCAAAGCCCTCGCCTTCGTCGCGCGCGAACTGAAGATCGACCTCGCCGGCCGGTACGACGCGGACCGCCATCGTCTCGACTACGCCAACGTGCTCGTCGTCGAAGCCCAGCAATGACCACCGGTCTCCGGGTTTCGGAAGCGGGTCCTCCGTGTGAGGCGCAAACTCGCTCGCCAACCCGGCAGTGGCGATCTTGTCGCCGCGTATGACGGCGTCCACGAGCTTCCGCCGGAGCTTGGTGCGCGGGTAGCCAAGGCCGAAGGGCGGTAGGTCGGCCGGGTCAATCACTTGCGTGGGCTCCGCCTGGCCACGATGTATGCGCGACGGCTCTCGTATTCGACCTCTGGCGCGTACGGGGCTCGCTCCTCGGCAGACTCGACGACGAACCCTGCCTTGGTCACCAGGGCGGTGACGTGCCCTGTCGGCAGGAAGCGAGCATCGAGGACGACGGGCATGTCCCACCACTGCTCGCGATGGACTACTTCGTCGCCGATGTGGAAGGCCAGGGCACACTGGCCGCCATCGACCAGCACTCGGGCCATCTCCGAGAACGCGGTCCCCAGCTGCTCGTCGTCGAAATGGATGATCGAATAGAACGACACCACGCCGGCAAGCTCGCCATCACCGAAAGGCAGCGCCAGCATGTCGCCCGCGATCACCTCCAACTCAGGGAACAGGCGACGCGCCTCGGCGACCATGCCTGGTGACAAATCGAGACCGGAGATGTCGACACCACCCATCGCCAGATAAGCAGCCACGTGGGCTGGACCGCAGCCAAGCTCCACGACACGCCCGCGGCCTCTTACGGCGTCAGCAAAACGATCGAGGAAGTCTCGGTCGAACGGCTTGTCCTCGAGCTCTCCCGCGATCTCCTCTGCATAGCGCCGAGCGACGGTGTCGTAGGTGGAGCGGGTATCACTGGGTCGGAACAGGGCGAGTTAACCCCCGCCGCCGACGGGTCCGGTGGGGCGCTTGTATCCCTCCGGCATACGCGGCTCGAAGCGGAAGCCGCCGGCGACTCCGGGCTCTGTCAGCTCGTGCGGGTCAAGGATCTGCTCGATCTCGTCGGCCGTGAACACGCCCTTCTCGACGACCAGCGCGCGGATCGTCTTGCCGGTCGCGACCGCCTCCTTGGCAATGTCCGCCGCGAGTGCATAGCCGATGTACGGCGCGAGCGGCGTCGCCATGGCGCTGGACTGCTCGAGCAACCACGCGGATCGCTCGACATCGGCCTCGATCCCAGAGACGCACTGGCGCGCGAACTGTCGAGTGCCGTTGATCAGGATGGCGATCGAATCGAGCACCTCGTGCGCCATCAGCGGCATCATCACGTTCAGCTCGAGCTGGCCACGCGACGCCGCCCAGGCAACGGCCGTATCCGCGCCAATGACGTGGTACGAAATCATGGCCATGTTCTCGACCATCACTGGGTTGACCTTCCCGGGCATGATCGACGACCCAGGCTGGAGCGCCGGCAGTCGGATCTCGGCGAATCCCGTCCGCGGACCGGACGACATAAGCAGCAGGTCCTCGAGGATCTTGGCCAGGTCGACGGCCAGCCCGCGCAGCGCAGCGGAGACGGCGAGCATCGGCGCCATCGACTGAGTGGCATGGACGAGATGCTCGGCCGGGCGCAGCCTGTGGCCGGTCTGTTCGGATAGAAGCTCCACCACGAGTCGGATGTACTCCGGCTCCGCATTCAGGCCCGTACCGACGGCCGTCGCGCCGATGTTCTGCTCCAGCAACCCGTCCGTTGCCGCGGCAATGGCGGAGCGCGCGCGGCGAATCGTCAACGCGTAAGCGGCGAATTCCTGGCCCAGCCGGATGGGCACCGCGTCCTGCATGTGCGTCCGGCCGGACTTGAGGACGCCATCGAAAGCCACACCGCGCTCAGCGAACGCGTCGGCCAGTTCATCGAGGACGGGCAGAAGCTCGTTGACCCGATCCAGCGTGGCGAGCCGCATGGCCGTGGGGAACGTGTCGTTGGTGGACTGGGCCATGTTCACGTGGTCATTCGGGTTGACGACCGCATAGTCGCCCCGCTGGCCGCTGCCGATGCCCTGTGCGCCGAGGATCTCGATCGCACGGTTCGCGAGAACCTCGTTCGTGTTCATGTTGTGGCTGACCCCGGCGCCCGCCTGGAAGGGGTCGACGCGGAAGTTGTCCACCAACAGGGCTTGTCGGGCGATTCCCGCCTCAGACCCTACTGCCGCGTCCAATCCAAGGATCTCGTCGGCAGCCTGGATGATGGCGTCCGCGATATGCGGCTCAAGGCGACCTGTCTGGCGATTGGCACGAGCCGCCGCCTTCTTGACCTGCACAGCCGCGCGCACGAGTGCGACGTCCGGCCGGCGTCCGCTGATCGGGAAGTTGTTGATCGCGCGCTGGGTCTGGACGCCGAAATAGGCGTCGGCCGGGACCTCGAGCGGCCCGAGCGGATCCTTTTCGGTGCGTGTGGCGGTCATCGATTCCAAGTGTAGGCAGTGGGCGGCGGCGCGCTCGCCTCTACAATCGGCCGCAATGCACGAGGCGCCCACAACAACCCAGCTACCCGCGCTGCGCGCGCCGGATCAGCCGACGCTGACCACGAACGAGCCAGAGATCAAGGATCTGTTCCGCTTCATGGCCGAGGCGGAGTTGCGCGTCGAGACGCTGCGCATGCGCATCGTCGACCGGCGAACGACGACCCACGGAGAAGAGACAGAGACCCACGAGGTCTGGCTGCGCCACCCGGGCAGGGCCAAGGTCATCAGCACACGCGGCCTGCCGCTCGACCGCGACTTCGACGTCTGGGTATCCGACGGGGAGAACGTCCAGACCTACGACGCGAGGTCGAACCTGGCCACTAAACGCCGCGTCCCAACCCGACCGGTGGGCGCGACCGATCCCGCTCTGCCGCCGTTTGCGCAGATCTACCTGCCGGTGACCACGCTCCCGGCGGAGACGCTCGCCGAGATGTTTGTCCATCCGAACGGGTTCTGCCGCAACGTCCTGGCCACGGGCGTGGTCACACAACGTGGCACGCAGGAGCTGGCTGGCGGACGTGAGGCGCTCTTGTTGCGCTGCGATCACCCACGAACCAGCCACGTCCTGACAGACCGGCCCGACCACTGGCTCGAGGTTGGCATCGACCTGCAGACAGGCATAGTCCTGCTGCTGGCCGAGCACATCGGCGAGCAACTCACCCGCCACGCCGAGGTGGTGACCATGGCGATCGACGAACCCATCGTCGACGACGTTTTCCTGGTCCACATCTCGAGTGACGCCCGCGTCCTGTACTGAGCGGGGAGGAAACCCAATGACCATCGAACAGCAGGCAGCGCCGGATCAGGCGAGAGACGAGACCGCGGCGAAGCCGCGCGACGTCAAGATGCTCATCGGCGGCGAGCAGGTCGACGCGCTCGACGGCCAGACCTTCGAGGTCCACAACCCGGCCACCGGTCAGGTCATCGCCAATGTGCCGTTGGCCGGCAAGGCGGATGTTGATCGCGCGGTCAAGGCGGCGCGAGAGGCGTTCGAAGGTCCGTACTCCAAGTGGTCAGCGGCAAAGCGCGGACGGACGCTCCAGAAGTTCGCCGACCTGGCCAAGAAAAACATGGAAGAACTCGCGCAGATCGACCGCGAGAACGTCGGCAAGCCGATCACGAGCTCACGCGGCGAGGCATTCGCGGTCAGCCTCGTGCTCGAGTACTACGCCGGCGCAGCGAACAAGCACTTCGGCGAGACCATCCCGACGAGCATGCCCGGCCTCGACCTCACGTTGCGCGAGCCGATCGGCGTCGTGGGCATGATCGTGCCCTGGAACTTCCCCCTGAACATGGCCACCTGGAAGCTCGGGCCGGCGCTCGCTACGGGCAACACATGCATCCTCAAGCCCGCGTCGTACACGCCACTGTCCGCGATCCGGCTGGGCGAGCTCGCGCTCGAGGCGGGCTTCCCGCCCGGGGTCGTCAATGTCGTCACCGGACCGGGCGGCACGGTCGGGTCCGCAATCGCGGCACATCCGGAAATCGGCAAGGTCGCTTTCACTGGCGAGACGACCACGGGCCAGGAGATCATGCGGTTGGCCGCGGGGAACATAAAGAGGATCTCGCTCGAGCTCGGTGGCAAGAGCCCGAATATCGTGTTCGCCGACGCCGACATTGAGCGCTTTGCGGCCGAGTCGCCGATGGCGGTTTTCGATAACGCAGGCCAGGACTGCTGCGCGCGCAGCCGAATACTGGTCGAGCGTTCGGTGCACGATCGAGTGGTCGAGCTCTTTACCAAGGCAACCAGCGCCCTCGTCGTGGGTGATCCGGCCGACGAGAAGACCCAGGTCGGCAGCCTGGTTTCACAACGCCAGCGTGAGCGCGTCCAGGAGTACATCGAGGCCGGTGAATCGGAGGGTGCCGAGCTCGTTTACGGGGGCCGGGCGCCAGACGATCCGTCCCTCGCCCAAGGCGCCTTCCTCATGCCCACGATCTTCGATGCCTGCAACGCGGACATGCGCGTGATGCGCGAAGAGGTCTTCGGGCCGGTCGTTGGAATCATCCCGTTCGACGACGACGACGAGGCGGTCCGACTGGCCAACTCGACGCCATACGGGCTGGCCGGCTCCGTCTGGTCGCGTGACATCAGCCGCGCGCTGAAGGTCGCAAAGGCGGTTCGGTCGGGCACGATCTCGATCAACACGAACCAGGAGGTCCACACGGAAGCTCCGTTCGGCGGCTACAAGATGTCTGGCCTCGGACGCGAGCTGGGCATGCATGCGCTTGATCTCTACACCGAGGTCAAGAACGTTTTCATCGACCTGAGCTGAGTCCTCACCTCGGCGCGCCGGAGGTCCTGACCGCCTTCGCCGCGGTCGAAGAGCTACTCCCGGAATGGCGAGCACTGGCCGCGTCGTCCGCTCGTGCCGCGCTCGACGCACCCGACTGGCTACTGCCCCTCGCTCGTCGCTACCTCCGAAATTACGGCGTCCGTGTCCTTGTGTGGCGCGACGGAGGTGAGCTCGTGGGGATCGCGCCGCTCAGCCTGATCTGTGACAAGCCACCGGTCCGCCCGCTGCGTCAGTTGGCGCTGTGGGGCACGATCGGACCTCGACTGCGCGGGCTCGTCGACGTGCTCGCCCGCGACGATGCTCGTCCAGGGGCGATCGACGGTCTGGCGCAGTGGCTCGCTGATTCTCGGGAGTGGGACCTTCTGCGCATCGTTCGCCCCCAGGTCGGCTCGGCCATGCCTGAGCGCATCCGGGCCGAGGCCGCGGCCTCAGGTTGGACGTACGCGGCCTACTCCAACGTGCGGTCAACCACGTTCCAACTGGACCTGCCCGACTCCCCCGAGGGCTGGGAGAAGCACCTCGGCTCCAAGTCGCGCAAGGTGATGCGCTGGGAGATGCGTAAGTTCGCCGAGTTCCGCAACGGGAAGATCGAGACGGCCGCAGACCAGGTCGCGGTCACCGAGGCGCTCGACGCGGTGGAGCGAATGCTGACCGAGCGGTGGGGCGACGCCGAGGTGTATTTCGCACACGACCCCGCCTTCCGCGGCTTCCTCCACGAATCGGTTCCCGCACTCGTCGAGCATGGCGGAGCCTGGGTCATGGTCGCGCGCGACGACGCGGGCATCCAGGGAGTGCTGGTCTCGTTCGCCCAGAACGGGTACGCGATGGCATTGACGATCGCGATGACGACCGACCCCGCCTACAAGTCGTACTCGCTCGGCAAGCACCTCTTCGACGTCGGCCTTGCCGAGGCCGTCCGGCGCGGCTGTCACAACTACGACTTCCTGTGGGTCGGCGGCTACAAGGAGTCGTTCTGGCACGCGCAGCCGCGCCACCTCGAAAGCGCGATGGTCGGCCGTGGCCCCCTTGGCCGGCTGGCCGCAAAGGTGCTGGCCTCGCGCTCCTAGGAGGTCATCGGGCCTGGTGATACCTCCGCAGCGGCCCTGCGGGGCCCTGCTACGCGCCTGCGGCGAGCCCTCGCGTTGCGACTGCTCGCCTCCGGCTTGTTGCCGGTGCCTTTAGGCAACGCCGAAGGCCCCACGGCCTCGACACGCGGCAGGCTCTCGGCGAGAATCAAGGCCGTTACGGGAAGCTGAGATGCGCGGCTAAACCTTCCGGTCGCCGTAGGTCGCGCGGAGCAATGGCGAGCCCGATCCCGTTCGCATGAACAGGATCGGAGTCTGTGCCGCACGCGATAGCCCTCGCCGCCCTCGCCCTCGCCCACGTCTTCGATTACGCATCGTTCCTGGTGATGATCCAACGCCACGGGATGGCCGCGGAGGCCAACCCGGTCGTCGTTTACCTCGCCGCGGAGCTGGGCCTGCCTGGGCTGACGCTGGCCAAGGTCGTGACCGTCGCCTTTGCTGCGCTCCTGATGACCGTGATTGCACCGCAAAGACGGCGGCTCGCCATGGGACTGCTGATGTTCGGCGTCGGCGCCGGTCTGCTGGGTGGCTTCTCCAACATCGCCACGCTCTGACCTTCGCCGGCGCGGGAGCGCCGCGGGATCACGAGCCACATGAAGAGGACCAGCAACAGCGCGTTGCGAACGTTGAGCAGCGAGATCGTCCAATCGTTGAAGTCGCGCAGGGTAGCGAAAAACAGCGGATAGATGAGCGTCGTCAACGCGCAGATGACGACGAGCACCAGCGACTGGCGTCGCGGCAACAGCGCGCCGAATGGGATGAGCCAGGCCACGTACTGCGGAGACAGGACCTTATTGGCAATCATCGCCAGCAGCAGGCTCGCCACGATGTAGCGGATCAGCGTCTGTCCACCGACGCTCCCGTCGGCCCGGCGCCTGGAATCCGCCCGGAAGCTGGCCAGGAGTGAGATCGCGAGCGCTACCCCAAGCGCGAGGAGCGCCAGCTGGTTGGGCAGTGAAAGAGTCTCGATGAGAGGCGACTCGACCTGGACCGAGCCGAATTCGAAGGTAATCACGGCCTCGGCCCCGATCAGATTGTGCGCCAGCAACACGATGCCCGCGAGCACGCTCTCGATCTCCAGTCCACGCTCCGCCTGATACGTCAGGAACGTGAACCCGTCTTCTCCCGCCAGCACAAAGAGCATCGCGGCCGTGCTGACCACGATCGCCAGGAAGCCGAAGAGCGCCAGCGCGGCGCTGCGCCTGCGGCCGCTGAACACGTAGAAGGCGAGCAGAACCGGCAGCAGCACGGCCGGGTAGAGCTTTGCCGCGGCGCCGAGGCCCAGCGCGAAGCCCGACCACGCGGGTCGGTTGGCCGCCACGGCGACCACGGCCAGC
Organism: Chloroflexota bacterium; assembly: GCA_040905225.1. Classification (GTDB taxonomy): domain Bacteria; phylum Chloroflexota; class Limnocylindria; order Limnocylindrales; family CSP1-4; genus JALYGJ01. Next base: position 706 of record JBBDRY010000047.1, on the reverse strand, counting down.
AGCGTGAAGCAGGCGGGCATGATGTCGAAGCGCCAGAACACCTGGGGCAACGCGGCGAGAACCAGGCAGAAGAAGGCAAGCTGGGTGCCGCTTACGGACACCGATGACCAACCCCTCGCGGCCAGCCATGTCAACGCAGCCGCTGTCGCCAACGTCAGCGCCAGGCTCATGCCGACAAAAAGCACGTCGTAGCCTTCGTTCGACCCAGGCGCCAGCAGGCGCGGCGTCACAATCTGGAACAGGGCCAGTGGCGGGTACTCGAATGGGAACTCGCGATACGGCACGAGACCGGATACCACCCGGTCGGCCATCCCGCGGTATTCCCAAGGTCCGCCTTCGCGATAGTTCACGACCACGAATGCGACGACCGTCGCCGAGCCGATCAACAGCTCGACGGCAGCGATCAAGCGGCCACGCAGCGGGTTCACGTTTCGACCGGCGCTGTTGTCGTGCTGGCTCAGGCCGTCACTAGCAACACCGTCGCCGCGATGCTCGCCAGGAGGGTCACACCCAGCACTCCGGCCCAGATGAACCGGGCCAGGCCGCGTGGTTTATCGATGGGCAGCCAGACCCACGCCGAACGCCAGGCGCGCATGCCCGCGTCGGCCGACAACGGGATCAGCAGGCCAAAGCAGACCAGCGCCGGAAAGCGCACGACGCCAGAGGTCGAAGCTGCGCCGAAATTGAGCGCCGTGATCGCGACGAC
>JBBDRY010000046.1:5516-8096 GCA_040905225.1 Chloroflexota bacterium | reverse complement strand
TACGACTCGGTGATGGTCCGGCGCGACCTGGAGGCGGAGGGCGGTTTTGCCGAGTTTTTCGCGGCCGTCGACGGGGGCGTTGGCACGGGAGACGGCTCAGCCCAGGGGGATCTTGCGGCCGTGGAGCGCGGCTTCCTCGACGAGATGGGCCAGCTCAACGACGGTCGCGGGCTGGTGCCGCTGGCGCCGGTCTCGGTCGCGCGATCGGGCGGGCGTCGTTCGTCCGACGACAAGGGTGGCCCGGGCGACACGCCGGTCAGCGTGCGCTGGCTCCGCGACGCGAACGCAACACTGGGAGTGTTGCCGGAGGAGTTACCTGGGGGTGAACGCGGTCCAATCGAGGTTTCGAGGACGGCCTCAGCCGGCCACCACGCTCAGCCGAGCCCGATCACCGGTGGCGATACTCCTGAGTTGGCTACCTCGGCCTCCATTAATGCGTTTCTCAACACTGGGAGTGTGACGCAGGCTGATACCAGGCCAGCGGGCCGTGTCGGCGATCGGCCGTCCACAGCGGGGTTGACGCCGTGGGATCGCTGGCTGGAGCTGACCGCGCGCATCGACGGCTTCCCGCGCCATCTTTCGATCCACACGGGCGGGATGCTCATCACCGCCGCGCCGCTGATCGACATCGCGCCTCTCGAACGAGCCACGATGCCGGGTCGTGTCGTGGTGCAATACGACAAACGCGACATCGAGACGATCAAGCTGATCAAGCTCGACCTTCTGGGTCTGAGGATGCTCTCCGCGATCGACGATGCGCTGAGAGACATCACGGCCGATTGCGCCGTGGTTGTCGATCTTGACCGGTTGCCGGAGGACATCTCCGAGGTCTTCCGCATGATCTGTGCCGCCGACACCGTGGGCGTCTTCCAGATCGAGTCACGGGCGCAGATGCAGACGCTCCCGCGCTCCCGCCCGGAGAACCTGGACGACCTGGTGGTCGAGGTCGCGATCATCCGTCCCGGCCCCATCCAGGGCAACGCGGTCCACCCATACCTGCGCCGCCGGCAGGGCAAGGAGGAAGTCACCTACCTCCATCCGAGCCTCCAGCCGGCGCTCGAGGAAACCCTCGGCGTGATCCTCTACCAGGAGCAGGTGATGAAGATCGCCATCGACGTGGCGGGCTTCAGTGCGGCCGAATCGGACGGATTCAGAAGGGCCATGGGGACGTGGCGCTCGAGCCGCGAGATGGAGAAGCTGCACGAAAAGTTCGTCGACGGCTGCATCACCGGCAACGGCTTGACGCCCGAGCAGGCGGAGGAGCTCTTCCGCCAGGTGGCGGCCTTCGCCAGCTTCGGCTTCAACAAGAGCCACGCTGCTGCGTTCGCCAGGACCGCGTACGAATCGGCGTTCCTGAAACTGTTCTATCCGGCCCAGTTCGTGTGTGGGTTGATCAACGCGCAGCCGATGGGCTTCTATCCGGTCGAGGTGCTGACCAACGACGCGAAACGCCACGGCGTGTGCGTCCTGCCGGTGGACGTCAATCGCAGCCGATACAGAACGACCAGCGAGTGGGTCGGACTGCCCACAGAGCCGCTGCCCGATGGCGCCGGGATCGACGAGCGTCCAGCGGTGGTCAAGTCGTCCGGCTGTGTCGTTCCCGACGAACGTTCGCGCGATCACTGGGCCGCGCCGACGTCGATCGCCTACGGCATCCGCCTTGGACTGCATCTCGTCAAGGGCATCGGCGAGGCCGAGGGCGAGGCGCTCGACGCCGAGATCAGCCGTGGCGGCCCGTTCAAGTCGCTCGCGGATCTCGTCGCTCGCACTGGGTTGTCAGAAGAAGTGGTCGAGCGGCTCATCCGCGCCGGCGCTCTCGACTCCCTCGGTGAGCCGCGCCGCAAACTGCTCTGGCAGTTGAAGGAGGTGGCGGGCGCGACGCGTCGCACTCGAACGTTCGATCTCCGCCTGCCACCCACGACGGCGCCCGACCTACCGCCGCCGACCGAGCTCGAACGGATCGGCGATGCCTACGCGATCCTGTCGCTCGATGCGCGCCGGCAGGTGATCGAGCTGTTCCGTCCGGCTCTCGATCGGCTGGGAGTTCTGCGCGCCGGCGAACTGGCCGATGCTCGGCCGGGCCGGGTGAAGATCAGCGGCCTCGTCGTCACACGCCAGCACCCGATGACCGCTCGGGGCACGGTCTTCCTGGCGCTCGAAGATGAGACGGGCATGGTCAACGTGACGCTCTGGCCGGACACCTGGGCACGCTTCCGGCGGACGGTGCGCCGCCACGCGCTGCTCTACGTTGAGGGGCGCCTCGAGCGCGAGTCAAACGTGGTCAACGTGATCGCCGATCGAGTCGAGTCGCTGTCAGAGGTGGCGCGGCTCGCCGGGGGGCCCGCGCAGCCCAAGGGCGTGCGCCACATGGGTCACGCCGGGATCCGCCGGCAATAGTTTCCTCCGCAGTCGGCCTTCGGCCGCTGCTGCGCGCGAAGCGCTCGGCTCTGGGCCTGGCGCCCCAGATCCGATCGACGCTTGCTAGCTTGTCGGGCGCTTAGCGACCTTGCGCGCCTCCTGGCGCAGCTCGCGTCGCCGCGTTCGCTCGTCGACTTCCTTGCCGCCGCGGCGGGCCTTGCC
>JBBDRY010000046.1:3449-5416 GCA_040905225.1 Chloroflexota bacterium | reverse complement strand
AGGATCGGCTTGGAGCGGACCATCCCGGGGAGGACGCGCAGGTCCTCGCGGATGTTCGGCATCTTGAAGAGCGGCTTGCGCGCTGGCTCGGCCGGAGAGGTCGAGTCGATGTAGTCGGGGCCCTCCGCCAGGGCCTCCTCAGCCGCGAGCTCGGCGCGGATTTCCTCGCGGGTGCGGCGGCGGGCTTCTGCGCGTGACGTGTTCTTCTCGCGGGCCAGGGTAGGTCTCCTTCCGGACGGAGCGGTGGCGGTCGGGGAATCGTAGCGCATGCCTTCGTGGCCGCCCGCCGCGCGCGGTGTGGAAATCTCGCTAAGCCTATGTGCAGGACCTGGTGAGGCTGCGTTGATCTATGGATAAGTGGTGCCACCCAGACTGGCGATTGCCAGCGGGGACTCCCCTGTCGCTCCTGGCCTCGCCGTTCCCGCCCGTGGTCCCGCCGCAGGTCGCTGTTGTGCCCGCCGCAGATTCGGGAGATCGGCTTTGGTCCAGGCGCGTCCTCCCCGCTGGCTTCATCCGGCGCTGCTCGTCGTCCTGGCGGTTCTCGTCGCCGCGGCAACTCGCCCGACGCCCATGCCGCAGTTGTTGAATGACCGCCTGCTCGCGGCTCAGCTCAGTGCGATCGCGTCGTGGCCGTCGTCCGATGGCCTGCTCGTGTCCGAGGTCGTCACCGGGGGCGCCAGCGCTTCGGACGAGCTGGTCGAGATCTATAACGGCGCGCCGACCGACCGTGAGCTCGGCGGGTTGGAACTGGTCTACGTCACGTCGAGCGGCTCAACCGTGACCCGAAAGCAGACCTGGACATCGCTCACGTTGGGCTCGCACAGGCACATGCTCGTCGCCAACTCGGCGGGCAGGTGGGCCGCTGGCGCCGACGGCCTGTATTCGGGCGGTTTCGCCGCAACCGGTGGAAGCCTGGTCCTGCGCAGCCTGTCCGGCGAGGTGATCGACTCGCTTAGTTGGGGAGACGCGGCCAGTTCATTTGTTGAGGGAGCGGTCGGGCCCGCTCCGGCCGCGAATTCGAGCCTCGAGCGCAGGCCGGGCGGCGTCGCGGGCAACGGGATCGACACGAACGACAACCTGGCCGACACGCACGTTGAAACCGCGCCACAGGCTCAGTCGATGGTGTCCGAGCCTGTTCCGTCCGCGACACCCAGCCCGACTGCCACGCTAGCGCCATCGCCATCGCCCACGGGGTCGCCAACCGAAGAGCCGTCGGCAACTCCGACGCTCGCGACGGCGGAGCCGTGCACACCTGAGCCGACACTTTCTGAAAGCCCAAGTCCAACTCTTACGCCTGCGCCAACGCCAACGCCCACCGCCAGCCCTCCTTCCGACATCGCTCACGTTCGCACTCTGTCCGTCGGCACCACGGTGAGCGTGCACGGCCGGCTGACGACTCCTCTGGGTCTGATTGACGGTGGGACGATCGCGTTCGTTGAGGACGAAACGGGCGGGATCGCGCTTCGTCTTGCGTCAGCCGACTGGGATCCACACCCGGCTGGAACCGACATCACCGCCAGCGGGTCGCTCGAATCGCGCGACGGCCTACTCGTGCTGGAGTTGGACCGAGCCACGGACCTGATTGCGACCGGCGCGGGACCGCTGACCGATCCGCTTGTGGTGGCGACGGGTCTGGCGTGCGAGCCGTTCGAGGCGCGTGCCGTCCTGGTCGAGGGCTGGATCACCGTCGGCTCGTTCGCCTTGGCATCGGGCGGTCATACAGCAGTCATTGATGACGGCACAGGCCCGCTGACGGTGATCGCCGAGGCCGGCGCGGAAACACTTCGGTCGGACCTCGCGCTCGGGGCCCGAGTTCGGCTGAGCGGCGTGATCGCCCAGTTCGACCCCGAGGATCAAGGGACCGGCTACCGGCTCTACCTTCGTTCGCTGGACGACGTCGTCGTGCTCGAGCCACCGACGCCGACGCCCACGGCGACACCGACCTTGACGTACACGCCGAGCCCGAC
>JBBDRY010000046.1:0-3349 GCA_040905225.1 Chloroflexota bacterium | reverse complement strand
ATCCAGGATGCGACCGCCGGCATTTACGTACGGCTCGCTGATCCCTCTGTGGCGGGGATCGTCCCTGGCAGGACGCTCCAGGTTGACGGCACGATCGCGGATCCCTTCGGGAACCTCGAGTTGCGCCCACTGAGCAACGGCGTTCAGCTACTTGAAATGGTCGCCCAGCCCTCGCCGCGCCCTTTGGACGTGGGCGACATTGGCGAGGGGACGGAAGGCTGGCTGGCCCGCACGACAGCGACCATCAAGAGGATGGAAACGAGCTCAACTGGAAGTCTCACGCTGGTCGTAGAGGACGACTCGGGTGAGGGCCGGGTGTTCGCGCACGCTTCGCTCGGCCTGTCGCGCGATGACTTCTCGGCCGGCGATCGCGTCGCAGTGATCGGTCTGGTCGGCGACCGCCTCGGTCTCTACCGGCTGTGGCCGCGCAACAGGTTCGATATCTCCGTTGTCCCGGATGGACCCAGCCCGACACCTACCTCGGGCCGGACCCCGACCGCCACCCCCACCCGGACGCCCAGCCCGAGCGCCACCCCTAGCCAGCGTCCAACGCAGACACCGACGGCACGGCCAACGGACGGAGCTCCGCCTGTGGTCAGCATCGCGGATGCGCTGCGACGGCAGGGCCAGACGATCAGCATCGATGGCGCGGTGACCACCCGCCCGGGCCTCCTTGATGCGGATGGAGTTCGCATCACGGTGCAGGACTCGACGGGTGCGGTCCTCGTTCGGCTGCCCGACGATTTCGCGGCGCAGGTGGGTCAACGACTGCGATTGACGGGCGAGGTGGGCACGTACTACGGCGCGCCGCAACTGACCGCCGAGTCGGCCACGCGTCTCGGACAAACCTCCATTAACCCATTATCGGTTCGCGCAGCTCCGTTCGCCCCGGGACTCGAGTGGCGTCTGGTGACCATCACGGGCCAGGTCGAATCCGTCCATCGCGACGGGGATGCTTGGCGCGCCGAGATCGTGCTGTCAGGGGGCGGTGTGCCTGTCGTCGGACTCGAGCGCAGCGGGATCGACTCGACCGCGCTGATCGAGGGCCGGGTCGCGACAGTCACCGGGATCGTCAAGCGTGCCTATCCCACCGCTTCGGATCAACGGTTCGCGCTCGTTCCGCGGACCGCGGCGGACATACGCCTCGGCGCGGCCACTCCTGACGGCCCAGGCGCCACGGGCCGTCCCGATACAACGGGCGGCCAGACGGCCACGGGGGATCCTCCCGGCAGCTCTATCAATCCGAATCAGACGGCGGACCCGGCGCACCCGTCCGCGGGCCTGGCCGCCGTTGCGCTGTCCGATCTGGCGGGTCACGAAGGTGCGGAGGTAGCCGTCGGCGGCACGCTCACAAACGTTGATGGCGCCCGGTTGACGATCCACGACGGATCGGCCAGCGCGGTCGTGAGGCTAGTCGGCGCGGCGGCGGCCGTAGCGGAGCTGGTCGGCCTGGGAGATCTCGTAAACGTCCGGGGGATCGTCGAACGTAACGCCGCGGGCGGCGTAGAGGTTGCCGTCTCTGACCCGAACGCAGTTGACTGGCTGCATCCGGTGAGCGCCGCAATCACGACTCGGGTCGCCCCGTCACTGACGCTATCTGCCGGCCCAATCGAGCCCGTGACGAGCGGCCCAGCGTCAACCTCGCAGACCTCGATATTGGTCACGGGCGCCCTCTTCTCGCTGTCGATCTTGCTGCTCGTGACGGCCGTGCTGGCCACCGAACAGAACCGGATTCGCGTCCATTCATGGCTCGTGCGGGCCTCCACAGGGCTCAAAAGGAGGCTCGCCGACCTTCGCCCAAGTTGACTCCACGCTCAAAACGTGCCTATGGTCACGCTCAGACATGCACGAAACACGGGCGTAGGAGGAGCTTTCTTGGCGATCGCGGACCGCAGGGTGGCGCTGCCGGACACCGATCGGCAGTACCACATCGGCCTTGGGCCGGGTGAGCTGGCCGAGTACATCCTGCTGCCCGGGGACCAGGATCGGACCGCGAAAGTGGCCGAACGCTTCGAGAGCGTGGAGTTCCAGAAGCGCAACCGCGAGTTCGCGACGGCCACCGGCATGTACAAGGGCAGGCGCGTTTCGTGCGTGTCCACCGGCATCGGCACGGACAACGTCGAGATCGTCGTCGCAGAGATCCTCGCCATCACCGAGCGGCCGACTTTCATCAGGATCGGCTCGTGCGGCGTGCTGCGCGATGACATCGGCCTGGGCGAGCTCGTCATCACCAGCGGCGCCGTGCGGCTGGAGTCGACGACCAAGTACTTCGTCCACGAGGGCTATCCCGCGGTAGCCGACTACGCCGCCATCGCGGCTCTGGTCGAGGCCGCCAACTCCCTCGGTCACCGGGCCCACGTGGGCATCACGGCGACCGCGCCGGGCTTCTACGGCGCCCAGGGACGCCCCATTCCCCAACTGCCGATTCGCTTTCCCGACCTCGCCGAGGAGATGGCGAGGCAGGGCGTCGTCAACTTCGAGATGGAAGCGTCGGCATTGCTCGTGCTTGCGGGATTGGCGAAATGCCGAGCAGGCGTCGTCTGCACAGCGTACGCTCAGCGTGTGAGTGGCGCCTTCGTGCAGGGCGAACAAAAGGAGCGGGCCGAATCGGCCTGCATCGAGACGGGGCTGGAGGCACTTCGCCTGCTGGCCGAAATGGATGAAGCCACGCGCGCCGCGGGAGCGGCGCACTGGCGGCCCTCGCTATGGATGTCGCAAGTGGCACCCTGAAGAGAGGGAGATGGGGCGGATAACGAGGCGAAAGCCAGCGTTCCGCCATAGACCATGCACGAACAAGGAGGAACAGTGGCCGTCGAAGCCTATTGCGTCAGGGACAAGATGAAGGTGGAGATCCAGAATCCCGAAAAGATCACCATGAAGAACGGCAAGCCCGCCTGGAAGGGCACTTGCCCGAAGTGCGGGAACAGCGTCTTCCGCATCGGCGCCTGACGCCGCTAAACAACAGAGGGAGGCAAGGGGTCCCGGTGAAAGCCGGGACCCCTTGTTGATTCCCTACCGCTGGTTTGAGCGCGCGTGACCCGCCATTTGTCCAGCCCATCAACGTTAGGCCGGTCGCGACGCCCGATTCACTCGGCTCGCCGCCCCACGTCGGCATGAATGAGCGTGCACGAGGCCGGCGGTTGCGGGAAGGGGTCCAACCGAGCCGCGTACGGTTGACATGCCGAACATTTGACTGAAGGCTGAAGCGATGTTGACCCGGCAAGCCCGGCCTGAGGCGGTCCTATCTCTCGACTTCGGCGGGACCCAGATTCGCACCGCGGTTGCATTGGCTGAAGGGCAGCTGCTCGGACGGCGTGCAAGCCGGACCCCGCGCGACGCACAGGCAATC
>JBBDRY010000045.1:0-1365 GCA_040905225.1 Chloroflexota bacterium | reverse complement strand
GTGGCGCTACCCGCGTCGCACGACGCTCTCGCGCGACGGTGTCGTCATCCTGCTGTTGATCGGTGGAGTCGTTCTGACCGAATGGTTCGCCGAGGCGTTCCGGATCGCCGCGTACACAGATCCCGACGCGGGCTGGGCCATCGCTGCGACTCCGCTGGGCATCGGTCTTGGGGCCGTGTTTCCGCACGCGTGGCTACGGAGCGGCTACTGGGTCTTCTTCTGGGCGAACGTCCTGCTCGTCAGCGGGTTCCTGGTCTACCTGCCGCGCTCGAAGCACCTGCACATCGTCACGGCCTTCTTCAACGCCGCGCTGCGCAAGCTCCGGCCGCGTGGCGAGCTGCCCAAGATGGACCTGGAGGCCGAAGATGCCCGATTCGGCATCAAGACCATCGAGGACATGTCCTGGAAGGACCTGCTCGATGGCTTCACGTGCACCGAGTGCGGCCGCTGCCAGGAGGCCTGCCCGGCGTGGGCAACCGGCAAGCCGCTCAACCCCAAGACGATGATCATGGGCATCCGCGAGATGGCCGTCGAGGCGGAGGCAGGAGTTTCCCTGATCCCGTGGATCAAGCCATCTGTCGCACCCGGCGGCCAGGCCACGCCGGTCGTCGACACGGCGATCCCGTACGACGCTGTGTGGGACTGCGTGACCTGCGGCGCCTGCGTGGAGGCGTGCCCTGTGATGATCGAGCACGTCGACAAGATCGTCGGCCTGCGCCGCAACCTGGTCCTCGAGGAATCGCGGTTTCCGGCGGAGCTGACGGCGTCATTCACGAACATGGAGCGCTACCAGAACATCTGGGGGCAGCCCCAGTCCGCGCGGCTCGACTGGGCGCGCGGGCTGCCATTCGAGGTGCCGACGGCGGCTTCGCTGGTTTCGGACAGCGGGCCCGACGCCGTCGCAGAGTTGGATTGCCTGTACTGGGTCGGCTGCGCCGCATCCTTCGACGACCGCAATAGGCGCGTTGCTCGGGCCGTGGTTACCTGCCTCGAGGCCGCGGGTGTCAAGTACGCAGTGCTGGGCCAGGAAGAATCGTGCACGGGAGATCCGGCGCGGCGGATGGGCAACGAGTACGTATTTCAGATGCTCGCGTCCGGGAACGTGGACACGCTGAACCGCTACAAGCCGAAGACGATCATCACTGCCTGCCCGCACTGCTTCAACACGATCGGCAACGAGTACGGGCAGCTGGGCGGGACGTACAACGTGGTCCATCACTCGCAGTACCTCTCGAAGCTCATCGGGGAGGGGCGGCTGCGCGTCGACGACCAGCGGGAGCGCTCAGTCACCCTGCACGACTCGTGTTACCTGACCCGCTACAACGGCGTCATCTCGGAGACGCGCGACGTGCTCGGGGCCGTGCC
>JBBDRY010000044.1:0-8302 GCA_040905225.1 Chloroflexota bacterium | reverse complement strand
TCCGTGGGGGTGAGCTCTGGCGCCGGCTGGGCACGAATCGCCAGCGCCAGAGCACCATCCACCTGCGAAGCATTTTCCTCCGCAGTCGGCCTTTGGCTGCTGCTGCGCGCGAAGCGGTCGGCTCCCGACGCAGTCGGGGTCCGACCGTCGCTTGCGTGCTGACTCGGGACGGCCCCCAGGCCGGCCCCGAGACGCATATCGCTTGCGAGACGCACCGCCGCACTCCCCCAGCGCGACTCGAGCCGGGCCAGGGCGGTGGTCAGGCTCTCAGTCGGCATGCCTCGATAGTAGAACAAATGTTCTAATCGTCAAGCCCTACGCTAGTACAGATGGCACCCGCCAAGCCCTACGCCGATCCAGAAATGTCCGACGAAGACCGCGACTTCTATCGCTGGTACGGACCGTGGCGGCCGCTCACGCCACGCGGCATCGTGCGCGTCATGCGTGGCCTGAACATCCGCTGGTGGATCGTTGGCGGCTGGGCAGTCGACGCCTTCACCGGCAAACCTCGCGAACACGAGGACATCGACGTCTCGTTCTTCCGAGCCGACCTTCCGCGCCTGCTCGAGCACCTCTCGCCGCGCTACTGCGTCTGGTCGAATCACTCCGGCACGCTGCGACCAATGCGCAAGCCGGAAGAGAACCTGGAGGGCGCGCGCCAGCTCTGGGTACGTCGCGACGGGTACAGCCCGTGGCTATTTGACCTGGCGATGAACCCACATGACGGCGACACGTGGATCTCGGCGCGTTACGAGCAAGTTCGGATGCCCTTCGACCAGGCCACCTATGTCGCGGACGCGGATGGGATCCGTTACCTGCAACCCGAGATGGTGCTCTGGATGAAGGCACATCGGGACCGCTCGATTGACGAGCGCGACCTCGCCGAAATCCTGCCCAGACTGGATGCGCCACGGATCGCCTGGCTACGCGCCACGATCGAGTCAACCCATCCCGGACATCGATGGCTCAGACTCCTCGATGCATGACCGATCGGCGCACGGGATTGACACTGGTTCTTGTCTTGGCCCAGGGCCTGCTTGGCTGCGGACAGGCTGTCACTCCGTCGGCTACGGTGCCCTCCTCGACGTCATCGCCAGCGAGACCTGAACCCACGGCCCTCTCGACCGGCCAGCCAACGCTCCCGCCGCCCATCATCCCGACCGATCTTCCGGGAAGCCCGCCGGCGCCGTCAGCCGACCCCGTGTTCGGCGCATTGCTGCCCCACATCCCGGAAGCGGTGCGCGACTCATGCGTGGCGAGCGAACCACTTGAGCCAATCCTCGCGATCGTGTCGTGCAGCGTGGGAGACGGGGAAGTAGCCGTGGAGTACGCCATGTACCCCAACCGCGACTCGATGTACGCCGCTTACAACGAGCGGGTACGCGTCGCGGCGATCGAGACAGACAGCGGACTCTGTTACACCGACGACGGGGACTCGATCAGCGCGACGACAGGCAGGTGGCCCGCCGAGAACCCCTACTCCGTGGATGGGTCAGCGGCCGGCCGGTATCTGTGCCGCGGCCTCGAATTCCCGACGATCGCCTGGACTAACGACAGCCTGCTGATCATGGGCATTGCGACCGCCGACCCAGCATTCGTCGACCACCTGGTGACCTTCTGGGTCAACGAGTCCGGGCCAGTCCCCTGACCGAGGGCTGGCCCGGAGGCTAACGCTAGCGGTAGGTCACCGCGTCGTCGGTGGAGCCAAGGAACAACGCGTCGCCCGAGAAGACCGCGCGGATTGGCCGCGGCTGCCTGGAAACGTGCCGCGCGGGGACCGTCACCGACGCAACCCCCGTGGCGTCCGTCTGTGCGGAACCGATCGACACCCAAGCGGTCTTCCCCTTGACCTTCGACTCGACGAAGAACTCGATCGTCTGGCCGGACAGCGCGGCACCGTCGGCCTCCGTGAGCGTCGCGGTCGCGACCGCGTTGCCGCGCCTTGGAGCGACCGCGTCGGCCAGCGCCAGCGTCGTGTCCTCCTTCAGCACGTCGAACGCCGCCGATGCCGCCGACGACCCATATTGGGCATCGCCGCCGAACGACGCCTCGATGCTGCTCGGGCCGGCCGGACCCTGAAGGGTCAGGCTCGCCGAAGCATGGCCGGCCGCATCGGTCGTCGCGCTCGCCGAGGCAGAGCCGATCGAGAAGGCTACTGACCGATTTTCCAGCGGTTGCCCGTCGGAGTCGACGAGCGTCGCGCCGACCGTGACGGTGTCGGTGACCTGCCCCGAAGTCGGATTCGTGCCGTCGAGAGTCAACGCCGAAGCGTCGACGATCTCGATCGAGCCCGTGTCCGCCGCAGTTGCGCGCACTCCGTCCCACGACGCGTCGACGGTCGCCGGGCCCACCGGCCGCGTCGCTTCGACTGTCGCCTCGGCTACGCCATTGGGATCCGTGATCGCGGAGTAGTTTTCGCTCCCGTCGACGCCATCGGCGTCGAACTCGAATGTGACGGTCTGGCCGGAGAGCGGGCCGTCGGCGTTGGCGAGCGTGGCTGAAAGCGTGCCGGGCTGATTGCGCGACAGGCTGGCGCCGCCAACCGTCAGGGTCACGCCCTCGATCACATCACCGATACCGTCATGGTCGCTGTCCGCCTGGTCGAGATTGACGACGGTGGGTGCATTGTCGAACGCCTTGGCCAGGGCGACTTCGGCCATCGTCATCGCCACCCCGCCGGGATAGTCGCGGACGTACTCGAGCAGTTGGATCCAACCGTCCCAGCGCGGCCGGTAGACCGTGTTGTTCTCGCGGTTGGAGCCACCGTTGCACAGGTCGGCAAGACGGTCGAGGTCGTTGCACGGGCGTCCGCTCCACTCGACCTCTTCGATCAGCCACGTATTCAGCCCGCCGTCCTGGGTGTTCTCAGCCAGGTACTGCGCGTACGCCTGTGGGTCATAGCTGCCGTTCGACGTCGCCGGCGGCTCGAACTCGAGGTCGGCCGAGGCGTGGAACACGCCGAACTTGTCGAACTGCTCGAAGGCGTTCTCGTCCGGCGAGAAGTATTGACCCAGGCTGCCGCCGCCTTCCTCGTGGACACTCGCCGAGTAGGCCTTGTAGCCGAGCAGCGCAACAGCTTTGCGACCCTCCTCGTCGCTCGCGTTGAACGGCGGCGCGTATGAGATCAGTGCGTTGGCCGAGCTGCCCCAATCGATCTTGGGCGACGACGGCGTCGCGCCCGAGTCGACCAGCCACTTGTTGTCGTAGTTGCCGACGAGCGTGTCGTATCCGACCTTGAGGAGCTCGAAGTTCTCGGCCGCGGTCAGCCCGCAGGTGTCGCACGAAAAGAAGTTGCGGTTCGGATCGTCCTTCCAGTCGCCGAGCTGGGTGTTGCTCGGCCCGCTGTTGTGGTACGTGCCGTGCTGGCCGATCTCGAACAGCGGGTTGTCGTTGCGGTCGTTGATCCAGTCGATGACCTCCGGGTCCGTCCACAGAAGCCGCGGGATGACGACGGTGCTGACGGGGACGCCGACACCGCCGGGTAGCGTGGCGCAGCCCGGGTCGGGATCGCCGGCGTTGTACATGCCCTGGCACTTGGCCGCCCACGTGTCGAGGGACGAGATGGCCGCGTCGCTCATGAGGCCGGTAAACTCGTTCTGGAAGAGACGACCGAGCGCATCGATGCGGATCACGAAGTGCGTGTCGCCCGTGCTCCACTTGATCGCAGCGGCGAGCGCCGCGTCGTAGAGCGGGTCACCCGGGTTCGGACCGTTCGGGACGCCGTCGCCGTCGCTGTCGCGGTTGTCGAGCGGATCGCACGCGTCGCCGAGCGCGTCAGCGTCGACGTTCGCCTGGTCGCCGTTCGTCACGAACGCGCAGTTATCGCCGGCGTCGGCGACGCCGTCGTTGTCGTCGTCGGCGTCGGCCGGGTCGCCCAGGCGCTGCCACGTCGACTCGTCTTCGGGGTTTCCAAGGATCGTATCGAAGTCATTGTCGAGCTGGTCCGCGGCGTTGTACGCACCGTCGGTGTTCATGTCGATGCGCGGCGCATTCGACTCGTTCGGCGCGTTGTCGACATAGTCGGAGATGCCGTCGCCGTCGGCGTCGCGCGGGGGCAGCTGCCGCAGCAGTGAGACCTTGCCCTGGAGCTCGCCAGCCACGAAATCGCGCGCTCCGTCGCCGTTGACATCGATCAGCTGAAGGCCGCGGGCGTTCGTGCCGAGGTCCCCCAGCGATCCGAAAAGCTCATGCGACGCCCCGTTACTGACGTTGAGGATGACCTCCCCGTCGTGGACGGTGTTGGAGGCGACCGCCTGCGTGCCGGAGTGGAGGCTGATGGCGACGTCCGCCCGTCCATCGCCGTTTACGTCGCCCGCGGCGAGCGAGCCGGTAAACCCGACCGCGGCCCGGTACGTCGGGTCGTGGCGCAGATAGACGTTCGCGCGGGCCGCGCCGAGCTGCGGGATGTTGCCCGGATGAAGCACGAGGCTCCCGGTGCCGTCGTTGTCGAACCTGTACACGTAGATCGCGCGGTCAGCGACGAACAGGTCGGTGTCGCCGTCGGCATCGGCATCGCCGAGGGCAAGGCCGAAGGGGCTGGTCGCGGCCGCTGCGGTCGTGATTGGGAAATAGATCGGCGTTCCCGATCCGAACGCGCCGGCGGTCGATGCCACCACGGTCTCGACCGTGACGGCGCCAGCGCCTGCGTTGCGGAGCAGCTTGACAGTCGCGTTCGTCCCGTCGATTGAGCCTGCCACGACGTCGGTGTCGCCATCGTTGTCGAGGTCGCCGGCTGCGACGCTTCCCGCGTCTGTGCCGACATCGGCCAGCAGCAGGCCCTTGTTGTGGCGGACGCCGCTGACGAAGTACGCGTTCTCCTGGAAGGTGCCATTGCCGTTGCCGAGCCAAGCGCGCACTTCGCCGTCGGCGACCTGCGCGGTGACCACGCATCCAACGCCCGAAATCGTGCAGCCGCTCGATGCGGTGTTGGCGCCCCAGATCACATCGAGCTTGCCATCGCCGTTGACGTCACCGGCGGCCATCGACCACGCGTTGTTCGTCGTCTGCTTCCACGCGAACTGCGCGGGCGCGGCGAAAGTCCCGTTGCCGTTGCCGGCGGCCCAATACAGGTGGCCCGTCGTGCGGCCGATTACGAGATCGGCGTCGCCGTCTTCGTCGAAGTCACCGCTCGCGATGCCGTAGGGCCGAGTATCGACCCCGAACGCGGCCATGTCGACGGCAACCTGCGGCTGAGCGAAGAACGGATCCCAGGGCGGCGAGACGGTCGCGGATGCCGCGAAGGGGATGGCTCCGGCGAAGGCTGCGGCCAGTGCAACAACGATGATCGAAACGCGACGACGGGACACGTGCTTCCCCCCCTACAAACGGTGAAACCCCTCAACAGTGGGCGAAAAGTACCAGACGCCGCGGCCGTTCGCATGGTCCATTTGGACTAGGCGTTGCGCATTCGCACCGGCGGAGCTTGCGAGGATTACGATCGCCTCCGATTCATGGGCGAGCACGACGGCGGTCGCCACGACCCGCAGGGCACCGGTTCCGCGCGCGATTTCATGCCCGCCCGATCCGACGTTGCCGAAGATGCGCGACGCGGTCCAGCGCTGCAAGGGCTGTGGCCTGTATGCCTTCGCGACGCAGGCCGTCTTCGGTGAGGGACCGCGGGATTCCGAGGTGATGTTCGTCGGGGAACAACCAGGCGACCGTGAGGACGTGGCGGGCGCACCGTTCGTCGGTCCGGCGGGGCAGCTGTTCGATCGGGCGCTCAGGGCCGCCGGCATCGACCGCTCCAGGGTCTACGTCACCAACATCGTCAAGCACTTCAAATGGAAGCACGGCCCGACCGCCAGCCCAACACCCGGCAAGCGGCGCCTCCACGACAAGCCCGACGCGTACGAGGTCAGCGCCTGCAAGCCGTGGCTCGAAGCGGAGATCGGCAACGTCAAGCCCAAGATCGTCGTGTGTCTCGGATCCACTGCCGCACAGGGCCTGCTCGGCAAGGATTTCCGCGTTACCCGGCAGCGCGGGGAGTTCTTCGAGTCGGACCTGGCTCCCCTCGTGACGGCCACGGTCCATCCCTCGTCGATCCTGCGCGCGGCGGACGATGCCAGTCGTCAGCAGGAGATGGCCGAGTTCATCCGCGACCTCGAACGCATCGCAGTGCGCCTGGAAGAGCTCGACCGCCGACCGGGTTGAGCGAGGTCCTCGGTATACTTTCGGCTCCCGTGGGGATGTAGCTCAGCTGGGAGAGCACTGCGTTCGCATCGCAGGGGTCAGGGGTTCGAGTCCCCTCATCTCCACCACTTCCCTGATCCGAGCCTGGCTCCGTCGCGCCCGGAATTCAAATCCCACTTTCAACTCTCGGCTTCCGGAGGCTCAAGGGATTCCAGGTCGGCTTGAGAAGGCGGAGAGCCCAGGGCCGCTGGCGGACATCACGCTCAATGCAGCCTCGTTCGGCTGGCCCGGCGACGGTCGAACCCGCTTTAAGGCTCCCGAGACGCCAGATCTGAAAATGCAATTTGAAACTTCAGTTCAGCGCGTGGCGGATCTCGTCGTGGTGCTCGCGCAGCCAGCGTCGCGCGCCGCGGCTGTCGGCAAAGTGGCGGTCGACCACCCGCCAGAACGCGCGCGAATGGCCACTCACCTTCAGGTGTGCGAGCTCGTGGACGACGACGTAGTCGAGCACCCACGGCGCGCACATCATCAGCCGCCAACTGAACGACAGGGTGCCGCGGTGTGAGGCGCTCCCCCAGCGCGTGCGCTGGTCGCGGATGGTGAGCTGGCGCGGAGTCAGGCCCATCTCGTCAGCGCGCGCGGCGACACGTTCGCCAACGGCCTCCCGGGCGCGGGCACGGAACCATGCTTCGAGGATGTCGGCCGTCGACCTTGGCTCACGCGCCGAGCGCATGACGAGCAACGACTCGCCAGCCACGATTTCGACGGTCGACCGAGCGCGCACCAGCGAAGTCGTCACGACGACGCGCTGCCGAACGCCCTGAAACAGGATCTGCCGACCGGTATCGAGCGACGGCCTGGCGGCCAGGGCCGCGTTTCTGTTGTGCATCCGCGCCACGTGTCGCGCGATCCAACGGCGATGGCGGAGGACCAGCTCCGCCGCCTCTATCTCAGGGGCGCGCAGTGGCAGGATCACCACCGCGTGGCCGTCCTCCGTGACGGTCAGTCGGGATCGGCGCGCCCTCGTCGAGCGCCTGATGACGTAGGGCGTCTGATACGACGGGAGAGCGGTCAACCGTTGCTCCTCCGGGGTTGCCGCCGGCCGACGAAGGACACGCACGATCGTACTCGACCAAAGGGGCGTGGAAGAGCCTGTCTGGCAGTGCTAGCGTGAGCCCATGGCTCGGATAGTTGGGCTGTTGCTGGTGCTCATAGTGGCGGTGGGCTGCGCGAACCAGACGCTGACGCCTACAAGCGCCCTTCCGACTCCGCCTATCACCCCTCCTACGGCGCCCACTCCGGGCGAGACGCTCGCGATCGAGCATCCCACAGGCGCGACGGACATCGTGCTGCGCATGGCGATCTCCGGCGGGCTGCGCTACCCGGGAGCAACCGTCGAGCCGCCGCCGGCATTCACCTTGTACGGAGATGGGCGTGTCATCTACTCGATCCAGCGCCCGCGGCCAGACGGCAGCACGTTGACCGAGCTGCGCCAGGCGCGACTGACCGAAGAACAGATCGCGACGATGGTCGAGAACGCTCTGGGGCCGGGCGGGTTGGCCGCTGCGCGTGTGTGGTACGCCGATGTGCCCATCGCCGACGACGTCACGACCAACTTCGAGGTCCACGCCGGCGGCGTGGACAAGACGGTCGCCGTGTACGCACTCGGCTATTCGGAAGAGGGCATGCCGGATGCCGCCGCAAGACTGGCGTTCGAAGGACTTGCCCAGGCGTTGCGCGGTTTCGGCGCCGAGGTCGCCGCGGGCAATGCCGAGGACCTGGGTCCGTTCGAGCCTCAGGCATACCGCGTCACGCTTGACGATCCGTTCGGCCCGATGGAGGCCAACCGGGAATGGCCCTGGCAGGATCTCGAACCGGCGGATTTCCAACTGGACAACAGCGGCTTTCGCACCCGGATCCTCACCGCTGAGCAGGCCACGGCCATAGCGGATCCGCCAATGTCGGCGCCAGACGGGGTCGTGGTTAGGGCGCCCGATGGCGCCGAGTACCTGGTCCGCCTTCTCGCCCTGCTGCCGGACCAGCTTCCATGAGGGCTGTTCAGAAGGGTCGACTGCTAGAATTCGCGGCCGACACGCCGGGGCGATAGCTCAGTTGGGAGAGCATCTGCATGGCATGCAGAAGGTCCGGGGTTCGAGCCCCCGTCGCTCCACCA
>JBBDRY010000043.1:0-8394 GCA_040905225.1 Chloroflexota bacterium | reverse complement strand
CGCCGGGAGACAACGCGCGTTCATCGGCTTGGATGACGCCCTTGTCGCTCGGCCCAGGCACCACGGATACGGAGATGTCGCTGCGAGGCTGGCCTCGGCCGCGGGCTAGGGCGCCAGCGTCAGGAACGCATCGAAGTCGATGCGCGTGCTCGATGAAGCGGCGCGCTTGGTGCCCTTCACCCGTAGCTCGATCGTGTGCGTGCCCGCTGTCGGGAAGCTGATCGAGTACATCACCCACCGTTTCTGGGTGTTGGATCGGTAGAGGTCGATCGTGGCCTTCAGCACGCCGTCGACGCGCACCTCCGCGATGCCGCGATTGGGCCCCCGGGTCGTGAGGATGGCAAAGTCCGTGACGTTCGCGGTCAGCGACTGGGTCCTGCCTGCGGCTGACGCGTAGCGGACGCTGCCGCCGTAGAAGCCAGAGGCCGACTGGCCCTTCCAGGTGCCCGCCTGCACGACCGAGGCGGAGCCGTTCTGGAACGCGCGCACCTTGAAGATGTCCCCCGGCTCGTACGGGCTGATATTGCCGGTCGTGTCCGTCGCTCGAGCTCGGAACTGACGTGTCGCCGTCGTGCTGGCGGCGTAGTTGACGTTCTTCGCCACCGAGGTCGCGGACGCCAGTGTCACATTGGCAAAGGCGCCGCCGTTGACGCTCTGCTGGAGCTTGGTGCTGGATATCCCGCCCGGGTCGCTCGCCTTCCAGGCAACCCGGAGCCGCGCCTTGCCGCCGCTGGCCAGGGTCTGGCTCGCGCGGAAATCGGTGTCCGGCGCCGTCACGGTTGGAGGGGTCGTGTCGCCGCAAGAGTAGATCCGGATGTCGTCGAGGAACCAGCCCCAGTCGCCGATGAAGCTATCGGTGCCGATCCGGAACCTGAACCTGACGCTCTGGCCCGCGAGACTGCTCAAGCCGTACCGTGTCGAGATATAGCCGTGGCTCTCGCCGGTGAATACCGACCGACCGCCAAGCGGGTTGCCGTACTGCGAGACGGGAACCGTCCCGTTGTAGCCGTTGACGGGTTGTAGTGCCGACGCGTCGGACCACGCGCCACCGCCGACCTGGTACTCGACGACGCCGCCATCCCACCCAGCCTCAAGGAAATACGCGTGCCTGAAGTGCAGGAAGCCGCCGGTTGGGATCGTCACGGGATTCGTCATCCGGATCGCGGAATCGCTGACGGATCCAATGTCATCACCCCAGAAATTGGTCGTGCCGCTGGTCGCGTATGTCGGGTCCCATCCGGTTGCGACGTACGGGTTGGGGTTCTGTGGGTAGTACCAGACATTCCTCGATCCCGTGACCACCGCACTGGTCCAGTTACCGCTCGCCGAGTTCTCGAGGTCATCGAACCAGGTATTCGTGAGCGTCCCGCTCGTGCACAACTCCGCCTCGGGAGCGGCTGCATCCGGGTCGGTCGGCTGCTGGGCCATCTCCGTCGCAAGCACCGCCTGGCCCACCTCAGTGCAATTGGCTGCCGTGATCGCTCCGCTCGGGCTGGGCGAGCCGTTGTTCTGGTTGGGCGTCGTGCCGACGAGGTCTGCGCAGGCTTGATTGAGCGCTGAGCCGAGATCGGCATAGTCGCTGCCGCTCACGAGGTAGCTGGTCTCGACCCGGTACCAGATGGCAGCAGCCTTATCGATCCCGAGACCAATGATGGCCTGCCCGTTGAACGTGTCCCCGTCGGTCATCAGGTAGGCCGCCTTGTTGGCGACACCGCTGTTTGTGTGGACGCCGCCCTGGTCTGACTCCGTGCCGGTGTACAGCGAGCTGGTCATCCTGTTGGGCTGACCAAAGGCCGGCGGGTCCTGCATATCCCGGATCGCTCCAATGGGGGCGGGCAGGTCCTCGCCCATTAACCACCGGTCTGCCGCGTCGTCGCTGCCGGTCCCGTTGGTCAAGTCGATGTACTCGCCGAAGATGTCTGACAACGCCTCGTTGATGGCACCGGACTGGTAGTAGTAGAAGAGCCCCGAGGTGAACTCCGTGACGCCGTGAGTCAGCTCATGACCGACTACGTCGTCCGCAGAGGCGAACCCAGCCCCGTAGACCATCTGGCTGCTGTCCCAGAAGGCGTTCTCGTAGGGACAATTGCCGCCCTCGCAGTAGCGCACCGTCGAGACGAGGGTCATGCCGGCGTCGTCGAGGCTGTCACGTCCGAATCGATTGAAGTAGAAGTCGTAGGTGTCGCCCGCGAAGTCATGGGCGTCGTTGACGTCCGCGACGACCGACGCGGGGCCACCTTCGATGCGCGCGGCCTCCCCAAGCGTGCATGGATAGGCATCGGCGGTGCCGGCGACAGTGTCACCGCCGTCGCAGGTGATGCGGTTCTTGGCCTGGGCGATCTGATCGAAATGAAGGGCGATGCTGCCGCGCAGGGCATCGACGAGGACGAGCTCGCGCATGTCTTTGGTGCGGTTCGTCACTTCTGTGCGCCACACGAGCCGAGCGGTCGGAAGGCCACTGCCCCCGAGCAGTGCCGGGTCATACACCCACAGCTCCGGAGCGACCGCGGTCAGGCCGGCCGCCCGCAACCCACGCCATTTCGCAATGGCTGCCACGGCAGTTTGTCGCGCCACGCCCGCGGTGATTGCCGGCTCAACGCCCAGCTCACGGAGCCCCGGTGAGGCTTCGCCGTTCGCGGACATGACGTCTGTGGCCTTTCCGACCTGGACGTTGATTTCGCCGCCGAGCACCGGCACGCCACGGTGCATTTGCTGGTAACGGACGAAGGTAGCTCCGCCGGCCGCGCGGGCCGAGCGCTCCAACCTGAGGTTTTGGGCAGCGGACGGGACGCCGAACAGCGATCCGTAGCGCGCTACGAAGAGCGCGGCAGCAGCCTCTGGGGAACCAGGGCGCCCCAGTGCGGCGCGGGTAGCGATCGCGTGCCCCCGAGTGGGGACGATGAAGCGCACCTTGCCCGTGGCCCCGTGCCGCTCGATCCGTGCACCGTTCCCGCGGAGCTCGGAGAGCAGCGCCTGATCAGCGGTTGGTCCGCCTCCTGGCCCAGCGGCCTGCACCGGGAGTGCGAGCCCACAGGCCAACAACACGCCGGCCACGGCCCGGAACATCGATCTGGACACGGACTCCTCCCCACCCTGACTCGGCACATATGCCTTGCGCCTGATGCTACACGCCGCGGTCCTCACCGGGAGCCGTCCGACGGCTGTCACAACCCCGAGCGCAGTAGCATGCCGTCATGGTCATCACCACCGCCCGTCGCGCCGACCTGTTGCGCCAGTCAATCGCCCCGTTCCTGGGCTTCTTCACAGGCCCGTACGCCGAGCTCGAACCGGATCCTGAGGTAGCCAACTTCGCTGTCGGCAACCCGCACGAGATCGCCATGCCGGCGTACGTCGACGCGATTCGCAGACACCTCGAACCGCAGGACAAGGATTGGTTCGCGTACAAGCTGAACGAGCCGAACGCACAGCAGACCGTCGCCCGGTCGATGAGCGCGCTGACCGGCCTCGATTGGAATCCGGACGACGTGCACATGACGAACGGGGGCTTCGCTGCGCTGGCGGTGGCATTCCGGACGCTGCTCGAACCTGGCGACGAGGCGGTCTTCCTCTCACCGCCGTGGTTCTTCTACGAGCAGCTGATCCTCGCCGCGGATGGCGTTCCTGTCCGGGTCCGACTCGAGATGCCCCAGTGCAACCTCGACCTCACGGCCATCGAGTCCGCCATCACCCCGCGCACGCGCGTCTTCCTGCTCAACTCGCCGCACAACCCGAGCGGCCGCATCGTGCCCCTGGACGAGCTGCGCGAGCTCGCCGATCTCCTCACCTCGGCGTCGGAGAAGAACGGGCACCCGATCTACCTCCTCAGCGACGAGCCCTACCGCCGGATCGCATTCGACGGACGCGAGGTCCACTCACCGGCCGAGGTCTATCCGCATACCGTCGTGGCCTATTCCTACGGCAAGCAGCTCCTGGCTCCCGGCATGCGCATCGGTTACCTGACCTGGCCACCGACGATGCCCGACCGAGAGCGACTGCGCGACGACACCTTCGTCAACCAACTGGCGACGGGGTACTCCTTTCCCAACGCCGATCTCCAGCATTCGATCGAGGACCTTGACCCGTTGTGCGTCGACCTGGGCGCCCTGGAGCGGAGGCGAGCGCGGCTCGTAGGCAAGCTTCGTGGCATGGGCTACGAGGCGACCTGGCCGGAGGGCACGTTCTACGTGATGGTCCGCTCGCCGATCGATGACGACCAGGAGTTCGCACGCATGTTGAACGCGCACAAGGTGCTCGTGCTTCCGGGCACGATTGTCGAGACGCCGGGCTGGTTCCGGATCAGCCTCACCGCGTCGGACGAGATGGTCGAGCGCGGGATCCCCGGCTTCGAGGCCGCGCTCGCCGAAGCCCGGGCCCAGGGAGCTGCGTGAAGATCAGCTTCGTCGCCGGGTTCGGGCCGATCGTGCGCGACGTCGAGGCGAGCCACAGGTTCTGGTCCGAAGGCCTGGGGATAGAGATGGCCGAGCTATCCCCCGGCTACTACGCCACGGACGACGTCGAAGGCGTGAAGCATTTCGGTCTCTGGCCGCTGTCCGAAGCGGCCGAGAACACGTTCGGCACGAGAGAGTGGCCACAGGACGTACCTGTGCCGCAGGCGGGAATCGAGTTTGATGTCGAGAGCCCTGAAGCAGTCGCCGACGCTGTCGATGAGCTGAAGGCCAAGGGCTATCGGGTCCTGCGCGAGGTTCGCCTCGAGGAGTGGCAGCAGACCACCGCCCGACTCTTGAGTCCCGAAGGCATCCTGGTCGGGATCGCGTTCACGCCGTGGATGCACGGCGAGGGCCAGAAGTCCGGCTAGCCAGCCTCAGTCGCTGACCGGCTCCATACGGATGGTGAGCGTCGTCTGGTCGCCGAACGGGACTGACTGGGTCCCCGCCCGTGCAGCCAGTTGAATCGGGTAGTTGGCCAATTGCGCGACAAGGGCCTGCGCGCCGGCCTGCTTGAACGCCGAATCAAACTTGCACGGACCTGGGTTGCCCGTGGTACGGAACTGCATCCGACCAGGGGGAAGCAGCATATGCAGGACGCCGTTCCTTTTGTTGCCCTCGAAGTTGAAGGGGAAGTTTCCGTCCATTCGCCAATCGACATGTTCCGTGTGACGATCTGGTCCAATGTCGACGCAGAGCTTGCCGATGATCGTGACGGCCCCGACACCCTCGCCGACGATGATCCCCTCGCTGTCCACGCCGAGGACTCCCTGCCACTGGAAGTACAGCGACCCGCCCTCGCTCGTCTCCTCGATCACGATCTCAACCTGCCAACGTTCGCCCCAGTCGACGACCGGGAAGGTGAATCCGGCCGACGACCACTTGGCGCGGGCCAGGCTCTCGAGCAGGATGTTGAGCGGCGATCCAGCCGATGACGCCGCGTCCCACAGGTCCCCACCCAGAGACTGCTCCTTGATCCGATAAGTCAACAGAACGGACGCCTCGGTGTTCACCCGACCGGCCGTCGGGGCGAGCTCGTTCTTTTGCTTGCGTCCCTCCACGCCGATGATCGCAATTCCCCGGTCATCGCTTCGAGTGTGGACGGGATCGCCGTAAAACTGGACGCGCTCGAAGCCGCCGTAGGGCACCCAGCTTACGGATCCATTCCCCAGCGGACCATCTTGCGGCAGGCTGAAGCTCATCCCCATGCTGGCGAACATCAGCCGGAAACAGTTCACGAGCTGGAGGTTCCCGGTATCGAAGCGGAGCGTGGCGGCGAGCTGGCGCCGCTCGCCATGCGTGGAAGTCGACTTCGTGCGCACCAATGGCGGAGCTGATAGCTCGAAGTCGATCGTCAAGAGCAGATAGGGCAGAATGAACGACGCGATGTCGGCCGCCATGCCGATCTTGGCGAGCGCACCCATGCCGGCCAGGCCCTTGTCATCGAGATAGCCGATGACCTCGCCCATGGCCGCCGAGCCGCCCTCTTCGGCAACCGTCACGATCTTGTCCTCCGTGTCGGTATGGCGGCAAGGCAGCGGCGCCTGGCTGACGCCGGCTGGGCCCGAGCCTGGCAGGCGGTAGGCCGCGAGGGTGATCGAGTGGCCAGAGGGTTGGTCGAGGCTCTCCCGCCACAGGTCGACTGCCAGACGGTGAAGGACCAGCTGTATTTGGAGGCCGTCGAAGAACATGTTGTCCGTCTCGCCCGCGGCCATCGCCTGGATCGCCCCGAGCGGGTCGCGCGCGGCGACCAGGAACGCCCAGCGCTGCCCGGCTGGATCGGCGCCGAACGCTGCCGTGCGGAGGTCAAGCGAGAAGGCTCCTACGAACGCATCCGGATCCGAAGTGCCAGGAAAGAGATCTGCGAAGTCCCGATAGGTGATGCGGGCATGACGGGAGGGATCCGTGGCCGCCAGCGCGTGGACCTCCCACGCTTCCATGGCAGGTCCGGACGGTGGCGGATCGAACGGCACCCGCGCACCGTTCTCATCGAGGATGGGAATGCCCGACGCGAGTAGCACGGTCATCACGAGTGGCAGTCGCTCCGCGGTCGTCGTGGCGTCAGCGAGAGAGGCGACGAGCGCTTCGGCCTGTTGCTGCGGCACGCCCTCGGGCAGTGCGGCCGGCACAGGGAGCTCGGTGAGGTCGGCCGAATCCGGCAGTGGCGGCAGAGTGGCGACAGGGCCTGGCGCCGGCGTGGGCAACGCGCCGGTCGCTCCGCTGCCGACGGTGGCACCGGGTGCGGGGGCGGTGGCGGGCGTGATCGGTTGCGACGACGAGTCTGTGGCAGGCGCGCCGGAAGGCGCGGCGCTGGGAGCCGGCGCCCCACAGCCAATAACGGCCAGAACGATCGTCGCGACTACCAATCCGGAGCGTGCGTCACGCATCAGGACCCCCCTCTTACAACGGCGTGCGCGCCGGATGCTACCAGTGGAGCACACGTGATTACGATGGTCCAGCGATGCCCACCTTCGCTGAGTCAGTTGCCGCGGGCGGCCGGCAGGTTGGTCGCACCCGGAGTGAGCCGGTCGCGATTGTCGACTACGACCCCGCGTGGCCGCTACGTTTCGCGGAAGTCAGCAGGCGCCTTGGGCATTCGCTCGGAAAACGCGCATTGCGCATAGACCACGTCGGCTCGACCGCCGTTCCCGGCCTCGCGGCGAAGCCGATCGTCGACGTCCAGATCTCCGTCGCAGACGTCGAGGTGGAGGCCGACTACCTACCGGCAATCGAGGCGGAGGGTTTCGAGCTGCGCTGGATCGAGCCCGGTCATCGGTATCTACGACCGCCGCCGGAGCTACTACGGCTGTGGCAGGTGCATGTCTGCACGATCGGCAGCGAATGGGAGCGAATTCACATCCTGTTCCGCGACTACCTGCGTTCGTACGCCGATGTAGCGGCGGAGTATGCGGCGCTCAAGAGCAGATTGGCCGAGACCTATCGCTGGGAATCGATTGCCTACACGGACGCGAAGGGACCGTTCGTCGAGCGTACGCTGGCCGACGCGGAGGAATGGGCGGTGGCTACCGGCTGGGTGCCCTAGTCGACTCGCCCGTCACCGTTGCGGTCTCGGCAGACCACCGGCCCAAGGACGTTGCGGCAGATGAACCGGCTCGACTGCTCGATGATCTTCTTCGAGTTCTCCAGCCAGAACGGCGGGGGGTGTCCGCCCTCCGGGTAGACGAACATTTCGCAGACGTTGCCGAACGCCTTGGTCTCCTCGCACGTTGCAAGCGTCCCGGCGTAGAAGGCTACGTCGTCCTGGGCGACGATCATGGCGATCGGCGGCTCGTCGAAGCCGATGTTGTAGAGCTCGCTGGCCGTGCCGGAGAGCGAGATGCCCGCCGCGACGGCAGACGAGTAGCCGGGGTTGCCACTGGTGCCCGCATCTTCCGGGTTGAACGTCACGGTCATCGCGGCAATCGCGCCACCGGAGACGCCCATCGCGATGATCCGGCTCGGCGACACGCGGTACAAAGAAGCGTTGTTGCGGAACCAGCGGACCGCCGCGCGCAGGTCCCACGCCGCCTCACTGTCGACACCTGCACCCGACCTGTAGTCGATGACTGCGGCCACGAACCCGCGCTTCGCGAAAAGCTGACCGACCAGCCGATTACGAGCTGGGTCCTTGGTCGTGGTGTCCTGAAAGCCTCCGTGGACGAAGATCACCACCGGTCGGTTCCTGGCCGTATCGCCCACCGGCCGGTAGAGGTCCAGTTTCAGCTTCTCAACAGACCCATCCGTGTGGATCGCGCGACCGTAGACCAGGTTCGCGTCCCTACGGACGCTGCTGAAGATCGGGTCTAGGTATCGCCCGGACCGCCCCAGGGCAGTGCCAGGAGATATGACGCCCACGAGCAGCGCCAGGAGCGTAGCCGTGATCACGCTGCCGTAGACACGCGCGGTCGAGCGTCGTCGACTGCTCTCCCCAGGAGTGATGGCCTGCATG
>JBBDRY010000042.1:0-8604 GCA_040905225.1 Chloroflexota bacterium | reverse complement strand
CGAACCATGCGCTCAACCCTACCATGAACCCTACGACTCACGGTAGTCTCAGCCAACAGCCATCTCGGGTTGCATCCCCGTTTCCTCGGGGATAGCCCAGGCTGACCGAGTGAACTCTACCGGCAGCGCGCCAACGACGGCCGCCGCGATGTGCCACTTCAACGGTCGCGTGTTTCGTCCTGTAGTGCCTCCAGGTCGGCGAGGAGCTTCCGACCCCGTCCGTATCCGCGCATCTCGATCAGCACGAGCAAACGGCGGGCCTCTGCCAGGTCGGCTGACGAGGCGATGGCGAGCAACGCCACGAGATCGACTCGGTCCTGCGGTCGCCGGATGTCATCGCGGGCGAGAACCTTCAGTGCGATAAGTGCCGGGACCGTGGCGATGGGAACCGTCAGCCCCTCGAAGAGCTCCATTACCTCCACTCCGGCGACGACCTCAGCCTCGATCCCCGACGAGGCAAACAGAAGATCGAGCACGATGCCCGCTTCGTCGGGTCGCGCGGCCACCAGTCGGACGGAGGCGATCCGGCCGGTAACCTCCTGCTCGACCAGGGCCTCGACCGCGAAGTCTTCTTGCTGAAGGCTGCGGATGAGAGCCTCAGCCTGGGCATCATCTTCGACCGCAACGCACACGTCGGCATCTCGTGTGAAGCGTGGCTCAGTTCGGGCCGAGACGGCCAGCCCTCCGACGAGGGCAATCTGTGCACCGTGCGCGACGAGTCGTCCGAGGAGACGTCGGAACGCCGCCTCCAGGCGACTCACGAAAACATACGGCCCAGCGAACGCGGCCGCCCCAGCGCGTCTCCGAATTCAGCTCCTGGACGCACCATGAGCCACAGGCGAAGGAGATGTTCGATCTCCTCCTCATCGGCATCCGGATGTTCGCGCCGAAGGCGGGCCCGCGTCATTGAAACGCCGGCCTCGAACAGGTCGAAAGTCTGCCGTAGCCGCTCTACGACGGCATCATGCTCAGCGTTCGCCACGAGTCCATCGTAGCGTCGCAGCGCTGACGGAAGACGACGGCCACATCGGGCCGTCCCACAGGATGAAACGCTTCCTGGCGGCCGCTTTCAGTCCTCGGCTAAAGGATGCCGCCAGCGCAGTCGGGGGAAGCGACTGAAATCGCGGTCGGTCGGGGACCATGAATACGGCATGCAGTAGTATGGCAAGTATGGTGCGTGATAAGGCCACGATTACCGTAGATCGCGAGAAGGTGGCCAAGGCCAGGGCTCTGACAGGAGGCCGCTCTGTGTCGGCGGTCATCGATGTCGCCCTCGATCGCCTCATCCGCGCCGAGCAACTCCGTCGCGACGTCGCGGCGTATGCACGCTGGCCCGTTACCGACGCCGAGCTGGCCATCGGGGACCTGCCCGTGCGACTCGACCTGGCCGACGATGAGATCGACTATGAGGCGCTGTACGGGATGCTGGAATGACGCCACCGGCACCGCGCCGTGGCGAGGTCTGGTTCGCCGATGTACCGGGGGACAGGAAGCGTCCGGTGCTGGTGATGACGCGCGAACCGATGGGTCGCCTGCTGCGCTCGGTCATCTGCGCCCCGATCACGTCGACGATCCGGGGTCTCGCGACCGAGGTTGCCCTGGGATCTGAGGCCGGTCTCGTCGGGGACTCGGTGGCCAACTTCGACAACACCTTGCTGCTCGCTCGAACGCGCCTGGTGCGTCGGCTTGGCCGAGCGACACCAGCCGCGATGGAGGCGGCGTGTCGGGCGCTGACCATCGCCGCTGGGTGTGGGTAACGAACGGGCTGCCGTTTCTCAGTCCTCGAAACGCTAGGTCGTAGAATCTGCATCATGATGCTATTATGCGGAGATGGCGAAGGTACGCACGACGCTGACGGTCGACGCCGCTGTGATGCGGGCGGTCAAGATCAAAGCCGCGCGAACCGGCAAGGGCGATAGCGAGGTCATCGAAGACGCGCTTCGGCGCGACCTGGGGATCGACCTCCTCGATCGACTGTGGGCTCGGAATCGGCTGGACGAAGAGGAAGCGATGAGCCTGGCGGTCGAGGCTCAGCACGCCACCCGCGGGGAGCGCCGCTGAGCTCTTGCGCGCCGTCCTTGATGTCAACGTTCTCGTCTCCGCGCTGATTGCGCCGGCCGGAACGCCGGCCCGCCTCCTGCTTGATTGGCAGGACGGTCGTTTCGAGCTGATCGTCTCCCCGTTGCTCCTCGCTGAGCTCGAGCGCGCGCTCTCATATCCCAAGCTGCAGCGCCTTGTTCCGGCTGCAGATGCCGGCGCGTTCGTCGCCTGGCTCGGGCGCTCGGCGACGGTCGCGAACGATCCCGACGACCCACCGCCGTTGCGCTCGGCCGACCCGGGAGACGACTATCTGATCGTCCTCGCCTCTCACCAGGATGCGGTATTGGTCTCTGGTGATCGTCATCTGCTCGAGCTTGCCGCCGCGCTGCCAATCCTGGCTCCCGCCGCATTTCTCAAGTTGTTGACGGACTGAACGGGTCCTGCCAGGCAATCGTGAGGATGACGGCTCCGATCCCGACCGACCCGGCCAGGTAGGGATTCGTCGCGCTGGCGACCAGAACCGACGTCAGGATGGCCAGCGGAACCGCGGCCTCATTGCTGGTCATGCGCGGTGGCGGAGGGAGCCGGCGCGCGACGACGCGCACGCCGTCGATCAGTAGCCGCAACGGAAACGACAGGAAGAGCAACAGCCCGACGATGCCCAGCTTGTACGCGCGATCCAGGTATGTGATCTCGTAGCTGAAGGTCCTGCCGTAGGGATAGTCGGCGGCGATCGACCCGATACCCCAGCCGAGGAGCGGTCGCTCGACGATGTGGCCGAGCAGGATCTGTGCCTGGTGGAGCTTGACCAGGTTCGAGCTTATGCCTCCGCCCACATCGAGGAGCGCAAACGCAAGCACGGCCACGGCGATGATCACCGCAAGGACGGTGCCGACTGCGACCTTCAGCACTGGGCGTCGATTGAAGGCCGCGCTGCCAAGGATGACCACCATCGCGCCCGGCGATGAAGGCACCCAGCCAGTACCCGCGCGTGTAGGTGACGATCAATCCGGCCAGGAGAGCGACCATTGACACCCACGGCCACCATCGGCGCCAGTTACGCACCAGCTCCCACGACACGAGGGCCACGCCGACCTGGAGAAACAGGCCGCTCGCAAGCGCGACGCGCAGGGCACCGCCAGAGGGCCGGTTGACCAGGCCGCCCATGTCGAACGTGCCGACAACGAGTGCGTTCAGTTGGAAAGGCCTGATCAGGCCGGCCACCACAACGGCGGCGAGTGCCAGCGTGAAGAGCGCGTTGACGACGCACGCGACGAGCAGCCAGCGGCGCAAACAGGCCACGTCGCCGTACAGTGCGGCGGCGGCCAGCACCAGCGCGAAGGCAAAGAAGAAGAATCCGTCGCCGTCGGTCAGCACGTCACGCGGGAGGTTTCCATTCAACAGGCCGAGCGGCATCCAGATCGCCGGCACGATGATGGCTATCGCGGCAGCGTGGAGGCCGTATCGGCCGAGGGCTCGTCTGCCCATTGCGAGACCGGCGGCCCGAGTCCGCTGCGCCAGCCGGGCCAGGGCGACAACGCCCAGGACGCCGTCGAGCGTCATTCGACCGGTCAGGCCGGCGGGCAGCTCCGTCCAGCGGCCGGATGCGCCACCGACAACCAGCTCCAGGACCACGACCGCGAGTGCCACTCGCAGGTCGACAATGGCCAGTGCCGCGAACGTGAACGCCAGCGCGACCTGAAGGGCGAGTTCGAAGGTGCTGTGCGGCGCGCCGACGCGAAGGAACACCAGCAGCGAGATTTCCAGCGCCGTCAGGACCAGCAGGCTGATCCGCACGCGACCGACTGACTCGACGTGCCGTCTCAGGTATAGTGCGCCACGCCCGATCACCCGGCCGAGTATAGGCAGCCGCCACTCGGTGCCGACTGGGGAGCCTGACGCAGCCAACCTCATCCGCGACTAGTAGCGTACAGACGGCGCTACTAGTAGCGTAGAGAGTTCGCAAATGGTATCGTAGAGGGCCCGCAAATGGTATCGTAGCGGGCATGCCGCAGAACTTCGCGTACCTCCCTCGTATCGTCGACGGGGTCCTTGACCAGTTGCTCGATGGCGCGCCGGCGATCGCGCTCCGCGGTGCCCGCGGGGTTGGCAAGACGGCGACCGCGTCGCGGCGGGCGGCGACGACGTACAACCTCGACGATGAACAGACCAGGGCAGTCGTCGCGGCCGATCCACGACGACTGCTCAGCGGGCCCAAGCCGATCCTCATCGATGAATGGCAGTTGATGCCGCAGAGCTGGGATCTCGTCCGGCGCGCCGTCGACAGGGATCGCACGGCCGCCCAGTTCCTGCTGACTGGCTCCGCTTCCCCGACGACACCGCCCGCCCATTCTGGCGCCGGTCGGATCGTATCCGTTGTGATGCGGCCGATGGCGCTTGCCGAAAGGGGACTGACCGATCCAACCGTAAGCCTGGCTGAACTGCTCACCGGCCGCCGGGGATCGATCGAAGGGGCAACGCACCTGTCGGCCGAGATCTATGCCCACGAAATACTTGCATCCGGCTTCCCCGGCCTGCGCGGTCTGCCTGTGCCGATTGTGCGCGCGCAGCTCGAAAGCTACATCGAACACGCGATCGATCGTGACTTCACGGACCAGGGACGTCCGATACGGAATCGTGCAAGCCTGATGCGGTGGTTGAGAGCGTATTCGGGCGCCGTTTCGTCGACCGCATCCTACGAAAAGATCCGGGATGCGGCGAGCGGCGGCACTTCTGAAAAGCCGGCAAAAACCACCGTTCTGAACTACATCGACGTCCTCGAATCGATTTGGCTCATTGATCCCGTTCCAGCGTGGAAGCCGGAACTGAACGAGCTGCGCCGGCTGGCGCTCTCGCCAAAGCATCAATTGGTGGATCCGGCATTGGCCGCGCGCCTCCGCCGCGTCAGTGTGGCGACGCTACTGGATGGACAGGCTCCCGGAGCTCTGAACCAGCGTTACTCGACGCTCTTCGGGGCGTTGTTCGAGGCCCAGGTCACCCATGACGTCCGCGTCTACAGCCAGCCTGCTGATGCTTCCGCATTTCACTTCCGCGACCGCGACGGTGGCCACGAGATCGATTTGATAGTGGAGGGCCCTGACCAGGGCGTGGTCGCGATCGAAACGAAACTCGCCGCAACGGTCAACGACGGCGACGTGCGTCATCTTGTCTGGTTGCGAGATCGAATCGGCGATCAACTGCGCGACGCCGTCGTCGTGACGACTGGACGTGAGGCGTACCGACGGAGGGACGGCGTAGCCGTTGTTCCGGCGGCGCTCCTTGGGCCCTGATCATCGGGACTCGGGCACCTATCTCCGCGGGGTCTGCTTTGTGCCGAATGTTCGAAATAGGAACGCCGTGAGCGGTTGAACCGACCGCCTTGTGCCGGCCATCGCGCCGGGTGCACATCTGGCACAAAACAAGGCCCGAGCAGGAGAATCGCGTTCCGATATCGCACATTTGGCGCCTACTGGCGGCTGTTGACACCGCCGAGGCCTCCGGGCTCGAATCCCTCGCAACGGGCCTAATTGCCCGGCAATGACGGCGTAGTCGTCGACCCCGAAGGTGAGCGGGCCATTCGTGATGGTGCTCGAGAGGTTATCCCGCACGCATAGGATGGCGGCTGAGGAGCACGCGGAGGAAGCGCGGACTCGGGAGCGACCAGAGCGAATCGTCTTGTACGGTATAGTCGGCCACGCCCGGAGACCGGCGGAGCATGGGGCCCGCTGCGCCAGCCATGAGGAGGCCCGTGAAGCAGCGGGGCGATCTGCCCGACGTGAGCGCTGTCGTCGTTCATTTCGAAACGCCGCAACTTCTCGCCCGCTCCCTCGCTGCTCTGCGGTCGACTGCGGGAGTAAAAGTGCAGACCATCGTCGTGGACAACGCTTCACGATCGTTTGACCCCACCGCGGTCGCGGAGGTCCTGCCTGGCGCCCGCGTCATTCGCAACCGACACAACGTCGGCTTTGCCGTTGCTTCCAACCAGGGCCTTCGCGATGCCACCGGCCGGTACCTGTTGCTGCTCAACCCGGACACGATCGTGGAGCCTGATACGTTGGCGAAGATGGTCGGCTACATGGATGCACGGCCCGACGTTGGCTGCGCGACCGCCCGGCTGGTAATGGAGGATGGGCGGCTTGACCTCGCCTGCCGGCGGTCATTTCCAACGCCGGCCCGCGCGTTCTACCGTCTATCGCTGCTTGGCCGGTTGTTTCCACGCAGCCGCCGCTTCGGGCAATACAACCTGACCTACCTCGACGAGCACGCCGAAGCGGAGATCGACTCGCCGTGCGGGGCGTTCATGATGGTGCGCGCCGAAGTTCGCGACAGCGTCGGTCTGCTCGATGAGAGTTACTTCATGTACGGCGAGGACCTCGACTGGGCGTATCGCATCAAGCGTGCCGGCTGGCGGGTGATGTACAACCCGGCTGCCCGCGCGATGCACGTCAAGCGAGCCAGCTCGAGCGAGGCGCGCCCGCGCACGATCCGCGCTTTTTATGATGCGATGCGCATCTTCTACCGCCGCCACTACGAGCGTGACTACCCGCGCTGGGTCTCGTGGCTGATCTTTCGCGGGATCGACGTACGTGAGGCGCTTGAGCTCGTCGGCGCACGTTTGCAGCGCCCACAGGAAGTCAGGACGTGAAAGGGCTCATCCTCGCCGGCGGCACGGCCACTCGCCTGGGCTCTCTTTCGCGCGTCACCAACAAGCACCTGCTGCCCGTCTACGACCGGCCGATGATCTTCTACCCGATCGACACCCTGCGCGGCATGGGCATCCGCGAGGTGATGGTCATCCTGGGCGGTCGCAGCATCGGCGACATCGTCGAATTGCTCGCCGACGGCAGTGAGTTTGGACTTGACCTGACGTATCGCTTCCAGCACGGCGCCCAGGGCATCGCCCACGCCATCGGCCTGGCCCGCGATTTCGTCGCCGACGACAGCTTCTGCGTGGTGCTCGGCGACAACATCCTGCGCGGCGAAGACCTTGCCGGGGTTGCTACGGAGTTCCAGTCCGGGCCGTGGGGTGCCGGGACGCTGCTGTACCGCGTGCCGGACCCGGAGCGGTTCGGCGTCGCCGAGTTCGATGCTGAAGGGCACATCGTGGGCTTCGAGGAGAAACCCCGGCGTCCCAAGAGCGACCTGATACCCATCGGCGTGTACTACCTCCGGCCCGACGCCTTCGAGGTGATCGCACATCTGGCGCCGTCGGCCCGCGGCGAGTTCGAGATCACGGACGTCCTCAACCACTACATCCCAGAAGGGCGCCTCTTCTGGCGCGAGTACGCCGGCCACTGGTCCGACGCCGGCACGACCGATTCGCTGCTGCATGCTTCGTCGCTGGCGGCAGACGCAGCAGCCACGCCCGAGCCGGCATGAGGCTCCTGGTCACCGGCGGGGCGGGTTTCATCGGCAGCGCGTTCGTCCGCCGCCGGCTGGCGGAGACGGACGATTCGATCGTCGTGCTGGACAAGCTGACCTATGCCGGCAACCGCGAGAACCTCGCAGCGTGCGACGGCGATCCGTCGCTGTCTGGACGCTTTCGCTTCGTCCACGGCGACATCTGCGATCCGGCATCGGCCGGGCCGCTCGTGCGCGACGCCGATGCGATCGTCAACTTCGCCGCCGAGTCTCATGTCGACCGCTCCATCCTCGACGCCGAAGCATTCCTGCGCACCGGCGTGATCGGCGTCCACGTGCTGCTCGAGGCCCTACGCGGCGTGGCGAGCAGGCGGATCCGCTTCGTCCAGGTGTCGACCGACGAGGTCTACGGCGACATACCCGAGGGACTGAGCGTCGAGAGCGACGCGCTTCGGCCACGCAGCCCATATGCGTCAGCAAAGGCCGCCGGCGAGCTGCTCGCGGCGGCATACCACGCCACGCACGGCGCGGATGTCGTCATGACGCGCGGGGCCAACACCTACGGGCCCTATCAGCACCCGGAGAAGATCATCCCGCTGTTCATCACCAACGCGCTGGAGGGTGAGTCACTGCCGCTCTACGGCGATGGCCGCCAGGAGCGCGACTGGCTGTTCGTGGACGATCACGCCGATGCCGTTGCTTTCGTGCTCGACCACGGCTCGAGCGGAGAGTCATACAACGTGCCCGGAATGGGACTGCTCGAGAACCGGCAGGTGACCGCCCAGATACTGGCTCTGCTCGACAAGCCGTGGTCGCTGGTCAGGAGCGTTTCTGACCGGCCCGGTCACGACCTGCGCTACGCGATGGACGGGACCAAGCTGGCCCGGCTTGGCTGGCAGCCCTCGGTTGCCTTCGAGGATGGGCTCTCACAGACGGTCGATTGGTTCCGCACCCACGTCGACTGGTGGCGGCAGGCCAGGTCGGGCGACTGGACGTCCTACTACGAGCACCAGTACGGGCGGCGGCTCGCCGATTCCGTGGAGGCGTGACTCTCGCGTCGCCCGTCGCGGTGACGGGCGCGAACGGTCGGCTCGGACGTGCCGTGCTTGATGTCCTTCGCGCGGAAGACGTGGATGCGCTCGCATGGACGCGTCCCGAGTACGACCTGGACGACCCCTCGGTCGCGGAGACGCTCGTCGCGCG
>JBBDRY010000041.1:33564-45934 GCA_040905225.1 Chloroflexota bacterium | reverse complement strand
AGTCGCCCGAGCGTGTAACCATCCACGGCCGGATGATGGCCACGCGCCATTGCTGGGGCCTTTGGTCCCGCTTACCCGCGACTTGCACCTCTGACCCGCCATTTGTGCACGATTTCAGCGCTATGCGGGCCAGGTCGCATGTTTGAGACAACCGGCGCTGGTTGTCGCTGCCGCATCGTCCGTGGCGACGCTGCCTCGTGCGGGGTCATCGCGGGCCGCAGTCAGGCGCACGCGCTGGCGATCGGCGGTAGGTCGAAATGCTGAACAAACGCCGGATTCAACGCGGCTGCGTCGTGTCCACCGCGGTAGTGCAGAATGCGCCCAATGATTGATCTGAGCGGCAAGGCTGCCGTCATCACTGGCGGCTCGCGCGGCATCGGCAAGGCAATCGCGGTGCGGCTTGCGCAGCAGGGCGCCGATATCTGCTTCTCGTACCGTGGCAACGCGGATGCGGCTGCGGCGACGGTGGCGGAGATCCAGGCGTTGGGTCGGCGCTCCCTTTCCGTCCAGGCCGACGTCACCAAGCCGGAGGCGGCCGAGGAGCTGGTCAAGGCCGCGCTCGAGGCCTTCGGCAAGGTCGACATCCTGGTCAACAACGCCGGCATCACGCGCGACGACCTGATCATGCGCATGAGCCCAGACGCCTGGCGAGAGGTGCTGGAGACGAACCTGTTCGGCGCGTTCTACACCCTGAAGGCGGTCACACGGCCGATGCTGCGGGCCAAGGGCGGCCGGATCATCAATATCACCAGCGTCTCGGGCCAGGCGGGTCAGATGGGCCAGGCGAATTACTCGTCCGCGAAGGCAGGCCTGATCGGGTTGACCAAGGCCGCGGCGCGCGAGCTCGGCTCCCGCGGCATCACCGTCAACGCGGTTGCTCCCGGCTTCGTGCTCACGGAGTTGACCAAGGACCTGCCCGCAGAGCTTCAGCGGCAGATCAACGAACGCACGCCACTCGGCCGATTCGGCACAGTGGAAGAAGTCGCCTACGCCGTGGCCTTCCTCGCATCCGACGAGGCCGCATATATCACGGGCCAGGTGCTCGCGGTCGACGGCGGCCTGGTGATGATGTAAGCAGCCGCAACTGAGAAGACGACCCGACTGACTAGCCGATCCGGCGTTTCGCCCGCCTGGCGACCGAGTACAGCCGCGACATTTGCGTCGCAAGCCGATTGATTCTTGCCCTGCGGCGCGGGTCGTCCTTTTGGGCTTGGAAGTAGTGCCGGAAATCCATGTCCTGGAGCCAGGCAAGGAAGGGTTCCCGGTGGTGGCCGGCGGGAACGTGCGCCTGGATGTCCTGCCACATCACCATGTCGGCCTCGTTGAAATGGACCCCGTGCGCCGCGAACCTTGGGGGAATAGCGGAGAGCGTTCGAGGGGTGTATTCCGGAAAGCCGTAGATGGCCGGATCCGCCCCGGCCACCACGAGCCCGACCATCGTCCTCAGGCACTTCGGGCACTCGCCACAGTTTCGGTCCACGTTTCTGCGATTCTGGTAACAGACGCGAAGTTGCGTCGGACTTCCCTGTGTGCTGCCCTCGACGATCGCCAGCAGCTTCTGTTGTCGGGTCAGCTCGGCACCGTCGTGGTGGACGCCTGCATGCCCGAGGGAAATCAGGTTGTCCAGGTGCGGGAGTGATCCGTGGCTGCCCTGAAATGCCGTGCTGTATCCGCTCGCGACGTGAAGGACGGGAATACCGTTGGAATGGAGGAGAGGAGCGGTCAGGCCGGAAAGCGCCATGCTGAATTGAACATCGGCCCACCAGTTTCTGATTTCACTCGTCAGCGTGTTGAGCCGCGGCTGGTTGATTGATCGGAAATTGCTGCGGACGACGGCCAGTCCTGCCGCGTTGGCTTCGGCGAACTGCCTGTTGTCTTCCTCCACCTGCGCCCACCGACGCTTGCTCGAGAGCGGTATGTCGGCTCCCCAGACGCTGATCAACAGGAGTCCAGGGCCCGAGTGGCGCATCGCAGAGTAGGTTGAATCAAGCCCGCCGCTGAACAAGAGAGCCCGGTCAAATTCGGACGGCGCAGGAGGAGGCGTGGCGACCGTCGATCTGGCTTCGATCCTTCCGTGCCACCGCAGCGATGGGTACATGTCGCGCACGACGTCGCGGACAGCGTCCATGCTCCGCACGACGGCTGGCTCGAGCACATCCATGCGGTAGGTCTCGTCTGTCGCCCACACGATCGGCGCCATGTTCCAGAGAAACGGCAGCGATGCGATCGAAAGCGGTGTCTGACGCAGATCGACCGGCTCGTCGTACTCGGCGAAGAAGTCGGCAGGAAAGTAGCGACGCAACGATCGCGAGGGACGCACGATCACCCGCCGCCGCTCGACGATCACCCTTTCGATCAGGTCCAATTCGGCCCTGCTTCCTGGGTCACGGTCGACAACGTAGGGTGGTCGCCCCCACGGATCCAAGGGGACATTGAGCCAGGTCCAGTCAGCGTCAGCGGGCAGTTACGGCGCGCACGGTGTCCGTGCCGCCGTTCGCCCCGGCGACTGCGCGCACCACTACGGATCGCACCGCTCTGAGTGGCGAGTCTTCAGCACGCGGACACGAACGATCACTGTCTTGGTCTGCCCCGGCGTTAGCCCGGCGAGCACGAGTCCGGTCGCGGATCGGACTTTGGCCGTCACTTCCACGCCGTCAACGAAGTAGCGGGCCGACATGGTGCTCGTTCCCGACTCCGTTGCGTGAACGGTGATCGATGCGCCTGGAACGAGAAGCTTCGCGAAATAATCGTAGGTTCTCGCGCGCCTTACGCGGCTGCGGCGTTGAGTCTGGTCGCTGATCGGTACCGTGGAATAGATCGCGCCGCCCTTATAGGTGCCGGACACTGACTTGGCGATGCTGGCGTCGAGCCGTCGCATTCTTCCTTCGGCCAGCAGGCTGGCAAGAAGTGCGGACAGGGATTCGATCAGCTCGCTGTGGCGGCTGTCCCCGGCCAAATTGTTCAACTCCCATGGATCGCCGTCAGGTCGCAGGTCGTACAGTTCGCGCTCGCCGGTCTTGTACTCCACGTAGTGCCACGGACCAAGACCGCTTTCGACAGTGGTCCTTAGTCCGGCGTATGCGCCGGTCTGTTCCAGCACGGCGTCGCGACCGAGACTGTCCACGTCGCCCTCTAGAAGCGGCACGAGGCTCACGCCGTCCGGCGCCGTCTGGCCCGTCGGGTAAGGCCCGAGCGTGCAACCACCGAGCTCGCAGAAGGTTGGTCCTAGATCGATATTCGACGTCAGCTCAGATATCACGCGTGGGCCCCAGCGAGCCGGCCACGAGAAGTACAACGGGACGGGCGTCGAATATGGCGTCACCTTGTCCTGACCGCGGCGATGCGCCCCCCAGTTCATCCCGTTGTCGGCCGTGAATACGAGCAGGGTATTGTCGAGCCGGCCTTCATCGGATAGTTCCTGCGTGACCTGAGCTACGAGCCAATCGATGCCCAGCATCTCGCGGCAGTAGCCAACCATCGGCCATCCGTCGGTGTACGGGAGCAGGCTGAGTTTGCGGATGTACTCCGGCTTGTCCGACACGTCCGCCTCGTTGTAGTTGGGCGGGTTCCAAGGCGCCAGGTCGTTGCACCGCGCATCGTTCGCGAACTGGGGCATCGCCATGTTGGGCTTGTGGAGGTTGTAAACCGATAACACGGTGAAGACGGGCGTATCCGCAGGTGTCTGGCGCATCCTCGCGATGGCCCGCTCGGCGACCATCTGCGTCGAATGGGTGTCCGGGTAGTACACGTCGCCCGTCTTGGTGTGAACGGTGTAATCGAGAAAAATCGCCGTTCCACCCCCTGGTCGCGTCCAAGTAGGTCCAGCCTGCCTCGTGCGCGCGCCATTCCTCGGCGGTGAGAGAGTGGTTCTTGTTCAGGTATTTGCCGATGAACATGGTCGCGTAGCCGGCGCTCTCAAGGGCCGTGCCGATGTGCATCCCCGGCGTGAACAGATGAGCGTCGTTGAGGTATACGCCGTGGTTGTGGGTGTGCAGGCTGGTCAGTAGGCTCGCTCGGCCGGGGCAACACAGTGGCGTCTCGCCGATCGCGTTCGGAAAGTCGACGCCGTCCTGGATGAAGTGCTCGTAGATCGCCGGCGTTCGCGCCGGATCGTTCCATAGCCGGCCATCATGCGGCGCGACGTCGTCCATGTAGAACACGATGATGTTTGGCTGGTTGGCCGGTTCGATGGCCGACACGTCTGCGGCAGGACCAGTGACCGGGATGAACGCCATCCAGGCGGCCAGGGCGACGGCGGCCACGACCGGGCTGCGGCGGCGCTGCGACAGTGTCACAGGCAGTCGAGGGCACGCGTGCTCGGGCAGGTCCGCGGCGCCTCGCGGACCCATCTCATCACTGCTCGGTTCGGTACATCGCCCGGGCAAATGGAGAAGGCCGATTCGCTACCACATCGCCTCCATCTGCCGGCGAAGCGCCCACCTGATCGACTTGAACTTCGCCTTGTGGGCCTTGTTGCTCATCATGCACGGGTCCCCTCCGTCCCCGACTTCCCAATGGAGGCACGGGCCGCCGGACATGTCGTAGAGCTCCTGCTCGCCGGTTTCGAAGTAATGGACGTAGAACCAGCGGCCCAACTGGTGGTTGGACGCAGTCATGATTCCCTTCCAGCGCGGAACCTGTGAGGCCGGACCGAGATGCTCGTGGATCGTCGCGTCCCTCGTCGGCACCGAACTGAATGCGTCAGGGGCAAGCAGCCCCGCGAAGCTCTGGCCATCGACAGGACGCCCATTGGCAAACGGTCCCATCACGCAGCCTGCCAGTTCGCACAGCGTTGGGGCGAGGTCGACGTTGGCCAACAGCATGTCGTTCTCCGACCCGTTTCCGACCATTGTCGCCGGCCAGTAAATGAACAGCGGTATCTGCGCGGCGTAGGGCGCCGTCTTCTTGATCCAGCGGTTTGATCCCCAGGCGCGTCCGTTGTCCGTCGTCAAGATGAAGATCGTGTTGTCAAATCGCCCCTGCGCCTTGAGCGTGTCGACAACGCCAGCGGTCCACTCGTCGACCGAGAGCAACGTCTCACAAATTCTCTGTAGCGGCCAACCTGTCGCGGCCCTAAGCGGCTGTCTGCGGATGTAGTACGGCTTGTCCGAGACGTCGGCCTCGTTGTAATTCGCGAGCTTCGATGAGGGCACGCCCTGACACGCCGGATCGCCCTTGTGCCTGGGGGCCGGGGCGGGCAGGGTACCTACCTTGGATCCGTTCTGGTCCGCGCCCTGATGAACTGCGTACGGGTTCAGAAATGCGAAAATGGGTTTATCGGCTGGCGCGGTTGCCAGGAATTCGAGGCTGTGGGCGGCAAATACGTCGGTCGAGTAGTCGTCGGTCCGTGAGCCGTGATATCTGGCCTCATCGTTGACGTAGATCGTGTACCGGTAGTACTTGCTGTCGGCGATGGCGACGTCATCCCAGCCAGGAGGCGTCTTGTCGGAGAGGAGACTCGTCCCGTTCAGGTATTTGCCGGTAATGAACGTGTAGTAGCCCTGGTCGTGAAGTTCCGTGGCAAGCGTGACGCCCGGATTGAACAGCCTTCCATCGTTCTTGATGACACCTGTGTGGTGGGCCCATTGCCCCGTAAGCTGGCTGGCTCTACCTGGACAGCAGAGCGGGAAATTGTTCCATGCGTTTACAAATGAGACGCCGTGCTCCAGGAATAGGCTCTTGATCATGGGCAGGCGCTCATAGAGCGAAGCGGGTGCAATACCGGTATCGTCCAGGTTGACCCAAACGATGTTCGGTGGTTGCGGCGGCTCACTCGCCTCGGTCGCGGGTGACGGCATCGCGGCGACTTGACTCGCCTCGATCGCGGGTGACGGCATCGCGGCGACCAGAATGGTCAACACCGCGGCAACAGACAGCCGAAGACGCCACCGGTGTGGGGTGTGATTGCCGGACGCGCCGCGCGGCAAGACGGGCGGCGTTGGGCGCGCTTTACCGGGCCCGCGCGTGCCTAGGTTCGTTCTGTTCACGAAGGTGACGATTCCAGTTCCTCCTCAGCCCTCGGCCGCATCATCGCAGCCCGATCGCGCGAGCGCCAGCTCAGGCTCCCGTTGGCAGCTTGTGAACCCGTTGGCAGCTAGAGCATGCCCTGGCGTTCCATGTACGCGATCACCTCGGCTGCGTTCTCGTCGACCGTTCGGCCAACCGTTTCGAGCCGCAGTTCCGGCGAAAGGGGCGGCTCATACGGATCGGCGATGCCGGTCATCTGCGGGACTTCGCCTCGGTCGGTCGCCGCATAGAGACCCTTCACGTCGCGCTCGGCACAGACCTCAAGCGGCGTGTCGACGAAGATCTCGATGAACGAGCCCCCAGGCATCATGGCGCGCACCTCATCACGGGCAGCGCGATAAGGGCTCACCAGGGCGCAGACGCAGATGCCACCGTGGCGCACGACCTCCGACGCCACAAAGCCGACACGTCTCACGTTCTCGTCCCGATCCTCCCGGCTGAATCCGAGCCCTCGGGACAGATGGGTGCGGACAACATCGCCATCGAGCACTGTGACAACGCACCCGCGCTGTTCGAGGAGCTCAACGACGCGCTCCGCCGTGGTCGTCTTGCCTGACCCGGACAGGCCCGTGAACCACAGGCATGCACCTTTGCGCGCGTCGCTCGCTGTCACAGGTCGATTCTCGACGGCTGGCTGCGTAGCGTCGAGACGCCAGTGGACGGTTCGGGACGTAGCGCCACCTCGACTCCGGTGCATCAGAACCCGGTCGGGTGACGGGCGGGGCAATGATACAGACTCGGTCCTGGAGGTCGGCACGGCGCTGATGGGCTTGCCGCTGTGGTTCGCTGAACATCAGCCTTGATCCGACCGGCCGCAGCGGCTCCTGACGCCGGTCGACCTGCTAACTTCTGCCGGTGATCGTCAGCCACCGCTACCGGTACGTCTTCGTCGAGGTTCCGCATACGGGGTCGACGGCCATCCGCAAGGAGCTCGTCCAGCACTACGGCGGTGAGGACATCTTGCGGCGGCACTCGAGCTATCGAGATTTCTCGCGCTCCGCTCCACCCGAGCAACTGGACTATTTCGTTTTCGCGGGTGTGCGCAATCCGCTGGATCTGGCCGTCACGCGCTATTTCCGAATGAAGACGCAGGCCAGGGGCGTGATGAGCGATCCGGAATGGCTCGCCAAGCACGGCTCGGTCGTCCAGAAGAGGGAGTACAGGATCGAGCGCTGGGTCGAGGCAACGGGCGCCGATTTCGAACGATTCCTACTGCGCTGGTACCGGCTGCCGTTCGACAGTTGGACGAGCCTCGACCAACGGCGCTATAGCACCGTCCTCAGGTTCGAATCGCTGGCCGAGGATTTCGCGGGTGCCCTCCGCCTGATGGGCATCGAACCCGTACGTCCGCTGCCCGCGGCGAACGTGACACCGGAGCGCGAAAGCGATTACGTCAAGTACTACACGCCCCGCGCGATTCGGCGCGCCGTGTGGGTGTTCGGGCCATACATGGAACAGTGGGGATATCCATTCCCGCCTGAATGGGGCGAAGTCCGCGTGCCCGGATGGAGCAGGCTGCTCATGCGCGCCACGCGCGCGGTGCGCAGCGTCTACTGGAATCAGTTCCGGTACCGCAAGCGCCTGCGGCCGGATCAGCTGAGCGAGAGTCCCTTCGCGTAGCCAAAGGGGCGCATGTAGCCACCGAGGAAGAAGGAAAGCCAGCGGTCCGCAAACGGATGGATGTGCTTCCGCCAGCGCTCGGCCGCCTCCGGATCGAGCCCCTCGTCGCGCTGACGCATGCCGTGCACGACCGTCAGCTTGAAGTTGGCGGCGTTGGGCGGCACTTCCACGCCGAGAAAATCAAACAGGCGAGGCAGGGCCTCGTCCGGCCGCTGTACGACGTCCTCGAAGCGAACGAGCATGTAGCGACCTGGATAGCGCCGCTCTAGCCTCTCATGGCGTCGAGCCGCCGATCGCCAGACGAGCGTCGTCTGCACGAGCAGCACCGCCCCAAGCAGTAACGGGACGCGCGTCATCCAGCCGTACGGCTTGCGTCGCTTTGTGCGCCGGCGGTAGCTGTCTGAGATATACACGGCGCGCGGGTCGCGCATCATGTGGATGACGCGCCCATTCGGGAACCAATCGAGCAGCGTATCGACGTAGGCGAGATGCGCCGGTGTCTTTTCGCCCATGACCGGCTTGCCCTGCATATCGGCATGCACCCGCATGAAGGCAGCCATCAGCCCACGCTCCGTCCGCTCGGAGAGGAGTAGGCGGCGCTCCATCTCCTCGCGCGGCACCTTCTCGATGAGCCACCGCCAGAACGTGCTGATCCGACGCAACCGCGTGCGGCGCTGAAACTCGCCCGAATAGATGAACTCGATGATGCGCCGAATGGCAGCGTCGTCCGTGAGGTCGCCGGCATGTCGGAACCGGAAGCGCGCGCCCTGCCGGTCGATGAGGTGGCCCACGAAGTGGTTTTCCCTCGCGATCGCGATGCGATCAGAAGTCTCGAGCAGACTGCGCATCATCGTCGTCCCGCTGCGCGCCACGCCTACGACAAAGATCGCCTCTGGCTCCGATGGCCGCGCTGCGGCCACCGGCTGTGCCCACGGCGCTGCTGCGGCCTCTTCTGTCGCTACCATTCGCACTCGGCTTCGTGACGCACGCTCTTACTCCGGGCAGGGTGAGAGAGGAGCAGTCATTCTATCGATTGCCTGCCAGCGCGCCCTAGGGCTGGGCGCCGCCCTCCATGTCACGACCAACGGGAACGCTGTCAGTGGCCGGGGCGCGATCCGGTAAGGCGCGATCGCCGAGTCGCTCGCGACCGCGATCCGCGTAGCCGCTGACGATCCGTTCCCGCATGCGATCGTACTGCGCCTGGCGCCTGCCGGCCCGAGCCTCATCCCACCGCTTGGCCGCTCCGAGAAAGCCGTAGTACGCGCGGTCGACGGCATACGTAAGCCCGGCCATGCCGTCCCGGTACCCGCGCCGGAGCACGTACGCGCCCAGTGCGCGAATCGGTCCTGTAAGAAGGTCCTGCGGCCGCGGATCGCCCATCCCGCGCGCGATCGCCTGCTGAGCCTCGATCGTCGTATACCGGTTGGTCTTCTCGATCAGCCCGTGAAGACTCGGATGGGCGAAATGCCAGAGCGAGCGATCAGGGTCGGGCGGCGCGTCATGGACGCGTGCGCCCGGCCGCGGCCGGAATCCGTGATGGATCTCGCTCGACGTTTCCATCATGCCCCGACGGAACAGACGTGGCTTGCCCGGCCACCACGGTGAGCTGCGGATCCATCTACCGAGGAAGACATTTGCGCGCGGGATGCGAACCACGTCGTAAGGTGGATCTCCGTCTACAAACTGCCGAATCCACTCGGCAAGCGCTGGCGGCACGACTTCGTCAGCGTCGATATTGATGACCCAGTCGCCCCGCGCCGCGGCGAACCCCTTCACGCGGGCCG
Organism: Chloroflexota bacterium; assembly: GCA_040905225.1. Taxonomy (GTDB): domain Bacteria; phylum Chloroflexota; class Limnocylindria; order Limnocylindrales; family CSP1-4; genus JALYGJ01. Next base: position 36,503 of record JBBDRY010000041.1, on the reverse strand, counting down.
GCTCGACGAAACCGACACGTTCATGCGTCAGCAGGAGGTCGGCGTAACGGCCGGCAATCTCCGGTGTCCGATCGTCGCTGAGCATGTCGACGACGATCACCTCGTCGCACCATGTGCGGACGCTGCGCAGGCAGTAGTCGATGTTGTGCTCCTCGTTGAGCGTCATGACGACTGCAGAGATTGAAGCGCCGGTCATGAATTCTCCGTGATCGCCTCAGCCTCGGGAAATGAACGCATCTCGACATCGAACCCAGTCAGCGACGCCTCGAACACGGCTCGACACTTGAAGTAGCTGTTGTCGTACAGCATCGTCCTCTTGCCCAAGCGCGCAGCGGCAATGGCCACGTGTAGACGGTCGGTATGAATTTCGTGGAACCCGTCGATCGTCCGCACGAACTGTGACGCGGCGAAGTAGCACTGGCTTTCGGTTCGCGTCCCGAAGGAGCATAGTTTCGATACATCGGTTGCCATCGATCCACGTGACCTGTCGCGTGCTTCCTTGTCGACGCGGAAGGCGACAAGACGCTTGGTGAGCCTGGACCGGATCTTGAGCGCCGTGAGCAGGGCGAGGCTTACGCCGTTTCGCGGCGTGAGCTCAAATCCAGACAAACCACGTCGCTGCTTGAGTGCGCCGATGTCGGCATAGAACGCCATGTCGTGGTCGAAGCCAACTCGGGGTCCGTCGCACGTTCTCAGGCAATAGTCATACGACATTCGCTCGCGCAGGAATAGATGGACATTGCCTCCGAGCGAGCGCAGAAGATCATCATTCTCGCGCGCGGTCTGAGGCAGCACGATCAGGGTGCCGACGGTCTTGTTGAACTGGGCGACAGCGGCGGACGTCCCCTCATGCTCGGGGACGAGGCCACCACCGCCGGCAATGATCAATACATCCTGCGCCGTGAGCCTCGCGCTGCGATCGATTACCCGGTATCGGAGTCCGATCGAATGCGCGACGTCAAAGAAACCGACGTTGATCAGGGCATCGCCGCCGTTGCCCGGGTTTGGCAGATAGTTGACAGTCGGACCATCGCGCAGGGACAACAGCAGGTCCCGTACCGGGTGGCCGGCGGGACCGGGCGTCACCCTGGCGTCCAGCTCCGGCAACGGCGCGGCGGCAACGTTCACTTGAGGCAGCGATCGTCAGTCACCGCCCGGACGCGGGGCTGCGCGGAATCAACCGGAGCAGTCGAGTCGACGCGCACGCAGCCGGGCGAAAGGCTCTTGCCGCCGCGCTTCCGGCTCACGCAGGAAAGCAAGGCTGCGGGTTGGCGGGGGTGCTCACGGGGGCTCAGTCTAGCGAGGCGAGCGATGCCCGTCGCGCACCGATTCCTGCCGCGCGAGCAACCGGCCCGGACGCCCTTAGACTGCCCCAGACGTGGCGAAGAGGCGAGGCGATCGTAACCAACTGAGCGAGCCATGGGCTCCCAGCCAACATGGGCGCGGCGGCGGCAGCCTGCAAAAAAGCGTGGCACGCGGTCTGACCTGGACGCTCATCGATACGTGGGGCAGCCAGCTGCTGGCCCTGCTCATCTTCATCGTCCTCGCGCAACTACTGGCGCCAGTCGATTTCGGGCTTGTGGCCCTGGCAGCGGTATTCGTCGCGTTCTGCCAGTTGCTCGTGGACCAGGGACTGGGCGATGCCGTGATCCAGCGCCCGAGCCTGACGCGGCGCGAGCTCGACACCGCCTTCTGGGCCGCGCTGGTGACCGGTGCGCTTCTCACCGTCATCGGGATCCTGTTATCGGGTCCGATCGCAGCTCTACTCGGCGACCTGCGCCTCGCAGCGATCATCCAGGTCCTCTCGATCGTGTTCGTGCTGTCCGCGCTGAACAGCATCCAGATGGGTCTGTTCCGGCGAGAGATGGATTTCCGCAGCCTTGCCGTGCGCAAACTCATCGCCATCGGCGCGGGCGGCGCGGTGGGGATCGGATTCGCGCTGATGGACTTCGGCGCCTGGGCTCTGGTTGCGCAGCAGCTCACCAACGCGCTCGTGTCTGTGGCGACGCTTTGGGCGGTCAGCCCCTGGCGGCCGAGTCTCGCCTTCTCGGCCAGCGACTTCCGTTCCTTGTTCAGCTTCGGCATCAAAGTCGTCGGCGGCGATGTCCTGAATTTCTTCAGCCGCTACACCGATAACCTGCTCATAGGCGTCGTCCTCGGCCCGGTCGCCCTGGGCTTCTATGCCATTGCCCACCGCATTCTCGAAACCAGCCAGATCCTGCTCATCGCCGCCGCCCGAAGGCTGGTGTTCCCGGCCTTCGCTCGCCTCCAACACGATCTGGAACGTACGCGGCGCGCATACCTGCGCCTCATGCGCGCGACGAGCGCGCTGACTCTGCCTGGCTACATAGGGCTGGCCCTGGTCGCGAACGAGGCGATAGTGGTTATCTTCGGCGACCAGTGGACGCCAAGCGCTCCGACCGCTGCGGTCCTGTTCACGATCGGGCCGGTTCTGACGATCCAGGCCTTCAGTGGGGCGGTATGGAACGCCGTTGGCCATCCAGAGGTCACTCTCCGATTCCGGCTCATCTCGACCGTTACCAACGTCGTCGGCTTCGCCATCGCAGTGGTCTTCTTCCGCGAGATCGTCGCTGTCGCGGCCGCGTTCGTGATCCGCGGGTATCTATTGCTGCCGCTCAACCTGTACTGGATGCGTGTTTACGGAGGCGTGGGAGTGCGCCAGCAACTGTCCGAGCTGCGTGCCGTTGCCGCTGCCACGGCCGTGATGGCGGCCGCCGTCGCGGGCGTTCGCTTTGGCCTGCTCGGCGGCGTTGACCCCTGGCTTTCACTCGCCGCCCAACTCGGAGTTGGGATCGGGACGTTCGCCGTCGCGCTGGCGATATTCGATCGCGGACTGGTGAGGGAGCTTGGCTCGGTCGGCCTGCAGGTGGTCCCCGGCAGCAGCAGATTCGGCCGCGGGGGGGGGGGGGGGGGGGGCC
>JBBDRY010000041.1:29933-33554 GCA_040905225.1 Chloroflexota bacterium | reverse complement strand
CCGCGGGCTGCGCGGCGCGCAGCCCCCGTCCACAGCGCGCCCACCGGCCGTCAGCCCGCCCGTAGCGGATGAGCTCGATGAAGCCTAGCCGCGTCCCGACCGGCTGCTTGCACGCGATCCTGGGCTTGCTATCATGCCGCGGCCGAACTCGGGGAGATCGATGCTGACTCGAATCCGCAGATTCGCCGGCGCCCGCCGCAGGACGCAGGTCTCGTCTGACTTTCGCCGTCGCCGACCGCACCTTGCCGGCGTCATCCAGAACGTCATCGGGCACCGCCTTACCTACCTATCGGCAGGCGCACTCGAGGATCTCGCGGATGTCGTCGCAGAAGCTGAGATGCAACAGATCCCGGGATCGCTGGTCGAGGCGGGGACGGCAGTGGGTGGGTCAGCGATCGTGCTGGCGGCTGCAAAGTCACCGGCCAGACCGCTGGTGCTCTACGACGTCTTCGGGACCATACCGCCGCCCTCAGAGACCGACGGTGCAGATGTGCGCCACCGATATGAGGTCATCACCGCCGGCGCCGCCGCTGGGATAGGAGGCGACACCTACTACGGCTACCGCGAAGATCTTCGCGGTGATGTCGAACGCAACCTCGCGTCATTCGGCATCGACAGCGAGCGCGACAACGTCCGCTACGTTCGTGGTCTCTACCAGGACACGATGCCGGTTCGCGAGCCAGTCGCGATCGCGCACCTTGATTGCGATTGGTACGAGTCGGTGATGACGTGCCTGACGGGCATCGCGCCGACTCTCGTGCCCGGTGGTCGGTTCGTCATCGATGACTACGACTTCTGGTCTGGCTGCCGAACGGCCGTCGACGAGTTTCTGTCACGGCCAGAGGGCAGGCGATTCCACGTCGAGCGACGAGCGCGGGTGCACCTGGTGGCGGCCGACTAGGCATTTGGGTGCTTCCCGGTCGGCCGATAGAAGAACGGCGTGCCCTCGCCCGGGAGGCTGACCGGTGCGTAGCCTCCCTGGGCCATGACCGCACTCAATGGCGCGACGCGGATCTTGTCGTCGTCCTCGACGACCCCGACCCCGTGCCAGGGAAGATGGCCGCGCCCCCGGCGCACCAGCCAGATCGCGAGACGTCCGGGCCTTTCCTGGGTGGTCGCGTGGATGGCGTCGGGAAAGTGGCGCGGTCGCGGATCGAGCTCATGGACGAGCAGGTCGAACACGCGGTACTCGATCATCTGAAGACCGACGCGTCGCTCGAGGTCCGCGTACCCGGTGACAGCGAGCCTTCTCGCGCGGCGGCCAAGAGATGCTCGATCTCGGGCACCGGCAGGTCGCGCAGGTTGATCATCCCGAGCATCCGGTGGAACGCCTGCTGCCACAGCGGTGAGCCGCGAGTCTCCAGCCACCACTCGCGCGCCGCGCGCCTGAGTCGCGGCAGCGCCACGGATGCGGCGCGATCGCCGTGGTGCAGCAGCGCGTCGAAGTCGAAGAGGCTGACCTGGTCGCTCACGCCCGCGTCGCGGATCAGGCCGGTCAGGTAGCGAGCGTAGGCGGCGACCTCGTCTGTCCCGACATCCACGATCGGCGCGAGCGATGTGCCGTCGAGGATCAGATTGATGTGCAGGCCGGGCTCGTACACGCCCCTGACCGCTACGCACAACTTGCCGAGCCTGTGTAACGCGGTGAACTCGGCAAGATCCGGGAGGGTCCGGAATCCCACTTTCGCGGGGTTTGGCACCTTGAACGGAAAGGCCATCAGCGTGAGCTCGACCGGCCGCGCTGGCGATGTGTGCCGCCGAATCGTTTGCAGCATGGCGTTGCGCTAGCGGTCGAGGTCTGCCCGTTCGAGGCTGCCCTTGCGATGGGTGCTCGACATGAGCACGCCCAGGACCAGCTCCGCCGGATCCCGTCGCGTCGCCGCCAGGTCGCGATTGTCCCCGTCCGTTCGGCGCAGAAGCCCGATAACGGACCGTCCCTCGATCGCTTCCATCCCACCCTCACTCCTCGCGGGCGCTCTTCGCGCCGAGCGCGGGGCGCCCAAACCATAGCGCGCGCAAGTCGCGTTGCAATAGGGTCGATAGCCGGCCGTCGTCAGCACTCAGCTCGTGCGCGAGCCTCCGGCGCAGGCCGGCCCGCATCGGCGCGACCCGGTTGGGCCGCCGGCAGATGCGACTGTGGCGGACGCTGCGCGACAGCCGCTGTGTCGCGTTATCGCCGATCAGTCGGGGCAGGACGCCGTGCGCTGCCCATTGAGCGGCACGGCTGGTGAACAGAGTGCGCGCGGCCGCGCGTTGGCGGTAGCTCGTATTGCGCGGCTCGAACGATCGAGGTCCGAGGTTGGGATCGACCTCCAGGAACTCGAGGACTTTCCTGAACACGGCCTCCGTGTCCGCCGCGAAGTCGTCAAAGATGATGACGTGGACGCGATCGGTCCCGAAAGTGTCGAGCCAGCGGGACACGTGGTCAGCGACTCTCGCGCGCTCGAGATACGGAAAACCGGCGGCCTCCGAGTCGAGCGCCGCCTCGAGGTCGCCGATCGGTTCCAGGCCAAGTGCGACCCGTTGGGAGTGCATCGAGTGCATCCGATCGATCGGGTTCCTGAGCATGATCACGATCCGCGCCTCCGGCTCGAACTCCCGGATGAGCGCGGGCGCCTGGCTGGATCGGAGGTAGCTGGTGGAGGCCTCGCCCACGCGCCGATGGCGGCCGGTGGGGGTGAACAGCGCGAGGTACTTGTCGAGTTTGGTGCCGTAGCTGAAATCGGAGTCGGGCACGACGTCGGGACAGAAATAATCCGGCTCCTTGATGGGCGACATGTAGACCTGCGGATGCCCGAGCAGGTACTCATACAGCGCCGTGGTCCCGGCTGTCCCCGCGCCGACGATGAAGAGGTCCGGCCGGCGGGTCACATGGCGCCCGTTCGGCGCGCTCACGCCGCCCATGTCATGCACCACGTACGAGGCGTCGCGCGCCCGCGACGGCTCGCCTGGCCTTTCGGGCGCCGCCGGATGCGGCTGCGGGCAGGCTCGCCAGGGCTGTCGTCGCGGCATACCTCACGGGATCGGCACCGGCAAAGAAACCGGCGTATGAGTTCGGCGAGATTCGTTGTCGCCCGGCCCGCCTGCGGACGTACTGGTACGCGTACTGGTCGTACAGCCGCCGCAACCGGTGTGCGGTGGCGGGTGGAACGACGCCGAGCAGCTCGTCCACCGTCGCCTTCAGGCACAGGCTGCCGTCCAGCGTCTGCGACGGAGGCAGCACGTTCGGGTCGCGGTAGTACGTCGCCCCGATATCAGGCACCGCGAGCGCGTTGGTGCGCCACAGGAGGCGCAGCCAGAGGTCGACGTCGCCGCCGCGATTGCAGCGGCCCTCGGGGAACATGCCGGCCTCGATGAGCAGGTCCCGACGGCAGGCAATCACGTCGACGCATACCGGCGTCCGGCCGAACTCGAGCCACAGGTCGAGGAAGCCATCCAGGTCCAGCTCGACGGGCGCTTCCGAGGTCGACTGCCGGGCGAAGGCGGCGGCGCGCCTCGCGCCGGGCTCGACAACCTCGTAGCCGGTGAAGACACAGCCGATCTCGGTGCCCGCGGCGGCGATCAGACGATCGATGCCGGCCAGAAAGGTCGGTCGCCATTCGTCGTCTGCGTCCAGGAAGG
>JBBDRY010000041.1:0-29833 GCA_040905225.1 Chloroflexota bacterium | reverse complement strand
GCGCGCTGCGTACTGTCCGGGCTGAGAGCGTCGCAGAACCCGAAGGGACGGATGATCGAACGACCGCACCGCGTCCATGGATCCGTCGGTCGAGGCGTCGTCGACGACGATGACCTCATCCGGCGCCCTCGACTGGGCCGTGATCGATGCCAGTGCGCGTTCTATGTATGGCCGCTTGTTGTAAACCGGCATGATCACGGCGATGGTCGCCCTCTGGTCCACGTCAGGCCGTCTCGCTGCCTGCCACGGGAGGCCCGCGCGGTCCGCAGGCGAGCCGCGACAGGAAGCTCGCGTGGCGCCCGACGAACATCCGGCCATAGGCGAGAGCGAACCACAGGGTGCCGGCGCGCCTGCTCCTGGCTGAGCGCCACAGCGTCAGCCCGACCCTGGCCAGCAACTTGCGCACGTCGTGATAGGTCCGCGGTCCGGCGCTAACGCCCGAGCCGAGCTGGACCGACGTGTACACGGGGCGATTGACGAAACAGAAGCGCCCATGCAGCCACAGCCGCGCCACCAGCGTGATGTCCTCGCCCGTGCGCACGTCCTCGGGGAAGCCGCCCACGCGCTCGAAGAGCGAGCGACGTACGACCAGCGACGACGGCACGACCGGCATGAAGCGCAGCGAGATCTTCCAGAAATCGGCCGATCGGTCGGCGCGTGAGGGCCCGCGCTCGAGGGTTCGGTTGACGCTCCTCGGCCTGGGGTAGCGCAGGTGGCGCGTCCCGCCGCTCGAGCCAAAGTCGGCGTCAAAATCCGCGATCGCCGCGCAGACCTCCTCGAGGAACGCTGGTTCCCACGTGTTGTCGGCGTCGAGGAACGCGACCCAGTCCGTGACGGCCAGCGCCGCACCGCGGTTGCGCGCCGCACCCGGCCCGCCGTTGTTCGCAGCCGAGATCAGTTCGACGTTGGGCAGCCCGGCCTCCCGGGCGACCTCGATGGAGTGGTCGGAGGAGGCATCGTCGACGACCACGATTCGGGCAGGCGGCTTCGTCTGCGCCCGGACAGACTCGAGACAGCGCGCGATCGTCGCCGCGGCGTTGTACATCGGCACGACGACCGTGACGTCCGTGGGGTGATGCCGCGCGCGAGGTCTCTCCACGGGCCGGGAGTCTACCGACGGGTTAGGGTCACAACAAGACGGCGGCCCTAGACTGCCAGGCACAGTGCGTCGCCCCCCGGTCCGCCGGTCATCGTCCCGCCTGGCCGAGGTCGAGGCCATACTGCGCGGCACCCCATCTCGCTGGCTGGTCACCGGCGCCGCGGGGTTCATCGGATCGCATCTCGTCGAGCGGCTGCTGCAACTCGGCCAGGTGGTGGTCGGGCTGGACAACTTTGCCACGGGCTCGGCTCGCAATCTTGACGACGTCCTGCGGTCCGTTGCCGCTGCGGGCGATCGCTTCGCGCTCATCGAGGGCGACATCCGCGACCAGGCCACGTGCCGGCGGGCATGTCAGGGCGTCGACGTGATCCTCCATCAGGCTGCGCTCGGATCTGTCCCGCGCTCGATCGACGACCCTGCGACGACCAATGCGGTGAACGTGGACGGATTCCTGAACATGCTCGTGGCAGCGCGCGACGCGCAGGTGAGGCGCTTCGTATACGCGTCGTCCAGCGCGGTCTACGGCGACGACCCACGGCTGCCCAAGCGCGAGGGCAACGAGGGCACGCCGCTGTCGCCGTACGCCGTGACCAAGGTTGCCAACGAGCTCTACGCGGGTGCATTCCAGCGCGCGTACGGGCTCGAGGTCATCGGCCTGCGCTATTTCAACGTCTTCGGCACGCGGCAGGATCCCGACGGCCCCTACGCGGCGGTCATCCCGCGCTGGATCGGCGCCCTGATGCGCGGCGACCCCTGCACCATCTACGGCGACGGCGAGACCAGTCGAGACTTCTGCTACGTGGCCAACGTCGTCCAGGCGAACGTGCTCGCCGCGCAGGCGGCCGCTTCCGTCACGGGCGGTGTGTACAACGTCGCCTATGGCCGGAGCACGACCCTCAACGGGCTGTATCTCCAGTTGCGTGACCACGTCCAGCGCCTGCGGCCGGGTGCAACGCTCGCCGACAAGGTTCACGAGCCGTTTCGGCAAGGCGATGTGCGCCATTCGCTGGCCAGCGTGAGGAGGACCACGGGAGCCCTGGGTTACCGGCCGACGCACGATCTCGCGCGCGGCCTCGATGAAGCCATGCCCTGGTACGCGGCGCGCGTCGTGTGAGCGGCGGCGGCGGATGGGTGGGACGTGGACCGGGCAGCGACGTCTCAGGCGTCGTAGCGCACAGCTTCGAGTGGATCGCCACCACCAGTCGTCGCATGGGCTTGGCCGCATCCGAGTCAAGAGCTGATAACTTCGGCAACCAGATCTGGATCGAGGTTCGTCGGGCGCCTCGTTGAGCGCCCGGCGCCGCCGGCGAGCTAGTCCCCGTAGCCGTAGCGGCGCATCGGACCGCGCAACATCAGCTCCAGGAAGCGCCGAGCCGGGGTCCGAATTCGCTCGCGCCAGCGGTCCGCCGCGCCGGGATCGATGCCCTCGCCTGATGAGCGCATTCCGTGGCGGGCAGGGACCTCGACGTCCGACACGACCGACTCTGGCATGGCGACGTTGAGGAAGCTGAATACCGCGGGCAGCGTTTCTGCGGGTTTCTTCACCACGTCCTCGAAGCGCACGAGCATGTACTTGCCCGGGTATCGCTTGAGAAGCCGCTCGTGTTTCTTGAGCGCCCGGCGCCACGAGACGCTGTAAAGGATCAAGAGGTACGACTCCAGCAGCAGCGGCACCTTGCGCATCAGCGAGTAATGGAAGCGGTCGCGCGTCTGACGGCGGTATCGGTCCGAGGCGTATACGGCACGCGGGTCACGGAGCATGTGGATTACCCGAGCATCGGGGAACCATTCGAGGAGCGTTTCGACATAGTTGAGATGCGTGGGCGTCTTCTCGCCCATCACCGGCTTGCCGTGGACGTCGGCGTACACGCGCAGGAACGCCTCGAAGATCCCGCGCTCCGTGCGCTCCGCTGCGAGCAGCCGGCGCTCGATCTCCTCGCGCGGCACCTCCTCCTTGAGCCAGTACCAGTACGGGCTCGGACGACGCCATCCGGCCAGCTTTTCGTACTCGCCCGAGTAGATCATGTCGACGATCCTGCGCAAGCTATCGTCGTCTTGGAGGTCGCCCGCCCGGCGGAAGAAGTGGCGCGCCCCGCGCCGGCCCAGGATATGGCCCATGAAATGGCTCTCGCGCGCGATCGCGATCCGGTCCGAGGTCTCGAGCACGTAGCGCATCATCGTCGTGCCACTGCGCGGGACGCCGACGACGAAGATCGCCTCAGGCTCGGTCGGCAACTGCTCGGGCACCCCGGGCATGGGCTGGGTAGCCAGTCGTTCGGTCGTGGCTACCACGCCAGCCCGCTGGTCTCGGTTACCACATCTCTCTTAGCTGTTCAGCGAGTTGCCGTTGAATGTCAGCAAATGCTGTCTTCCCAGCAAGGTTCTTGAGCCTGCAGGGATCTCCGCGCATTCCTGACCGCCAGAAATAGCAAGGACCTCCCGATACATCGTAGAGTTCCTTCTCTCCCGAGCGAGAGTATTCGACATACAGCCACAATCCCAGCGGGTGCTGTTCAGTTGTCTTGAGACCTCGCCAAGTTGGTATGCGCGCCGCTCCGCCGCTATCCTCGATGACCATTGCCTCTCTGTTTGGAACAGAAGAGCTGAAGGAAGAAGCAAGCAGCCCAGCAAAGCTTTGTCCGTCAACTGACATCCTCGGGAAGGGTCCCATTTCACAGCCTGCGAGCTCGCAGATCGTTGGCGCAAGATCAATATGAGATACCTGCGTCAAGATCTCTTTCGGGGTTGTCCCGATACCAAGCGGCCAACTGGCGTAAAGCATGGTTTGCGTGGCGTACGGTGCTGACTTCTTAAGCCAGCGGTTTTCGCCACTTGCCCATCCGTTGTCACCGATAACAAGCCAGAGAGTATTGTCGAACCTGCCTTGAAGCCTAAGCTCCTCGGCAACTTTGCCTATCTGTTCGTCTATAGACAGCAGTGTCCGACAGTGCTTTTTCAAGGGATACCCACCAGAGTAGAACGACCCAAGCCGAGGCAACCCCCGCACCCAAGCGGGCTTGTCGGAGACGTCTAACTCATCGAAGTTCGCAAGCTTGTGTCTGGGAACATCGCTGCATCTTGGGTCGTCCCTGTGCCTTGGCGCCGGAACTGGCATGAAGTGATCTTGCACTCCTCGCTCATCCGCCCCAGCGTGGGTCGCATAAGGCGCAAGATATGCAAAGATCGGCTGACGGGATGGTGCGCTCTTCAGGAACTCCATTGCTGTGTTGGCGAGGAAATCAGTCGAGTAGTCAGATGGGCTCGTGCCCAGGTACGTCTCGCGGCCATTGACCCAGACGCTGGTGCGGTAGTAACAGCACGACATAACAGCCGTCTGATCCCACCCGGGAGGCGTTTTGTCCGACAGCTTGTTGGTCTTGTTGAAGTACTTGCCGGCGAATAGGGTGTAATAGCCCTGGGCGTGTAACTCAGTAGCTAAACTAACGCTTGGATCAAACAGCCGTGCGTCATTTCGAACTACACCATGTTTGTGTGCAACTAGACCAGTAAGAATGCTGGCTCTGGCCGGACAGCACAACGGATCGTTACCGTCTGCCTGCCGGAAGGAAAGCCCGTGGTCAAGAAAGATCTCCTTGAAGTTGGGCAATCTCGCGAAAAATTCATCGCCCAAGTACGAAATGTCGTCAAGGACGATCAGGACCACGTTTGGCTTTGGCGCTCGAGAGCCATCGGGGCCCGGCGGCAGCGAGCCGCTTGGGGCGGGCGATGGGGTGGCGCCGCCCAGCGGTGACGCCGCGGGGCTCTGAACCGCGGCCGGAGTTGCGGCCCCGTTTGTGCTGACGGCGTTCGGGGCCGGCGTAACCTCCGTTCGGGCGGGGGTGCCCGGCGAAACGGTCGGTCCGCCGCATGCCCACGCGGCGATGGCGAAACTGATCAGAATTCCGAGGCTACGTTTCGCCATGCTGACCCTCTCGATGTCCGGTAGACGGAGCGGACGCTTCGCGTGGGGCGGGCACAAACTCACCGGTTGCTCGATGTCGCTGCGCCGGTAATGCCTTTCGGACCCCGCCAAATACCTGCTCGGGGCGGCTCCATCATAGGACGCTCGGCCGATCGGGGCGGGACGCGGCCGACCATCGTAGCCGCGACGGACATCCACAGTCGGAGCGTCCCAGGCACCTAATCGTACCGGGCCGGACACACCCTCGAGCCGACCGATGCCGAAGATTCGGGCTACCGAGTCGGACTAGCGTGCGGCCACAGCGCGGACGGCGTCGACGATCTTTGGGTCGTGTCCTGATCTCGAGCGGATGACCAGCCTGTAGACCGAGCCGTACGGCGTGCCCTGGCCGATCGTCAGGCGCACCACCATGTGAGCCGTTGCGCCGGGCGCGAGTTCGGGTAGCGCATACGTCCCAGCCAGAACTTCGGCGGTGACCTCCACTCCGCCGACGAAATATGATGGCTGGATGGTCGTCGGCCCCGTCGCTTCCGCGCTGATCGCGAATGAATCGGGCAGCCGGCCATCGTTCTGGATGCGGAGCTGGTAGTCGTACGAGCTGCCGACGCGCACATGGTTCCGGCGAGCGGCCTGTTTGGTCGTTGGGTTGACCTGGTACAGGTTGTCCTTCCTGTACGGGCCGGCGATCGTCAGCGCGATGCTCGCGTCGGGCTGCGGGCCGCCGTCGGTGTAGGTGCAACTGACGGTCTCGCCGGGATGGACGTAGACGGTCACCCGGCCGATCACAACCTCCGAAATGTGGACGCCGGTGCAATAGATATCGACCGGAACCCACGGCATGACGCCCGGGCGCGTGATCTGGTAACGGCCGGCCGGCACCTCCCACGTCCGCGCCGCGGGCAAGGCGGCGTTGCCGTCGTCGTCGAGGGCGAAGGCGCCCAGCTCGCCGTCGAAGGAAAAGTCGGCCCCGGTATTGGGCGTCGTATCGAGTGCGATTCGAGCGGTGCCCGTCCCTTCGGCGATGCCCTCCAGCCGCAGCACGGCAAGCTTGTCGTGGAGGGCGGCCACGACGTCGGCGTACGCCGGATCGTAGGCGCGGTTCTCGAGCTCCCATTCGTCGGCCACGAGGTCGTACAGCTCGCGCTCACCGTTGGTGTACTCGACGTAGTGCCACCGGTTTTCCGCGTCGTACAGCGCTGTTGTGCGCAGCGCCGTGTAGCTCATACCGCCGTGGAGGTACATCGCCTCGAGCACGGCGTCACGTCCTAGGCTCGCTGCACCGCCGCTGTCGGCGAGCTCGACCAGGCTAACGCCGTCAGGGCGCTCCTGGTACGCGAACGGCCCGAGGGTGCATGTTTCGGCCAGCTCGCAGAACGTCGGCGCAAGATCGATGTTCGACACGTGCTCGTCGATGACGGTGTGCGTGTCGCCCCAGCCGGCCGCGGGCCAGCGCATGTACAGCGGAACGGGAGTGGTGTACGGCCAGATCTTGTTCTGGCCGATGCGATGGGCGCCCCAGGCCATGCCGTTGTCGCCGTGAAAGATGATCAGCGTGTTGTCCAGCCGGCCCTGGGCCTCCAGCTCATCGGTCACCTGCCCGATCGCCCGATCCACGCCGAGCATCTCCTCGCAGTACCTGACCATCGGCCAGCCGTCGGGATATGGCAGCAGCGGCATCGCCTGGATGCCGGAGGGCTTGTCGGATACGTCCGCCTCGTTGTAGTTCCCTCCAGGAGGGTTGTAGGGAGGCATGCTGGCGCAGCGCGGGTCGCCGACGTCCTGGACCATGGGCATGTTCGGCGCGTGCAGGTTGTAGATGGAGAGGATCGCGAAGATCGACGTCTCCGCCGGCGTCTGGCGGAACCGCGCGATGGCGTCGTCGGCGACGAATTGCGTCGAGTGGACACCCGGCAGGCGGTAGTTGCCTTCCTTCGTGTGCACGGTGAAGTTCATGAACGAGCCGTTGACGCCCTTGGTGACGTCGAGGTGCGTCCAGCCGGCATCGTGCGCGAGCCACTGCGCGGCGCTCAGCGACGAGTTCCGGTTCAGGTACTTGCCGATGAACATCGACGCGTAGCCGGCGTCCTTCATCGCCTGGCCGATGTGCTCGGACGGATCGAACAGCAACGCGTCGTTCTCCGTCACGAAGTTGTTGTGCGTGTGGAGCCCGGTCAGCAGGTTGCCGCGCGCCGGACAGCAGAGTGGATTCTCACCGATTGCGTTGGTGAACTCGAGGCCGCGCTGGACGAAGTGCTCATGAATGTTCGGCGTCCGCGCTGGGTCGTTCCACAGGCCGCCGTCGTGCGGTGAGACGTCGTCAATGTAGAAGACGACGATGTTCGGTCGACTCGGTGTGTCGTCGGCCGTCGGGTCGACAGCCCAAGCCGCGCCGGACACGCCGAAGAGCAGGCATGCAGCGGCAAACGCGGCGACGCGTCGTCTCACGGCCTCCCCTCAGGGTGCGGACGGTTAGGGCGACATCATCGCTGCCTGTGTCAACCGCCCACCGGCGCGGATCTGACCGGCCCACGGCGACGATGGCGACGTCTACCGTCGGCCGCATCGCTCAACCGTTAGTGCCGGCAGCGTCAGTTCACGAGCGAAGCCGTGTAATACGTGCGCAGAATCCGGCCGGCGCTCCAGCCCTTCGCGGCGCACTTCCGAGCCGATCGAACGTACAGTCGGTATCCGCCGTTGGACGCGCAGGGGACATCGTCACCCCGCCGATAGCCGGTCATGATCAACTTGCCATCGCGGAAGAGCCGCCACGTCCAGGTGTAGCTCACCGCCTCCTTGACTGCCTGCGAGATCTCATCGAGCGGCCTGTTCGCGTAGAGCTGATCGGCCGTCGTGTCCTTCACGTCGTAGCACTTTCCGCTGTACGTGCCGCCTCGCCAGCGCAGCACGTGGTACCACGCATACTGCTTGACGGCGTGCACACCGGCGCGACGGAGTTCGAGCTGCTTGACGCCCCACTCGCGCGATGCAACGCGCATCACGTAATGCCTGAAGTCGACTCGCTCGACCTTCCCCTCGCTCACGCGGTAGACGGCGATGTCCGGCGGTGGGTCCGAGGTCGACGTCCAATTGGTGCACTGCGCCCGTGCCGCTGCGGCTGCGGGCTGGGCTGGCTGGGCTAACGGCAGGGCAAAGACGCTGGCAAACAAGGCCAGCATCGCTGGGGCGATGCGGGACACGGCGCTTATTACTCCTCGCTAGGGACAACCTGCATCGCTGGGGCGATGCGGGCACGGCTGCTGTTCCTCGCTAAGCGGGGGATATTAGCGCACGATGGCAAATCCGCGCACGCGGCCGCGCCGATGCGCGACGTTGTTCGTGAAGGACTAGACCAGGCGACCCGCGCGCTCCAGGTAGCCGATCACGCCGGCGGCGTTCTGCGCGACGCTCCGCCCAACGGTGTCGAGCCGGACCTCCGGGTTCAACGGTGGCTCGTACGGGTCCGCCAGACCGGTCATTCGCTCGACCTCGCCACGCTTGGTCGCCGCATACAGGCCCTTGACGTCGCGCTCGATCACCACATCGAGCGGTGTGTCCACAAAGATCTCCACGAACGAGCCCTCGCCACCGACCGAGTTGACCATCGCCCGAACCTCGTCGCGCGTCGCCCGATACGGACTCACCAAGGCGCAGACGACCAGGCCACCGTGGCGCACTATCTCGGCGGCGACGAAGCCAACACGGCGCACGTTTTCATCGCGGTCCTCGCGGCTGAATCCCAGGCCGCGCGACATGTGGGTTCGGACGACGTCGCCGTCGAGGACGGTGACCGTGCGGCCGCGCTCCTCGAGCAGCGGCACCACGCGCTCCGCAGTGGTCGTCTTGCACGAGCCGGACAGCCCGGTGAACCAGAGGCATACACCGCGGCTCCCGATACGGCGACTGCCTCACTTCTCTGTGTGCCTTTCGCCTCGTGCGCGTCGAACCAGACCGCGGCGACGTCCCGGCCGAGCACCTCGGAGAGGCGAGCGACATCGGGCGCGAATTCGGCCTCCAACCGGGCCCGCAGCTCGGCGGGAACCTCGGCTGGCGTAACGGGCCGGCGGCGTAAAAGGCTGTGGCCCAGTCGACGCGACAGCGCGCGGGTACGCCCGTCACCGATGAGCGCGGGCAGGACGCGCCAGGCCAGGAGCTGGGCCGGCCGGGTCAGCGCGATCCTTCGGACTAGGCTGCCGCGACCGCTGTGCGCCTGGTTGTATGCGGCGAAGGTGGGCGGCCGGTAACTCCGGTCGACGCCGAGAAACTCCAGCAGTCCCTGGAAGTGCGACTCCGGGTCGCGGACCATCTCCTCGAACAGGATCACGTGGACCTGCTCGCGACCGACGGCATCCAGCCAGCGCGGGATCTGCTCGCCGTAGCGGGCCCGGTCGCGGTACGTCGCGAGCATGGGGTTCGAATCGCGCGGGATGTGGCGGCCGGCGTGGCGGTCATCCTCGGCCGCGAGGGCATCTTCGAGATCGGGCAGATCCTCGGTACCGGCGCCGAGCTTGTGCGCGTGGAGCGAGGCGATCATGTCGACCGGGTTGCGCAGCACAGCCACGATGCGCGCCTCCGGCTGGTCCCGGGCGATGAGCGTCGGAGCCTCCTTTTGAGTAGAGGTAGCGAGTCGACGCCTCGCCGAGGCGCGCCGCATCGCCCGCGTCGTCGAACAGGGCCAGGTACCGCTCGCGATCGGTTTCGTAGCGAAGGAAGTTCCCTGATTTGTCCTGGGCAAGGTCGCGCGAGTAGAAGCAGGGCTCCTTGACCGGCGTCATGAAGACCTGTGGATGGGTCTTCAGCCACTCGTACAGCGAAGTCGTCCCGCTCTTGGGCGCGCCGACGATGAAGAAGTTGGGGTGATGGGTCACAGGCAGGCTCCGAGAGACGACGGGGCGACCGATTCTAGCGGCCCGACCGAACCGCCCGCCCGAGGTATCCTGCCCGCCGATGCCCCAAGCACCTGCCCCGCGGCCTGATTTCTTCCATGTCGGCGTGTTCAAGGGGGGCAGCACGGCCCTCTACGAGGCACTCCGCCGGCACCCGCAGATCTTCATGCCGTTCCACAAGGAGCCGCTGTACTTCGGCGACGACCTGACGCGGCGTTACGGCCGCATGAGCCTCGATGACTACCTGCGCCTGTTCCGCGACGCCAAGCCGGGTCAGCGCGTCGGCGAGGCGTCGACCTGGTACCTGTACTCGACCAGCGCCGCGCGGGAGATCAGGGAGTTCGCGCCGGACGCGCGGATCACGGTCATGCTGCGCAACCCGGTCGACGTCATGTACGCCCAGCACAATCAGCTGATCTTCAATGCGATGGAGCCGATCAGCGACTTCTCGGAAGCGCTCGAGGCCGAGGCCGACCGGCGCGTGGGAGGCAACCTTCCGCCGTGGCCGATCAACGTGGAGAACCTCTTCTACCGCCACAGCGTCCGCTTCGCCGAGCAGCTGGAGCGCTATTTCGAGGTCTTCGGGCGCGAGCGCGTGCACGTGATGCTCTTCGACGACCTGTCACGCGACGGCGCGGCAGTCGTCCGCGGGGCGCTCGAGTTCCTGGGAGTCGACCCGAGCCTCGCCGCCGCGCCGCCGACCGCCAACGAGAGCCGGCGGGTGCGATCGCCGCGTCTCCAGCGGCTGATCTTCATGCCCCGGCTGCTGATGCCCCTGGCGCCGCTGCTGCGCCGTTTCCCGCTCGTGCGTGCCCTGCGTACCAGGCTTCTGAACATTAATAGCGAGGCACGCCCGCGCGCGCCGATGGACCCTGGGCTGCGACGCAGGCTGCTCGATGAGCAGGCGCCCGAGATCGAGCGGCTCGGCCGGCTGATCGACCGCGACCTTTCGCCGTGGCTGGAGGATGCGGGCCCCTACCGGATCAACGCCCGACCGATGGGGTTGAGACCGGGGATCAACCTCGACAAGGCCCTCCATCTCGCCGCCGAGATCGAGGACGAGGAGAGCATCCGGAGGCTCCAGCATCGCAAGTGACCCTGCCCGACGAGTTCGCGCCGAAGATCGAGCGCCTGGGAAGGCTCATAGGCGGCACCAGTCCTCCTGGCTCGAACGTGGATCGGAACCGGGCCCTGTCGACAGCAGTCGGGAGCGCGAGGCGGCTCTACCGCCTGTATGAGTCAGGGCGTCCGACCAAAGTTGTGTCAATTGGTCGCAATGCGACTCTCGATCACCACAAAGGACCGTGGAATGAACTACCTGGCCCAACCTCGACCATCTGGCGCAAGGCAATCCCAATCTGACGTGACGGTGGTCGTATCGCGTCCATTTGGCACAAGCTGGCCACAGTCGGTGTGCCGAATGTCCACGCGACCGTGAAACGACCCGACTTCTTCATCGTCGGGGCGTTCAAGGCTGGCACCACGGCGATGTACGAGTACCTGCGCGTCCATCCGCAGATCTTCATGAGCGTTCCCAAGGAGCCCATGTACTTCGGCGCCGACCTCACCCCGCGCTACCGGCGGATGACCGAGGACGAGTACCTGGCGCTGTTCATGGGGGCGGCCGGCTCCCAGCGCGCCGGCGAAGCATCGCCCTGGTGCCTGTATTCGACAGCCGCTCCGGCGGAGATCCTTGACTTCTCCCCGTCGGCCCAGGCGATCGTGCTGCTGCGCAACCCGGTCGACGTGATGTACGCGCAGCACAGTCAGCTCGTCTTCAATCGGCGGGAAGACATCGGCGAGTTCGGCGCGGCGCTCGACGCCGAGGAGGACCGGCGCCGTGGCCTGCGAATCCCGGCCGACGCGCTCCGTCCTGAGGCGCTCTACTACCGCCACAGCGTCCGCTTCGCCGAGCAGCTGCGCCACTGGTTCGATGTCTTCGGGCGCGAGCGCATGCACGTGATCGTCTTCGACGATCTGGTCGA
The DNA here is from genome assembly GCA_040905225.1 of Chloroflexota bacterium. Taxonomy (GTDB): domain Bacteria; phylum Chloroflexota; class Limnocylindria; order Limnocylindrales; family CSP1-4; genus JALYGJ01. The sequence goes on along the minus strand of JBBDRY010000041.1, from coordinate 17,944 downwards.
CGACCCCCGCGCGGTCTATCGCGAGACGCTCGAGTTCCTCGGCGTCGACCCGTCCCACGAGGTGGACCTCTCGGTCTACAACCCCAACCGGCGGGCGCGGTCGGGCGTCGTACAGCGGCTGATCTTCGCGCCGCCGCGGCCGCTGCGATCGCTCTTCGGCAAGCTGCGCTCGCTGCCCGTGGCCCACCGGCTGCGCGACAGGATGGTCGCGGCCAACAGCCGGCAGGCGGCGCGGGCGCAGATGGATCCCGATCTTCGGCGCAGGCTGACCGAGGAGTTCGCGCCCCAGGTGGCCGACCTTGGTGCGCTCATAGGTCGCGACCTGTCGGCCTGGAGCCGCATGTGACCACAGACGCGCGCGACGTGGACATGCCGCGCCAGATCCCGATCCGGGAGGCCGGCGTCACAATCCACGATGTCAGCTTCGACGAGACCGTCGCGTTGATCGTGAAGTGGGCGCGCGAGGGTAGTGGCGGCTACGTATCCACCCCGAACGTCGACCACCTGGTCCGGGCGAAGCGCGACCCGGGCTTCCGCAACCTCGTGATGCGCGCACGGCTGCGCATCCCCGACGGCATGGGCCTGATCTACGGTGCGCGACTGGCGGGGACTCCGTTCCGCGGCGCCGTGACAGGCCGGCTGCTGCCGGAAGCCATCGTCCGGGCAACGAAGGCGGACCCGTTGCCGATCGCCATGATCGGCGGTCGCGACGACGCACCCGAACGGGCCGCGGCGCGGCTCGACGAGCTGGGCGGCAACATCGTGGCGGCGGTCAGCCCGCGAATGGGCTTTGCCGTCGGCGGAGACGAGGACCACGCGGCGATGGCGGTCATCAGGGAAGCAAGCCCGCGCATCGTCTTCGTCGGTTTCGGGGCTCCGAAGCAGGAGCAGTGGATGGCCCGTCACCAGGCAGACCTGCCGCATGCGGTCATGCTCGGGATCGGCCAGGCCATCGACATCCTCGGGGGACGCGTTCCGGCGGCGCCGACATGGATGACGAAGGTGGGCCTTGAATGGGCGTTCCGGATGCTGCGCGACCCGCGCCGAATCGGGCGCCGCGTCTTCATCGACGATCCGCCGTTCTTCTGGTGGATGGTGAGGGCGCGTCTCGGCCGCCACAGACACGCGTGACTTGCCCAGCGGGAGCAGTCTCCATAGAGTCGGAGACTGCAGAAAGCGCCAAATGGGCGTCAGGAGGGGGAACAAAGTGACCAGCCGCCGACGGATCCGTGCATCGGCCATCGTCGTCGCGCTCGTGGCTGCCGTCACCGCGTCTGGCGTCACGGGTTATCCAACCGCGTCGGCAGCGTCCGGCATCGGCGACCCGGGCGGGCCGGGGATCGACTGGCTGCGGCTGGGCATGGACCTCGCCGCGCCCGCGCGCCCGCTCCTGGCGGCGATGGAAGGCGCCGAGGCGATCAATTACGGCAGCGACGGCCGGCTGACGTTCCTGCTCCTGGGCTCCGATGCGCGTGGCACCGGCATCGCGCGCACGGACTCGATCATGGTCGTATCGCTCAAGGGCAAGTCGATCTCTGCCGCGAGCATCCCGCGCGACACCGCGCGCATCCCGATCCCGGCATCGATGGGCGGCGGCACCTTCTCGGGCAAGGTGAACGGGATCCTGCGCACCCTGCGCAACAGCAGCAGCAGCCTGGACGACGCACTCAACAAGTTCGAGCGCGTGATCGAGAACCTGCTGCGGATCGAGATCGACTACCGCGCGTTGGTGTGGTTCAACGGCTTCACCACCCTCGTGGGCAAGGTGGACCCAGTGACCCTGAACATCGGCAGGGAGGTCATCGACGCCAAGCACGCCGACGATCCCAACGCGTCACATGGGGTCTATTTCCCGAAATGGAACGGCTACGCGCTGTCGGCCTTGAATCCCAGCGGCCGGCCCCTATGCAACGGCGACTACAAGGCCGATCTGCCGCCACCGGTGGCGTCGAAGTACTGGTGTCGGCGCGCGCTGCCTTTCGTGCGCAGCCGAAAGGGCCCGGGGAACAACGACTGGGTCCGGAGCCGTCGCCAGCAGGAGTTCATCGCCGCGACAATCAAGGCCGTCGCGCAGTACGAGCTGAGCGGCCTGGTCAGCACCGCCCAGTCCGAGGGGGCTGGCAAGTGGTGGACGAACTATCCGATCAGCATGACCAGCGCGACGGACCTGTACAACGCCCTCTCAGGGGCAACGCTCAAAAACTCGGTCGTCTTCAAGCCGAGAACATATGCCAATCGCATCTCGGGCACGTCGGGATATGAGCTGAAGCTGTCCGCCGTTCGGCAGTGGACAGCCACGTATATGAAATAGCCGTCCGAACGGATCTGCCGAGATGACCGCGCCCCTTTCCTGGCCGGCGCTAGGGATATAGGCCGGGGAAGCGGTCCTCGTGACCACCCTTGATGCCCGCCGCGGCATCGAGGGCGTCCAGGGCCTGGCGGGTCCCGCCGATCCTGTACCGGTAGTTCGAGTAGTAGTTTGCCAGGCCACGCCAGAAGGTCCGGTCACCGACTTTATTCCGATAGGCGCGCAGCCAGTTCCCGCCCTGGACGTAGATGACCCAGGCATAGCAGCCACCGAGCTCGTAGATCGTCTGGTCGAGATCGTCCGGTGCGCACTTCGAGGTTGCCCAGCGTGAGAGCAGGTTGCGCGCCATGAAGTCGGCCAGCGCCTCGTCGGCGAAGGGCTGGCGAGCCTGGTCGTTGCCCACCGTCGAGTAGAACCACTGGTGGGCCAGCTCGTGGCTGACCATCCAGGGCAGCTGGCCTCTGCTCGCGTTGCTCGGCAGCCAGATCAGCGAGGGGGATTCCATCGCGTACCACGGCCCGACCTCGCTGATCGTGACCTGCGGGTGCGGGTATGCGCCGACGTTTGCGCTGTAGTTCCGGAAGGCGCGCACCGCGAGGTTGAGCACCTTGCGCTTGGGCAGAGTCCGGTAGAGGAAGGTGATCCTGGTCCCGTTGACCGTGGTCGATGCCGAGCGATACGTCGGGCTCGCGCTCAGGTTGAAGTCGCGCACGTTGGTGGCGACGAACGTCTGTTTGAGCCCGTTGACGGCCACCCGTCGGCCGCTGGTGGCGAAGATCAGCCGCTGGTCGGTGGTCAGCTCGACGCGCACGCTCGGGCTGACCGGCGTCACCCACGGTTCGCCGCCGGCCGTGTTGCTGAAGCGCGTCGTGCGACTCAGCCACGGGATCCAGCGATAGGCCGTCATCACGCCGTTCGCTCGCGCGAAGCCGGGCGTATAACCATTCGCGTTCGGCGAGGAGGACAAGACGGCGGTGTATCTGATCCGAATCAGTATCTGGTTGCCCACGGTCAGAGGGGAGGGCAGATTCACGAGCACTGTCTGGTCTTCGACTCGGGCATTGGCCGCCGTGCCATTTGCGGTGACATTCCCGATCCGCGCGTTGCCGGTGCGCAGCGTCGCCAGGTTGAACGCGATCACCGAGACCGATCCATTCGACGTGTTCGTGACCTTGGCCGTGCTGTCGACGCTCACGCGTCGATTGCTCCAGCCGAAGGTGGCCTTCACGTCGTAGGTGGCCTTCAGCGCGAGGCTGTTCACGTCCACGGCGCGCACGGGCGCCGGCGCCGCGATCAACAGGCCAAGCGCGATCAGCCACCAGCGCCCGTATGCGGCATGGCGTACCCGGCGCGCTGAAATGGCCTCAGACACTAATCACTCCCCCACCTGGATCTGCACGGCTGCGCACCCGAGGGTACCATCCGCCGTCACGCCCATGCTCGATGCGTCGACCGGGCCGTTCGGCTCGCATCGGACAGAGGTGCCGCAACGCACAACGACGAGGTCCCGTGCCACGCGCGCGACCCAGGCCAAGGGGGGCAGCGCTCCCGAGTGGTCATACGCAAAACGCCAGCCTGCGGACAAGGTGGCTGATCATAGGCGCGTGCTCCGTGACGCCATCCCTGATCCGTGGCGCGGCTGGCTCGGGCTTCGACGGGTCAGGCGTTGGCTGCGCGCGACGAGATTCGCAGCCCGGCAGAACAGGCTGGCCGGCGCGGACGCCCCGCAGTTCAACTTCTACCCCATGCGGCCAGAGCCGAACGCGTCCATCTCTTACGTGATGGGCCGGCTGGGCGCGCGGATCGGCTTCGAGCCCTCGCCGACCGGCCTGAACTTCGCGTGGGATACCGGCACGTGGTTCTCGGCCCGGGCAGCCGGTCATTTCCCCGACGGAACGTTGAACGCGCGCTGCCTGGACATCTCCAAGAGCCATGTCGACCGCGTCTGGGCGGAGGTCGCGGGCTACTCGATCGCCGTTGATCCGCTGACGACCGAAGGCCCGATCGTCGTCAAGCCGGAGGAGAACGGGACGCGCGGCGGTCGCGCCGTCGATGGTCCGCTGCCGGCGCGCGTGCCCGGCGTGGTCTACCAGCGGCTCGTCGACACCCGCGTCGGCGACCGCGTCCTCCAGATCCGGCCGGTCGTGGTTCGCGGCCGCATCGTCCTCGTGTACGAGAAATGGCGGCCCTATCCGCACTGGTTCAAGGGACCGGAGCTGACGGTGCCGAAGACGGCCACAGAGTTCTTCTCCGCGGCGGAAGCCGCACTGTTGCTGCGCTTCGCCGAGTCGATCGGGCTAGATTACGGCGAGCTGGACGTCGTGCGCGATGGCTCGGACGGGCCGATCTACGTCGTCGACGCGAACCGCACGCCGGTCCGGCCCAAGGGTCTCCCGGACGAGAGCGTCGACGCTGCATTCGGCCCGCAGGCGGAGGCCTTTGCGGAGCTGATCAGCCGCTGACGGAGGCGCGTTTGCCAGCGGCAGGGGCACCCGCGGCACCGTTCGTCGCCACCTCCGCATAGCGCGGCCGCACCTCGTTCACGGCCCAGCGCAGCAGGAGCGAGCCGAGCACGGGTTCGATGTGCACGACCTGGCGCCTGCGCTCGGCCAGGCCGGCGACCAGCCGGTCCGCGTGGACGGCCGTGGCGATCCTGATGGCCAGTCGGTGACGCCGCGCGATTACGGCCCGGCGCGGCAGGGAAGCCAGCGTATCGTGGCCCGCGAATTTCTCGAACGAGCTTCGTCCGGATGGGGACATGCCCTCCACTCCGAGTGCGTGGATGCGCTGGCTGGCGGCGAGCTTCTGGCGTGCGAACGATCCGCGCGGGACGCCGGCCTCCTCGGCGATGCGGCGCGCGACCGGCTCGTCGTACACGCCGCCAACCGAATACGGCCGCATGTCGGCCTGCGAGCGCAGGCGCCCGACGCTCGGCTGCTGGAGGCCTCCGATGAAGGGCAGCGGCAGGTGGAGCATGTCGACGCGCAGTCGAAATTCGCCCAGCGAGGCGCCTGAGAGGTCGTTCCGACTGAGTTCTGGCCGGGCGTTGCCGCGCCACGCAGCGCCACCCCAGAACCCGGTGACCAACATCCGGCGCGAGAGTGCCAGGTCCATCGAGCGGAACACGACATCCTCGCCACTCATGCCCGCGCCAGGAACTCCGCCTCGGGGGCGTCGTCGCAGTCGTGGTAGGCGAGGCGATCGAACCGCTGGACCGCCAGGCCGAGCGCCTCGGCCGCCGCCGCATCCGGCAGGTCGTCCGTCCCGCGATAGCCGGCCCACGGCCAGCCCGTCCGAAATGCGACCGCGTGCCGGCAGCCGGCCGCGGCGGCCACAGCCGCCGCCGCCGTGCTGTCGTATCCGCTCGACATGGCCACGGCCGGCTCGTATCCGGGCGCGTTCTCGAAGGCCGACCGCACGTGAGCGGTCAGCCGGTCGCGGTAGTCGCAGAAGGTCGGGAACGGCTCTTCGCGCGGCTTCGGCCGGACGGCTGTCGACCCATCGATGTTGACGCGGACGTTCTCGAAGTAGCTGACCGCGATCGGGTCGGTGGTCGTCGGGATGCTCTGCGTGGCATGCGACAGGCCCTGGTTGATGACACCGAAACGCGGTGGATAGATGGCCGCCGGATCGAGCTCGCGCCGGGTCGCACACAGCAGGCCGACGAACGAGTTCGAGGTGACCAGGGTGCCGTCAGGCTCTCGCGCGTTGTAGACCGGCTCGAGCGTGTGCGATGGCGAGACGATGACCAGCTCGCGCCCGTCGATCACGACGCCCGACCCGAACACCGTTGTCGCCCGCGCCGCAGCCGGCATGTCGGGCAGCCCGGACCAGGTGCCTTCGAATAAGCCACGCTCGTCGACTCGGACCGATGACCCGCAGCGGACGTGGACGACCAGGTTGCCGATGCGCGCGACCCACGCCAGCGGCGGGAGAGAAGGAGACGGGTCGAACTCGAAGCGCCACGGGCTGGCGGGCGAGGTCATCGGCGCAATCTCTCCACCGCTCGGTAGCGCGGGCGGATGACACTGACCGCCCAGCGGAACACGAGCGTTCCGAAATCGCGCTCGAAATGGACGAGGCTCGCCCGGCGGCGCTCGAGACGGCGGACCAGGCGGGCCAGTCCGAGGCGGCGCGCGCCGAGGATGATCCCGCGCTCGCTGCGCCGGGTCGGCCGGCGGGTCCGGAAGGCCACCGGACGCCCTTCCGATCGGACGAACTGCTCGAGCGAGCGCCGCGACCTCTCTGTGAGCCCCGCCGGCCCATCCCGCTGGAGGAGCACGTTGGCCGCCCGCTTGGCCACGCCGAAGCTGCCCCGCGGGATGCCCGCCTCCTCGGCCAGCCTGCGCGGTATCGGCCGGTCATAGTGACCACCCACCCTGAAGGGCTCCATCTCGGCCCGGTCGAGCAGCCTGGGCGATCCGGGATCCTGCGCCGCGCCGAAGACCGGCGGCGCCACGTGATAGAAGTCCGCGCGCAGCCGAAATTCCGTCATGTCAGCTCCGCCCGTGCTGGTCGGCGTGACCCGCTGCCAGTCGCCGCTGTGCGACATCGCGAACTGCGTTCCGGCCCAGTAGCCGCTGAGCAGGCAGCCGCGCGAGCCGGCGTTCGTGTCGTTCGCGGATTACGGCGAGCTGCCCATCTACCGCGCGCTTCCCGATCCCTGGCGCCAGCTCGGCCGGGGTCGGAGACCTTGATGACAAAGAGCAGCGTGATCGTTGCCACCAGCAGCACGGCTGTCGCGCGCAGCAGGCCGATTGCCTCGCTCCGCAGCGACCAGCGGGCGCGGACGCGGTACAGGCCGCCGAACCAGACCAGCACCACCCAGCCAGCTCCGAATGCGGCCGCGGCGAGCCACGGGTCGCCGCCCAGCCGATGCCAGGCCTCCTGCCAGGTCGGGCCGTAGCGCGCGATCGAGATGATCACAAACAGGGCCACCGCGCCGAGGAAGTCGGCCGCCATCAGGGCGGCACGCAGGGCGGTGGTGTGCCGCCTAATCATGAACGCTCTCCGGTCGAGTCATCGATAGCTCGTTCCAGATGCTGGACAGCGTCTGGTCGAGAGTCCAGACCGGTTGCCAGCCGGTGAGGCGTGTCAGCAGCGTGTGGTCGCCGCGAATCTCGCGTGGGTCGTCGGGGCGAACGAGCTGTGGATCGACGCGCAGCACCGCATCCACCCCGGCCAGCTTCGCGAACTCCTCGGCGACCTCCCGAATCACGATCGATCTGCCCGAGCAGACATTGACGACGATTCCGCCGCGCTCGACCTCATCGTTGGCGGCTCGCTCGAGGAGCAGTCGGTAGGCACGAGCGACGTCACGAACGTCCGAGATGTCCCGGCGGACGTCGAGGTTGCCGACCGGCACGTCACTCGCCTGACCGCGGGCGACGTCGAGGATCCTGCGCGCGAGAGCCGGGACGACAAAGTCGGCTCGCTGGCCGGGTCCCGTGTGGTTGAACGACCTGGTTACCACAACGCGCAGGCCGTGTCGCTCTGCGTAGGCGAGAGCGGCGGCTTCCTGGGCCGCCTTCGACAGCGCGTATGGCGTGCCCCGGACTGAGCCGGCTCGACTCGGTCAGCGGCAGATCGCCCGGCGCCGGCGACCCGTAGACCTCGGACGAGCCGGAGACCAGCAGCGCCGGCGCCTGTGGCTGCCGTCTGATGGCCTCGATGACGTTGATCGTGCCCGTCACCGCGACCTCGAATGCCCGATCCGGGTCGGCGGCGGCATCCGGGGCGAACGACACCGCCGCGAGGTGCACCACCGCCTCCGGCGCAGCATCATCGACCGCTCTTCGCACCGCCTCCGTGTCGCGTACGTCGCGTTTCGCCGGGAAGGGCACGACCTCGTGTCCCGCGGACGCCAGCTCGCTCGTCAGCCAGCCGCCGACGAAACCGTTGGCACCGGTGACGAGGACGCGCATGGCTCTCAGCCGCCCGGTTCGAGCGGGCTGGCGCCAGGGTTCGGCATGCTGGCAAGGTCCACGGGCACTCACCGCGATGCTACCCGAGGATCGCGGCCGCTCGGCCCAGACCCGGCAGGGCGGCTGTGTCGCTAAACTCGCTGCGCCTTGACCGACACAGCCACCCATCCTCGCCCTATTCGAGCGAGTGGCAAGGCACCCGTCGCGGCTCTACTGTCGTTCCTCTGGCCCGGGCTGGGCCAGGCCTACCGCGGCCGGCGTCGAGCCGCTGCGGCGCAAGCGATCCCGCCAATAGCCGTCGTTCTTGTACTCGTCGCAGCCTTCTTCGTGGTCGGACCTCTGGTGAGCGCGGTATACCTGCTCAGCCCGCTGATTTCGCTTGGTCTCGTGGCGCTCATATCGATCCTCGCGCTCTGGCGCGTGTTCTCGATCCTCGACGCGGTACGCCCGGGTGGCGGCGCAGCGAAGGCAATCGCAGTGGTGCTCATCGCTCTGGTGCTCGTCAGCCACGCCTGGCTTGCCAACACCGCCCTGGCCTTCTACGAAGCCGGCCAGCGCATTTCTGAGCCAATCGACGCAGCGGATCCGGCGGTCAGCCCAGCGTCCGTGCCGCCCTCCACGTCAGGCGCGCCGGCGACGCCACTGAGTCCAGCCTCGCCCGGAGCGTCAGTACCGGCCACCGAGCCGCTGCCCGGCACCTCGAGCCGGGTCACGGTTCTGCTGGTCGGCATCGATAACACACACGCGGCAGACCGTGGCCTGACGGACACGTTGATCGTCGCGTCGTTCGACCCTGTAGAGAAGTCGCTGGCGATGATCAGCATTCCACGCGACACGGGGCGCCTGCCCTTCTACCGTGGTGGCGAGTTCCGTCCGCGGATCAACACGTTGATGCAGACCGCGGCGCGGCACCCGGACGAGTATCCCGACGGGCCAATGGGCACGCTCGTGAATGAGATCTCGTACCTGGTCGGCATACCCATCGACTACTCCGCGCGCATCGATATCGCCGGATTCACCACGCTCGTCGACGCAGTCGGCGGCGTGGACGTGGTCCTGGAAAAGACGATCAACGATCCGGGCTACCAATTCACCCCGACCGAGACTGGCTTCTATCTCGAAGCCGGTCCCCATCACCTCGACGGCAAGATTGCGACGGCGTATGCGCGATCACGACACGGCCCCGGGAACAGCGATTACCTCCGAGCGAGGCGCCAGCAGCAGATCCTGCTGGCCCTTCGAGAGAAGGTGAATGACCCCCTGATCATCGGCAACGTTTCCGAGGTGGTCTCGGCGATATCGCAGATCATACGGACCGACGCGCCTTTAGAGCGTCTGCCGGAGATCGTCAGCATCGCGCTGAACACTCGAGACGCGTCAACCAGGCACATCGTGCTGCGGCCGCCGAACTTTGCCCAGAGCGTCCTTGGCGCGAGCGGCCAGCCGACATCGATGAACCAACTGAGGATGGAAACGGTCGCTGCGCTTTCGATCGAGCTCTTCGGCCCGGAGAGCCGCTATTTCTCGCCAGGGCCGTGAAGAGGGCGCGGGGAAAATAGTGCAAATGGGGGATGGTGCGGCCAGGCGATGGGTCTAGACTGACCCCTGTCACCGCGGTCTGTCGTGCGCCGCACCACCCGAGGGGGAAACATATGAACCGCCGCCGTCACGCCAGCGAATCGATCGGTCGCATCGTCACCGCCCTATGCCTCGTCCTGACGATGGCCGTATCAGGCCTGTTGAGTGATCCGGCCTCGGTCCGCGCCATGGCCCGCCCAGGCGAGGGCCCCGGTGGGACCCTCGCGTGGCTTGACCTCGGCGCAAAACTGTCGTCGTTCATGCCGCTGGAGCCGCTGTTCCAGGTGATGGCCGGAGCGAACGCGATCGACGACGGTGACGATGGCCGGCTGACGTTCCTCCTGCTCGGCAGCGATACCAAGACCACGGGCATCTCGCGAACCGACACGATCATGATCGTGTCGATCGAGAACGGCACAAACGCCATCAACGCCGCCAGCATCCCGCGCGACACCGCGCGCATCCTGAACCCGTTCACTACCGCCAACCCCACCGACTACTTCAGCGGCCGTGTGAACGCGATCCTCAAGCAACTGAAGAAGGGCACCACGACTGCGGCCGCACTGGCCAAGTTCGAGATCGTGATCGAGAAGCTGCTGGGCACGCCGGCCAACCCGATCGAGATCGATTACCACGCCCTCATCACGTTCAACGGCTTCCACGCACTCGTCGACGTGGTCGATCCGATCACGGTCAACATCACCAAGACGATCAAGGACAGCAAGTATTGGGACGACCCAACGAAGATCAAGGGCGTCTACTTCCCGGTCGCCACGAACTATCAGCTCTACGCATGGCAGCCGGGCGCGCCGTCGCAACTGTGTAACGGCCTGTGGCGCAACCACAGTCCGATCCTCGTGTCCGATCACTGTCACCGAGCGATGCCGTTCGTCCGCAGCCGCAAGGGCAAGAGCAACAGCGACTTCGCGCGGGCCAGACGCCAGCAGAACTTCGTGGGCGCCACGATCAAGACGGTGATCGCTCAGGGGTCCGGCGCTGCCCTGACGTCGCTCCTGAACGCCGCCACCGGCCAGAAAAACGCCGGAGGCCTGCATACAAATTTCCCCAACAGCGAAGCAGCGGCCCTTTTCACCAGGCTCCTCAACGCTCAACTGGCTCAGCAGGTCGTGTTCGGTCCCACGGTGTATTCCACGCACATCCCCGGCAGCACCGCTTACCAGCTCAAGCTGCCGGCCGTTCGCGCCTGGGCTGACGCAAACCTGCGGTAGCACTGCCCACAGGGGGGCGACTGTGAATCGTCTGGTCCGGATCCTACTGGCTGCCGCGATCGTCGGATCGGCGGGCGGTTTTCCAGCAGTCGCATCGGTAGCCGGCGTGGCCAACCAGGGCGGCGCCAAAACGTGGACCGATCTCGCCCGGATTTTCGGATCGGTCGTGCCGACGCCGCTGCTGCGCATGGTCGAGGGCGGCCAGGCCGTGAGCGACGGTAGCGACGGCAGGCTGACCATTCTGCTGCTGGGGTCTGACACTCATGGCGCGGGCGTCTCGCGGACGGACACGATCATGGTGATGTCTCTCAGGGGCAACTCGATCTCGGTCGTGAGCATCCCGCGTGACACGGCGCGCATTCCAAACCCGGACGGGGGCACGTTCAAGCCACGCATCAACGGGATCGTGAGACACCTCAAGGCTGGCGGCCTCTCGACCCAGCAGGCGCTGGCCGAGTTCGAGCGGGTCATCGAGCACCTATTGCTGGTGGAGATCGACTACCACGCCGTCGTCTCATTCCGCGGCTTCGAAAGCCTCGTCGGCGAAATCGAGCCGGTTTCTGTACGGATCAACAAGGGAATCGCCGACCCCAAGTACTGGGACGACCCGGATCAGCTGACCGGCGTCTACTTCCCGGAGTCCACCGACTACGACCTCTACGAGTACCAGCCGGGCGCGCCGTCTCTGCTCTGTAACGGCCAGTGGCGCAACCAGTCCCAGCCAATTCCAAGCCAGTATTGGTGCCGCCGGGCTCTGCCCTTCGTCCGCAGCCGGAAGGGAGCGAGCAACAGCGACTTCTCGCGCGCGAAGCGTCAGCAGGACTTCGTAGTGGCGGCAGTCAAGCGTGTCATCAGCCGCGGCAGTGGCTCGCAGCTCAATTCCCTCGTATCCGCTGCCAACAACGCCCAAAACGGCGGCATCCTCACGACCAACATCCCGATCAACGGCTCCAACGCGATCGACCTGTTCAATCGCCTCAATGGCGCCAGCCTGTCCTTCCAGACCGTGTTCAGTCCTCCGACCTACGCCACGCACATCTCAGGCGGAACAGCATTCGAGCTGAAGCTTCCCGAGGTTCGGCGAGTCATGAAGCAGTGGTTCGGCAGCACGGGTGCCCCGCCCCCCACGGCGCCGCCGACCCCAACGGCAACGGCCTCTGGGGCCATCCCGACTCCGGGTCAGTCAGACATCCCGACAGCGCCACCGACGCTGGCGCCCGGGCAGACGCCGACTGTCGCCCCAACCCTCGCGCCCGGAGCGACGCCGACGACACCGCCGACGACACCGCCGACGTTGGCGCCAGGAGCGACGCCTGCGCCGCTGCCGGGGACTACGCCCGATCCGAACGTGACGCCGGTACCGGGCACGTTGCCAACGCCTGTGCCCGGCACAACGCTGGATCCCTCGGCGACGGTTATCCCAGGATCGGTGCCGACAGGGGTCGCGGTCCTGCCCGGTCAGAGTGCCGCGCCGCCTGGCCAGCCGGGCGGCCCGGACTCGTCTCCCGGTGGCGCGGTCGTGCCTGGTCAGCCGGCTCCGGGAGGGCAGCAGGGGAGCGGGCTCGAGACGCCAGTGGTGCTGCTCGCGGTTGGGGCGCTTCTTTTCGGCATCGCCATCATCGGACTGCTATTCGTCAGGCGCCGCCCGCGACCGACGTAAGCGTGGCCAGAGGAGCGGAACCGCAGCGTCAGCGGTCCGCTGTCTCTGCGGCCACCTCCCAGGTTCCGACGCGGCGTCGCAGTAGGACGTTCACCCAGGCCACGGTGAAGGCCAGGTTGATGGCCGCGATCGTCAGCGCAAATCCGACGATCGGCAGCGGCTTTCCAACGCGCCAGCCGATGTAGCCGACGGTGGCGGCCAGGCCGAGCACGACTGCCGCTGCGGCCGGTACAAGGAACCAGGCGGGCTCGCCGCCTGCGAACAGGGCTCCGCCTGCCGCTGCGGCAATCGCCGCCAGCCACGGCGTCGCCCAGCGCAACAGCTTGTGCGACCAGATCGTGAGGGCCGTCCCGGGACGGCGCCAGGGGGTGATCCGCATGGCCATGCGCAGGTTCGCTTCGATGCCCTGGGTCGCGATGCGCGTCCGGCTCCGGAACTGGTCGACCAGGCTCATCGTCCCGCGATCGATGCCAACTGCCAAGGGCCGGGCAAGAACCAACAAGTTCGCCTCCCGCGCGATCAGGGGCAACATCTGGTCGAGTGAGGCGTGAGCCTCGACCGGACGGAACAGAGAGCGTCTCGAGGCTAGGAGCGCACCAGTCCCCGCAGCAAGCCAGCCTGCGCGGCTCTCCCACGCCCGAACGCGTTGCTCGAAGCGCCAGTACAGGCCTTCGTGGTACGCGGTCTGGGTGCGCCGGTCGTATTGCCAGCGAAGAATGCCGGTGGTGCATCCGACGCGATCGTCGGCGAATGGGGCGACCAACTCCTCGAGACATCGCTCGGCATAGCGTGTCTGCACGTCGGTCAGGACGACGACCTCGCCGCTGGCCGCCGCGAATATCCGCGACTGCGCTGCCGACTGGCCAACTCGTGGCAGATCGATCAACCGGACACGTGGGTCGGCGGCTGCGTATCGCTCGACGGCCGCCACCGTGCCATCGGTCGAGCCATCTGAGGCCACGATGACCTCCAATTCGAAAGGCGGCGATTGCGCGAAGACGTCCGCCAGCCGGTCCTCGATCTCTGGGGCGCCGTCGTGGACGGCGATCCCGACGGTGACGAGCTTCGGCCGACGATCGCCCGCGACCAGACGGACCGGCCGCAGGCGGCTCATGGCGAGAGCCACGAGGGGATAGAGGACGTAGACCCAGGCGAGCAGCAGCAGCGGCGCCCAGAACAGGATCCATAAGGGCATCGGCGTAGGTTCGGCTACCACGGCAAGCGAGGGAACTCCTGGCGCGCCCAATCGATCATTCGGTCGGCCTGGCGCTCCGCGGTATGGTCCGCCGCCCAGTCAAGCCCTCGCTCGCGCAACGTGCGCCGCTCGTCCGGATCGGTCAGGAGGCCGCGGATCGACTCGGCCAGCGCATGCGGATCACCGGGTGGAATCAGCCGTCCACGTTCCCCTGCGCCGAGTATCTCCCTCACGGCGCCGACATCACTGGCCACGATGGGCAGGCCGGCGGCCATCGCCTCGCCCACGACCTTGGGCACAGCCTCCGCGCCGGACGGGTGGGCGAGGACATGCGCGCTGCGCAGCAGATCGAGGTAGGCCTCCGGGTCGCCGACATAGCCACAGAGGCGGACCCGGCCCACAGGCAGGTCTGCGGCGAGAGACTCGACGCGCTGCCGCTCGGGTCCGTCGCCGATCATCAGCAGCTCCATGTCCAAGCCGCCGTCGAGAAGCATTCGGACGGCCTCGAACAGGACCGGCAGCCCCTTCTCACCGGCCATGCGGCCGGCCCACGCGATGCGCCATGGCGGGCCATCGACGGCCAGCTCTCGCAGGCGGGATGCTGCGACCTGTTCGCCGGTGATGACGCTGTTGAACAGCTTGCCGTCGAGTGACATGACCGGGCCGCCACGCGCGGCAAGGTGCGTGACCTCGTCGTAACCGGCACCAATCGCCCTGGCAACCCACGCCAGGGGTGGGTGTCTCTTCTGCGCGCGCACAACGTCGCCCACGCTTCCGGCAACCCAGCCGAAGTACGGAACCGAATGCCGGCGCGCGGCCAGCAATGCGATTGGCGCGTTGGAAGCGGGCAGCCGCAGCCAGACGAGATCTGACTCCGAAATGGCTCGATCGATGATCGGCCAGTTGCGTGCGAGCATGTAGGCGCTTCGGGCGAGGTAATCGGCGATACCGGAGAAGGATGCGGTCGGCACAACGTCCAACACGCTCTCGTCGACGGCTGGAAGCGACGGATCGTTCTCCCAGATTCGGAGTGAGCGCACGGGTATCACATACCGCACGCTCTGGAAGGCCCTGCTGCGGGCCACTGCCTCCACGAAGCGGTGGAAGGTCGCGGCTACGGGATGGATCGTGCCCGCGTACGTGCGCACGAACAACCCGTCGTCGAGCACCGCGAGCCTTAGGCCGGCCACCGGGCTCCCTCAGGCTCCCTGCGGGCCGGGACGTGCCGCAAGCCTGCGCAGTTGGGCCCAGCGGGTGACGATGTCGGTGCGCTTCAAAACCAGTGTTTCGCGCATGCTCTGGCCACTGATGCGGCAATAGAGGAGAACGATCAGGGACGCCGTGGCGGTATAGCTGACCGTGCTGGCGAGGGCCGCTCCGAACATGCCGGCCGAGGGTATAAGAACCAGGTTGCCGATGAGGTTGACGGCGAGACCGGCGATCAGGATCGCCGCCGCCCGTCCGGGAGCGCCGCGGGCGATGATGTAGTTCGACAGCAGTGCGACGATGCTGTAGGCGACGACTCCGGGGAGCAGCACCTGGAGCGCCGGTCCGGCATCGCGGAACGGTGCTCCGTAGACGATTTCGATGAGCGTTGGTGCCGCGAGGCCGAGTGGCAACGCGACGACGATCACCAGCGCAAGCATCGTGCGCGTCATGGCGCTGGCGATGCCGGCGCTGTCGCTGCCGGGTCGCACGGCGCGACTGAAGAGCACCAGGCCGAGTGCGCTCGGGAGATACCACAGGGTTTCGGCCAGCGCCAGCGCAACCGAGAAGACGCCCGTCGCCGCGACAGACACGAACGCGGTCAGCAGGAAGGTGTTGGCCCGGTAGTGCAGCCGCTCGGCGATGGCGCCCACTACCGTCCGGCCACCGAACGAGAGCTGGCCGACGAGCAGCCTCGGGCTCACCCGAAAGCCGAGCATGCGCGCGCGTGCCGCGGCCCAGCCGATGCCGGCCGCCGTGATCGCCAGGGCGGCGAGATTGAGCCACAGCACCAGCTCCAGATCCAGCCGGCTGATGAACAGGACGGCCAGCAGCAGGACCGTCAGCAGAGCCCGGCGCACGAAGCGCAGGACGTTGTAAGCGATAACGCGCTGGCGTCCGACCAAGCCGACCAGGCCGATGCTGTAGGCAAGCTCTAAGGGCAGCGCCAGGGCGCCCAGCAGCAACTGGGGGAACGTCAACGGCGGCATGATCGGAGCCAGTGGGCCCGTTCCTCCACCGGTCGGCGACGGGCCGTACAGCACCAGGATCGCGACCACGCCCAGGGCGCCTACCACCGTGGTCCACAGCAGCCCGTTGGCGAAGGCTCGCTGCGCGACGTCGAGGGAGCGGGCGGCATAGACCGCCAGCGATCGGTCCAGGCCCAGCCCGAGCACCACCGCGCCGAGGCTGCTCAGCGCGAGCACGAGAGCAAAGGCCCCCTTGCCTTCCGGACCCAGTGATCGGGCGACGATGACGTCGCCCACGATGATCGCGCCGGTGAGCGCGATGCGGCCGCCGAAGGTGACGACGACATCCCGCACCAGGCCATGCCTCGGCCCGCGCTCACCGAGGGCGCGCGGCTCGATGTCATCGGCGAGCGAGGACGGACCGGCCAAACTCTTCTCTCCAGTCTGTGCCGATGCGCCAGGGCGGCGCAGGCCCCTCTGCCCGGGAGCGCAGCGTAGCAGCAGCGACGACACGGCCGGGCCGCTGGACCTAGCCTAGGGCGCGATGCAGCGCGTGAGTGAGATTCATCCGGCCTGGTCCGGGTTTGCGGTTGGCCTCGTGCTGATCGCGGCCTACGCGCTCCTTCGAACGCTCACTGTGCCGGAGCCGGCTGTGCTGACATGGACGGCCGTGGCGGTGCTGGCGACTCTCGCGTCGCCGCTGTGCGGGCTGACGGTGCTTGCCGCGCTCGGTCCGTTCACCGAGGCGCTCACCGATAACGGTCGAGTCACCGCGGTCCCTTTCCTGCTGGCTGCGCTGGGCGCCTCGGTCGTGCTCCACACGGCTCTGACTCGCTGGCTGCCGAGGCCGTCCGTGCCCGTGGCCGCGGCGGCGGTCCTTTTCGCGGGGACCGCGCTGGGCGTGCTGGTCAGCGCCGTCAACTACGGCACTGCCTTCGGCATCCAGGCCCTGCAACTATGGGTCCCGGGCATCGGCGGCGCCATGACAGTGCTGCTGGCCGCAGCATGGCTGTCATCTCGCACAGCCGAGCTGAGACCGCTCTTCGTAGCGATCGCGGCCGTATCCATCGGAGCGCTATTGAGCTTCCTCAACGCGGCCACCAACGACGCGGTGCGGCATTCGGCAGTCGGTTGGCTGCTGCGCACCGACATCGACTTGGCCAGGCTTGGCGGGTTGCTCCCGGCGCCCAATGCGGCGGCGGCGCTGTTCGTCGTCGGCATCATCGCCGCCCTGGCCGTGGCGCTCGACGAAAGCAGGCCCACGATCCGCGCACTCGCGTCGGCAGCGGCGGCAGTCCAGGCCGTCGCGCTGCTGCTGACATACAGTCGCGCCGGACTGCTCGCCCTGGGGCTGGGGCTGCTGCTTCTGGCATGGCGCCGCTGGCCCCGGTTTGGCGCGGCCATCGCCGTCACGGTCGTGCTGGTCATGGTCGCCGGACTGGCGTTCCTATGGGTTGCGCGCGACATACCGCTGGTATCTGACCAGAACCGGCTGCTTGCCTGGGCCGCCACAGCCCGCATGTGGCTGGCCAACCCTCTTCTCGGCTCCGGTTTCCGCAGCTTTGAATGGCTGCACGCGGATTACGGCAGCCCGTATCTCGACGCGCCGCACAACGAGTGGCTGCGGTTGTTCGGTGAGGAGGGAACGGTCATCGGCCTGGCCGGCCTGGTCTTCGCGATGGGGCTGCCGCTCATCTTGCTCCGAAGCCGGAATCGTCTCGCGGCCGGAACCGGGGCTGCGGCGGCCGGCCTGTTCCTGGCGGCCTGCTTCAACAATCCATTCCTGAACACGCAGTTGAACGTGCCGGCCTTTCTGATCATCGGCACCGGTCTCGGCCTGGCAGTCTCCTCAGCGGCCGCCCTGCGAGACGACCAC
>JBBDRY010000040.1:2434-8693 GCA_040905225.1 Chloroflexota bacterium | reverse complement strand
ACGTCGCTCGTCAACGACATCCTCATGCCATTTGTCGGATTGGCCCTGGGCAGTGTCGACTTCACCCAGCTCCAGATCGTCCTGCGCGAGGGAACCGCGACAACCGAGCCGATCGCAGTTAGGTACGGCCTGTTCATCAACGCAACGATCACATTCGTGATTGTGGCACTGGTGGTCTTCTGGATCAGCCGCCGCTTCCTGCCCAAGGATGCGCCTGTGCCAGAGACACGGTCGTGCCCCTACTGCCGCGAGTTGGTCGCGCTCGACGCGACGCGCTGCAAGTTTTGCACCAGCGAGTTGGCGCCCGCCTAGGACTCCGACGACTAGAACCGTCCTCCGCGGCGCTGCTGCGCTGCTGCGCGCCCGAGCACCAGATCCCGGCAAGGCCGGGCTCAGGACTCGGCTTGCGACTCCTCGGAAGACTCGGCGCCCGGTTCGCCCTCGACGGCCTCGCCCTCGACGGCTTCGCCCTCGACGGCCTCGACCACCGGCTCGACCTCTTCGAGCCGCGGCGCCTGTACGCGCGCCACTGCCTCAGTGGGTTCCGTGACGAGCGCGACGCCCTCAGGCATGCTCAGGTCGGACGCGTGGAGGGTCTGCTCGAAGTCGACCAGCGAGGTGATGTCCAGCTCGACACCTGACGGAATGTCGTCCGGCTTCGCACGGATCAGGACGGCGTCGCGCAGGTGGAGCAGCACGCCGCCCAACTTCTCTACCGCCTCGGACTCGCCGACGATGAGGATCGGCACGTCGAGGGTGCGCTCCTCCGCCATATTCACGGCAAGGAAATCGACGTGGATCGTCTTGCGCGAGACCGGGTGCTCCTGGATCACGTGCAGCAGCACGGGCAGCGGCTTGCCGCCGTCCATCTGGAGGTCGACCACTGCGTTGCGGCCCGCCTGGCGGCGGAGCACCTCGAACTCGCGCGCGTCGATGGCGATCGGCTGCGAATCCTGGCCAGCGCCGTAGACGACGCCGGGCAACGTGCCCGCTCGTCGGAGCTTGGCGACTTCCTTGCCGCGCACGGAGCGCGGCTGTACGGAGAGCATCGGTCGTGCCATGGGGACGCGGATCGTAGCACGGGGAGCGTGTTCGGCCCGATTGCGCGAGGTTGGAGGCACCGGCGCGGCCCGTTCCACCCAAATGCTCGATTTCTCGTTCGCGAGGACGGCTTGGTGCCCAGAGACGGCCCAGAACGAGGGCCAAATCCACTCAAATGTCGGCCTCGCTGAACATCTGAGTGGAATTCCAGCTCTGGTCCGGCTCTCTCATCGACCGCGTGTACGCAAAATTGAACATTTGAGGGAAACCAGTGGGGGAACCAGGCCCTGACCGGGCCTGCCCAGTCGCCGGATGTAGGATCAGCGGCCATGACCGCCTCGATCCTGATCGTCGAAGACGAGTACGCCGTCGCGCGCGGCATCGAGTATGCGTTGAAACAGGAGGGCTACGAGGTCACCGTCGCGCGCAACGGTGAGGAGGGCCTCGAGTCCGCGACGCACAACGCACCCGACCTGATCATCCTCGACGTCCGCCTGCCGGGCATGGATGGCTTCGAGATGCTGCGCCGCGTCCGCAACGCGGGCAACAAGGCGCCGGTGCTGTTCCTCACCGCGCGCGACGAGGAGATGGACAAGGTCATCGGCCTCGAGCTCGGCGCGGACGACTACCTGACCAAGCCGTTCGGGCTGCGCGAACTCATGAGTCGCATCAAGTCGCTGCTCCGGCGCGCGTACGGCGACCTGGCCGATGCAGCCGGCGGCCGCGTCATCCGTCACCGCGACCTGCTCATAGACCTGGAGCGGCGCCGCGTCCAGCGCGGCACGCGCCGCATCAGCCTGACCGCGACCGAGTTCGAGATCCTTCGCCACCTTGCGTCCAAGCCCGGCCGCGTCTTCACCCGGCGCGAGCTGCTCGAGCTGGTGCGCGACTACGAGGCGCTCGACCAGGACGAGAAGACGATCAACGTCCACGTCAGCCACCTGCGCGAGAAGCTCGAGGACGATCCGTCCGATCCGGCATTCATCCTGACCATTCGCGGAGCGGGCTACGCCTTCGCCGAACGCTAGGAACGCCTGATGCGCCGTCTCGTTCCGCGCTTCGCAACCGGCCTGCGGGCGCGACTCGTCTTCGCCTTCCTGGCCGTGGTCGCGATCTCGCTGGCCCTCGTGTTCATCACCCTTCCCCGACTACTCGACGGCTATTTCGCACAGCAGTCGACGCAGGATCTCCAACGGCGAGCGAACGAAGTCAACCTGTTCATCACCCAGGAGCTGTTGCAGTACCAGGCCAGCGGCGGCGAGGCACCGCGTCCAATCCTGGTGCCGACGGAACCTCTGAGTGCCGCGGATGGGGTCCGCAGCGCATTGGGTGCACCAGATTCCGGTTTCGTGTTCGAGCTTGCAAAGACCGTCGCGCAGGCCAACGTGACGGTCACCATCTCGACTGAGCCTGACCATCCGGAGCAGGTCGCCTACGAGCTGTTCGTCCCGCTCGGTGATGAGCTGGCGCAGCCGGGTCAGCAACGCGAGCCGATCTCTATCCAGAGCCCCTTCAGCCTGCCCGACCAGTTCTGGACCCAATCGGGAGCGGGAGCGCCTCTCAGGCTCGTGACCGTCCGCCTCTCTGAGCCGTTTACTTTCCGAGCACAGACGCTTCAGACCATCGTTGAGGTCATGGCCGTGGCCGCGATCCTCGCTCTGATCGCGGCAGTTATCACCTCGATCTTCATTGCCGACCGCCTGACGCACCCAATCCGTCGTCTCACTGGCGCGGCTCGCGCACTTTCAGAGGGACAGCTGGACGTACGTGTCGTGCGCCCAAGCTCCTCCCCGGAGGTCAGCGAGCTCTCGGACGCGTTCAACGCGATGGCAGAGCGGCTCCAGAACTCGATCGAGTTCATTCGGCGCGATCGCGACCGCAGTCGCGACTTCCTTGCCGATGTCTCGCACGAGCTGCGCACGCCGATCGCCGCGCTGCGCACGTTCAATGAGCTGCTCGCCGACGAAACAGAGATGGACGACGCGACGCGCAATGAGTTCATCGAGCAGAGCCGCCAGCAGATCGAGCGGCTGGACTGGCTGGCCACGAACCTGCTCGAGCTGTCCAAGCTGGAATCGGGCCTAGTGCTGCTCGACATGCGCCCGGACGACCTCAGAGCGGTGGTCGAGAGCTCGGTCCAACAGGCAATGCCCAGCGCGGAACGCAAGGGCGTCACTCTGACCGTGGCGGTCCCCGATGAGCCAATCCGCCAGCGCCATGACCCCCAGCGCCTCGGCCAGGTGCTGGGCAACCTGATCGGGAACGCGATCAAGTTCACCCCCGCCGGTGGGATGGTCGAGGTCTCGCTGGAGAAGACCAAGGAGGGCGCCGAGGTGCGCGTCGCGGACACCGGCGTGGGCATAGATCCGCAGGAGTTGCCGATGGTCTTCGAGCGGTTCTACCGCGGGGCGCAGGCGCATGAGTCGCGCGCGGCCGGATCGGGTCTCGGTTTGTCGATCGTTCGCTCGATAGTCGAGATGCATGACGGTCGCGTGGCAATCAGCAGCACACCTGGGGCAGGCACGCAGGTTTCGGTGGCGCTTCCGCGCGACGTGTCCGTTTCTTCACCGGCCGCTGTTCGCGCCTGAACGCCGTTCGTGCCACCCTTGGAGTGCCGTGAATAAGCTCCTGTGACAGAACCGCGCGATCCGGGTCAGCCCGACATTCCGATCGACCCGGCAACTCAGACCCACAACCCGGCTCCTCCGGACGCAGCGCAGCCTCCAAACGCGGGCGTGGCGTATGGCCGAACCGGCACGTACAGCCCGCCATACGAGTCGCGTATGCCCTGGGCCGCGCCCGGCTGGTCGCAGCAGACTCCGCAGCATTGGCTCGAGCCACTCCCAGGGCAGGACCGGCGGCGGCGGCAGGGTGGTCGGTCGGGGCCATACCTCGTGATGATCATCTTCGTCGCGCTGATCGCGGGCGCCGTGGGATCAGCCGGCACGTACCTTGCCCTGCTTTACGGCGGCGGGCTATCGACCAGCTCGCTCTCGAGCCAGGCCTCTCCGCAGCCCACACTCGCGCCCCAGTCGAGCGCCCAGACGGTCATCGTCGATGAGCAGACCGCTATCACCGAGGCCGCCGAGGCAGTCAGCCCGGCCGTTGTCACCATCACCGTCCGCTCAGGCGCCGCGACAGATCCGTTCTCGCTGCCGGAGACCGGTGTCGGCTCGGGGATCATCTACGACGCCAGCGGCTGGGTTCTCACCAACCGGCATGTCGTGGCCGATGCCACACAGGTCACTGTTGAGCTCCAGGACGGCCGCCGGCTCCCGGGCTCTGTCTACGGCGTCGACACGCTGACCGATCTCGCCATCGTCAAGATCGACGCGACCGGCCTGACTGCCGCCCGAATCGGCGACTCGGGAGCGCTCAAACCCGGTCAGACGGCGATCGTCATCGGCAGTCCGCTGGGCACCTTCACCAACAGCGTCACCTCGGGCGTCATCTCGGCCCTGGGACGCGAGCTGGTGGTCACCGATCCTGTGACGGGCGAACGCCGGCAGTTGCGCAACCTCGTGCAAACCGACGCGGCGATCAACCCGGGCAACTCCGGCGGGCCGCTCGTCGATGCAGCGGGCCGCGTCGTCGGCGTGAGCACGGCGTTCGCCGAGAGCGCGCAGGGCATCTTCTTTGCGATCCCGATCAACATCGCGAAGCCGATCATGCGCCAGGCAATCGCCGGCAAGCCGCTCAGCCGCCCATGGATCGGGATCGTGTACGTGACCATCGATCGCAACGCGGCCGAGGAGAACGACCTGCCGATCGATTACGGGGCGTGGATCGCGCCCGAAACGGCTGATGGCAAGCCACCCATCTGGCCGGACAGTCCCGCCACGACGGCCGGTCTCAAGGCCAATGACATCATCACGTCGATCGACGGGCAACGGATCGACGCGGCGCAGGGGGTCGATGACATCCTCAGCCTGTACGAACCGGGCGATCGCCTCACGCTCAGCGTGCTGCGCGAAGGCGCAACACTTTCGATGGGGCTGACTCTGGGCACGCGTCCAGCCGACCTGGAGTAACTAAAAGCGAGGGCGGTGCCCGGCGGAACGCCGGCAACAGCCCGCTTCGCGCGTAGCCGGCCGAAGGCCGGCGAAGGAAATCTATCCACCGCCCGTCGCTTATACGCGGGTACGCTCGATCTCGACGCCGGCGTACTCGAGCACCCCATCGATCGGCACACCCGGCTTCTTGATTCGCACGAGCACCGATTCGACGGGCGGAAAGCTATCCAGGAGATCGGCCGCAACTGCCTCGGCGATGCCCTCGAGCAGGTGGAAGCTGCGCTCCTCGACGATAGCGCGGCAGCGCTCGAACACCTCGCTGTAGTCGACGCTTTGCGCCAGGTCGTCGGCTTTCCCTGCGTCCCGTAGATCGAGCGTGACCTCGACGTCGAGCTGGATCACCTGGGGCAGGCTGCGCTCCTCCTCGCCCACGCCGTGACGGCCTTCGAACTGCATCTGGTGCAGGAATATCCGGTCGCTCATTCGACCGCGCCGTCATGCCAGCCGCCGCGAACGACCGCGTCCGCCATGCGCGCGGCGCGTACGTTCGCCTGGACATCGTGCACGCGCACGATGTCGACGCCGGCGGCCACGGCCAGGGCGGTCGTGGCGAGCGTGCCCTCCAGGCGTTGATCGGCGGGCAGGTCGAGAACCCTGCCGATGGTCGACTTGCGGCTGGTGCCCAGAAGCACAGGCCGCCCGAGCGCCGTGAGCAGGGACAGGTCACGCAGCACCGCCAGATTGTGCTCGGGCGTCTTGCCGAAGCCGATTCCCGGGTCGACGATCAGGTCCTCCCATGAAACGCCTGCGCTGAGCGCGCGCTCCAGGGCACGCTGGAGATCGGCAACCACCTCGGCGACCACGTTTCGATAGCGCGCTTCCGCGCGGTTGTGCATCAGCACCAGCGGAACTCCGCGTTCAGCGGCGAGTCGGGCGAGGTCAGTGGATTCAGCAGTGCCCCATACGTCGTTCAGTAGGTCGGCTCCTGCGTCCAGGGCTGCCTGTGCAACCTCGGGCTTGGTCGTGTCGATGCTGATCGGCATGTCCGGCAACGCTGATCGGATTGCGCGAACCACGGGCTCAGTGCGCCGGCGCTCCTCGGCTGGATCGATGTCGGCGTGCCCGGGGCGGGTCGACTGACCACCGACATCCAGAAGGTCGGCTCCCTCGGCCGCCATCTGTTCAGCCTGGCGGACGGCAGCGGC
>JBBDRY010000040.1:0-2334 GCA_040905225.1 Chloroflexota bacterium | reverse complement strand
GTATCCGCGATGATCGCGGCGCCGGCGCCCCAGGCCGCGGCCAGCTTGGCCGGCTCGAGCGATCCCGTCGAATCGGGAACGCGCGTCGCGATGAGCGCAGCCTTGGGGATGGCGTCGATGAGCGGGTCGAGCATGCCCTCCTGCCAGTGGTTGGCCAGCACACCCATCAGGACCGTCGGTGAGCTTGCAGTTGTCTGCGGCAGCAACTCGCCCAGGGCTACGGCCAGTGCAGCCATCCCGTGTGGATTGTGGGCGCCGTCGAGGAGGACGTCCGGCTCGCCCGGCCGGCTGATGAGCTCGAGCCTGCCCGGCCAGCGGGCACTCGCGAACGCGGATACGCGCTGGGATTGGGTGACAGTTGCGATGCCGGCCTTCTCGAGGCCGTCCAGGATGCCCAGCGCGACCGCCGAGTTCTGCGCCTGGTGCCGGCCGAGCAGCCCGATGCGCATCGGCGTGCCGTCAGACGCAAGTACGTGCAGGGCCGCGCGGTCGAGCGCGGTAACGGTCAATGGCTCAACGACGTCGAGTGGCACGGCGACGCGCGTTGCCCGCCGACGGATCACGGCGAGCGCAGGCTCCGTGGCTGCGGTCACGGCCTGGACGTCGCGGCGCTTGATTATCTGCGCTTTCTCGAGCGCGATCTTCTCCACGGTTTCGCCGAGGTACTCCATGTGGTCGAGCGCGACGTTCGTGATGGCGCTGACGCCGCCCTGCCACACATTCGTGGCGTCGAGTCGGCCGCCCAGGCCAACCTCGACCACGGCGACATCCACTCCCGAGCGTTGAAACCAACAGAACGCCGCGGCCGTCAGCACCTCGAATTCTGTCGGCGGGCCCTCCCGCGCCGCGACCGCTTCCGCGTGGGTCAGGACTTCATCGACCACGTCCGCGAAGTCGGACGGCGAGATCGGCTCGCCATCGATCACGATCCGCTCGCGGTATGTGACAAGGTGCGGCTTGGGTGTCTGGCCCACCCGATAACCGGCTTCGCGGAGCGCTGCGGCGACGAGCGCCTGGGTGCTCCCCTTGCCATTTGTTCCGCCGATCAGCGCGCCGCGGAGACCCTTGTGCGGGTCGCCCAGCCGGCGTAGCAGTACACGGGTCCGGCCGAGACCAAGCCGGATCCCGAAGCGTCCGCGCGCCTGGAGTCGTCCAAGGACGTCCCGATAACGCGGATCGGCGTCCTGCTCGTTGATCGTCAGATGTCCAGCTCGTCCTCGTAGAACACGCACTGGTTGAAGCGTGGCGAGAGGCAGATGTCAGACACGTAGCTCTGCTCCAGGTGAACGCCACCACGCAGCTGACAGCGTGCGACGTTCGTGTCCTGGCGCATCAGCGCCTTGAGCAGATGCGGTGCCGTGATGGGGATGGGGCCGCGCGGGCCGGTCATGTAGAAGTGCGGGCACACGTTGCGCCGCAGGTTGGGCAGGCCGAACGGGATACGCGGCGGAGTGACGCCCGTGGGTGGCTCGGCCGGCCGCCGCATGAGCAGGCTGCTGGAGACCCTGCTGATGGGCCCGCGCGGCGGGGCCGGCGGGAGGGAACGTCCTTGGAGTGCCGTGCGAGCCAGCGTTGCCAGCGGTTTGCGCGACGAATCCACTCGACCTCCCTGGACGGCACGCGACCGGTACCTTGCCACTAGCGTACACGCGCAGAGTGGGCGGACGTGGCAGGCCGTACGCCGCCACAATTTGCTTGGATGCCGGGAACTTCGAAACGTGGTCAGGCAGGGGGGCGGAGTACCCAGAGTACCCGCCGCCAGGGCGCTCGCCCGGCCGCGCGCGGTCGCGGGCGAAACGAACGAAAGCTGGCGCGACGCGTGGGCTGGTCGCGCCGAATCGGCGTGGCTGGAGCGTTCGTCCTCTTGATCGGCGCCGGCATAGCGTTCGCCAGCGGGACGCTCGATAACAGCGACCGGACTGGCGCCGGACCCACCCACGCTCCAGCACCCCGCCCACCCGCGCCAACGCTTCTGGAGCCGGAGTCGGCGCTCACGCGGTCACCAAGCGTGGATGTCGCCGGAATGCTTCCTCCGGGCCTCGGGCGCGCGGTCGCGGACCGACTCCGCGTTTACGTCAATGAACGACTGGCGCGCGAGCGGCCGGTGCCCGCGGACGAAGCGTTCCGGGTCACCGACGTTGAGCTCGCGGAGGGCGGAAACGAGATCCGGGCCACGCTTGTCGGAGACGGCGGCGAGGGCGAGCTATCGGCACCGATCAACATCATTCGTGACAGCATGCCGCCCGCGATCAGGATCTCGAGGCCCGAATCTGGCGCCACGGTCTACGGCGCGACCGAGACCCTGCGCGGGCGAACGGAGCCCGGCGCATCACT
>JBBDRY010000039.1:0-8751 GCA_040905225.1 Chloroflexota bacterium | reverse complement strand
CGAACATTCCGTCCAGTCGATCGAGCATGGCCCGGCCGTCGAGCGCGAATAGCTGGAGGATCACCTCGGTGTCGGTGGTCGTGCGCAGCCGGCAGCCGCGGGCCTCGAGGGCGCCCCGCAGCTCGAGTCGGTTGTAGATCTCGCCGTTGTGCACGATGTGAAATCGGCCATCCTCGGAAGCCATCGGCATAAGGCCGCGGGGCTCGAGGTCGACGATCGCCAGCCGGCACGCGGCGAGGCTCACTCCCAGGGCGTCGTATTCCCCGTTTCCGTCGGGACCGCGGTGAAGGATCGCGTCGCGCATCAAGGCGGCAGCACCCGGCGCGGGATCACTCCCGTTCAACGCGACGACCCCTGCAATACCACACACAGCCCGGGCATTATCCCCGGCGGCTCGCGTGCCGTACTACGTGTCACGGGAGCGGGTGCATGATGGGCTCGTGGCCGGTGCGCGGACGATCCTTCACGTAGATCTCGACGCGTTCTTCGCGGCCGTCGAGCAGCGCGATAACCCAGCGCTGCGCGGCAAGCCTGTGGTCGTCGGCGGTGGCGGGCCAAACGATCGTGGCGTCGTTAGCACCGCGTCGTACGAAGCGCGCGTCTTCGGGATACGTTCTGCGATGCCGCTACGGACTGCCGGCGTGCTCTGCCCCGCCGCGATCTTCGTGCCGGTTGATGGGCGCAAGTACCAGCGGGTCAGCGGCGAGGTCATGAACATCCTCCGCCGCTACACACCGCAGATCGAGCCGCTCTCCATAGACGAGGCGTTCCTCGATATGACCGGCACGGAGGGGCTCTTCGGTAGCGGCGAGGAAGTCGGCCGAAAGATCAGGCAGGCCATCCGCGACGAGCTGGAGCTGACCGCGTCGGTGGGCGTTGCGGCTAATCGGCTGGTGGCGAAGATCGCGTCCGACCTGCGCAAGCCGGACGGTCTCGTGGTGGTGCCCGCGGGCGAGGAGGAGTCGTTCGTCGCGCCACTGGCGATCGAGCGTCTGTGGGGGGTCGGCGCCAAGACGCGGCTGGCGCTGACCGATTACGGCGTCAAGACGATCGGCGATCTCGCCGCGCTGCCTGTTGACGTGCTTGTGCGGCGCTTTGGCAGCCAGGGCGCCGTTCTCTCGGCCCGGGCGCGCGGCGTGGGTGATACCGAAGTGGGCGGGGACATGGCGGCCAAGTCGATCAGCCACGAGCACACCTTCGATGTCGACACAGACGATTGGGCTGTCATCCAGCGCACGCTCCTCGCGCTGGCCGAGGGCGTTGGCGGCCGGCTGCGCGCCTCGGGAGTCCTTGGGGCGACGGTTGCAGTGAAGATCCGCGACTCGGATTTCGTCACGATCACCAGGCAGCGGACGCTCGAGGACCCCACGGATTCGACAGACATCATCTGGCGCACGGCCGGCGCACTCGCCCGGCCCGAGGTCAAGGGGATGCGCGTGCGGCTCCTTGGTGTGGCAGCCACCGGTCTGGCGGAGCAGCGGCAAATCCCGATGTTCCACGAAGAGGACGACCGACACAGGCGTGCCGTCGAGGCTACCGACGCACTGCGCAAGCGCTACGGCCCGCGGTCGATACGACGGGCGAGCCTGCTCCAGGCGGATGTGGGCTCCCCGTTCGAGCGCGATCCCAGCCACGCCCCAACGACCGACACGGAGTGACAAGCTAGCTGTCACGCGCCGGGCCGAGGCTGTGCCCTGCCGACAAGATCTGTTCGGTATTGACAACCGAACGCCCGTTCGAATAGCGTATCGCTCTAGAACAGATGTTCGCAAAGCGGAATGTGGCATCCGCGCCAGCGGAGGCCACAGGACGGCGCGCAGGAGGCGCAGAAATGGCAATCGTCAGAGTCACCCCGACACAGGTAGACGTCAGCACGGGCCTGTTCGACGGCCGCCCACGCTCCATTCGCTTTGCGCATGAGCGAGTGCCGGTGATCGAGATCGCGAACGTTCGCGACGAGCTCGCCGCGTATCCGGTCGAGCGCGGCCCGCGCCGCATCTTCGAGGTGCGCACGCCAGATGCGCGCCTCCGGCTGGCCTACGAGCGGCGTGGCCGCCGCTGGCTGCTGGAGGGCTTCGAAGCCGCCTGATCGCAAGCGACGGTCGGACCCCGGCGTGAGCCGGGAGCCGACTGCTTCGCGCGCAGCGGCGGCCCAAGGCCGACCGCGGAGGAGAAGTCGCACTCCAACACGCCGGGGGCTGTGCCCTGTCCCCGGAGGTGGTGCGACAATCGGGGCCATGGCGGGGTCCCAGGAAACACTCGCGAATTTGACGCTGGCCGAGTTCTCGGAACGGCTGGCGTCGGCCGAGCCCGTCCCCGGCGGCGGTAGCGCCTCGGCCGTCTGCGGAAGCATCGCGGCGAGCCTTGTGGCCATGGTCGCGCGGCTATCGCTTGACCGGCCCAAGTACGAGCCGTACCGCGCCACGAACGAGCGCGCCCTGGAAGCCGCCGAGGCTGCCCGCACGCGCCTGCTGACGCTCGCCGACGACGATGCCCGCGCGTACGCCGCGTTCTCTGCCGCGCGCAAGATGGCGCGTGAGACGCCCGAAGAGGAATCCGCGCGGACCCGGGCAACAGAGTCAGCCGCGCGCAAGGCCTCGGATGTGCCCCTGGAGGTCGTTCGCGAATGCGCACGGCTGCTCGAGGAGCTAGCCGAGCTCGCGGGACGCAGCAATCTCAACGCGGCAAGCGACCTGGAAGTGGCCGGCCGGTTGAGCGCCGCGGCTGCCCACGGCGCAGCGGCGAACGTGATCATCAACCTGCCCATGGTCGGCGACGAGCGCTATGCCGGCGGAACGAACGCTGAGCTCAACGAGCTGTTGCGCGACGTAGACCGCACGCTTGCGCGAGTGGCGCAGCGCGTGGGCCGCGGCGACTTGCGCTCGCCGGAGCGCGCTTGACCGTCGCAGAGCGCGCGGCCACGCCCGTGCGTGCGAAAGGCGCGGTCGGGTCCGCGCGTGTCCTCGATGGACGCGGCCTTGCGGCGGAGATCCGCGGAGCTGTACGCCGGCAGGTCGGCGCCTTTCGGCGTCGCTACGGCCACAGCCCGACGCTCGCGGCGATCATGGTTGGGCACGAGCTGGCCTCGAGCGTGTACGTACAACAGATCGTGCGCACGTGCCAGGCCGTCGGGGTGCCCAGCCGCGTCATCGAGCTGCCGCGGACCACGTCCGCAGATGAGCTGCGCACGCACATCGAGGCGCTCAACGCGGACCGGGAGGTAGCCGGGATCATCGTCCAGCAGCCGCTGCCGCGGCACATCCCTCTTTCGACCGTGACAGACACCATCCTGCCGGCCAAGGACATCGACGGTATCCACCCGCTCAACACGGGACTGATGACGCTCGGCTACGAGGGTTTTCTGCCGGCCTGCGCGGAGGCGGCCGTGGAGATCCCCAAGTTCTACGGATACGACCTCGAGGGCAAGCGCGCGGTTGTGATCGGCCGCAGCAACGTCGTCGGCAAGCCCGTCCAGCTGCTCCTGGTGCGCGAGCATTGCACCGTGACGATCTGCCACCGGCGGACGCGCAACCTGGCCGCGGAGGTCAAGCGTGCCGAGGTCGTGGTAACCGCGGCGGGAGCGGCCGGGCTCGTCAACGGCGACATGCTCATGCCCGGCGCCCTGGTCATCGACGTAGGCATAAACGTCTTGCGCTCGGGCATCGTCGGCGACGTCGAGTTCGAGAGCGCCAGCAAGGTGGCCGAGGGGATCACGCCCGTCCCCGGCGGCGTCGGGCCGGTCACTAACGCCGTGCTGCTCGAGCATCTCATCCGCGCCGCGCGGTGGCAGGAAACGGGGCATCCCATCCTCGCCGGCCGCGCCCGAAAACGCCGCGCCGCCTGACCTGCTGAAAAACCAACCACGCCTCGGCCGATGAGATGAAATCCAGCCTAGAGATCGCTCGCGAGGCGCGACTGCGACCGGTCAGCGAAATCGCGGCCGAGCTCGGCCTGCTCCCCGACGAGTTCGAGCTCTACGGACCGCACAAGGCGAAGATTCGCGCCACGGTGTTACAGCGCCTGGCGGACAAACCTGATGGCCGCGAGATCGTCGTGACCGCGATCACGCCCACGCCGCTCGGTGAAGGCAAAACGACCACGACGATCGGGCTTGCGCAGGGCTTGAACAGGATCGGCGTACACGCCGCGCCGACCATCCGGCAGCCCTCTCTCGGCCCGGTCTTCGGCCTGAAAGGCGGCGCCGCGGGCGGTGGCTACAGCCAGGTCCTGCCGATGGAAGAGATCAACATCCACTTCACCGGTGACCTGCACGCGGTCGCTGCGGCGCACAACCTGGGCGCCGCGTTCCTCGACAACCACATCTTCCGTGGCAACAAGCTCGGCATCGAGCCGGCCACCATCCGTTGGCCGCGGGTGATCGACGTCAACGACCGCGCCTTACGTCGCGTGATGCTCGGCCTGGGCGAAGCCAAGGACGTCCGTGAGTCGGAATGGCACATCACCGCAGCTTCCGAGGTCATGGCCATCCTCGCCCTCGCGGACGACATCCACGACCTGCGCCGTCGCCTTGGCCGCTCCATCGTCGCCGAGAACTATTCAGGCCAGCCCGTCACCCTCGATGACCTGCGCGTCGCCGGCGCCATGACGGTCCTGCTGCGTGACGCGATGAAGCCGAACCTCGTCCAGACCCTGGAGGGCGGCCCGGCATTCATCCACGCGGGCCCATTCGCGAACATCGCCCATGGCAACTCTTCGGTCGTGGCCGATCGCATTGCCCTGAAGCTGGTCGACGCGGTCTGCACCGAGGCAGGCTTCGGATCGGACATGGGCTTCCAGAAGTTCATCGACATCAAATGCCGCCTGTCGGGGATCAGGCCCGCCGCCGCGGTGATCGTGGCGACCATCCGCGCGCTCAAGATGCATGGCGGTGTCGGGCATGTCGTCGCGGGCAAGCCGCTCGACCCGGTACTCGCCCAAGAGGATCCCGAGGGCGTAGAGCGGGGCTGCGCCAACCTCGTGCGCCATATCGAGATCGTCACCGGCTATGGCGTCCCCGCGGTCGTGGCGATCAACTCGTTTCCCACCGACAAGGCGTCAGAGATCGCGGTCGTCCAGGAGGCGGCGTTGGCAGCGGGCGCGCGTGCCGCGGTGGTCACCGATCACTTTGCCCGCGGCGGCGCAGGGGCGGAGGATCTCGCCCGAGCCGTCTGGGAGGCGGCAAGCGACGGTGCACCAGGTTTCCGCTTCCTGTCAGCGGACGAAGCGACTCTCGAGCAGCGCATCACCCGAATCGCCACGCGGGTCTACGGCGCGGACGGCGTCGACATCAGCGGCGAGGCTACCAAGCAGTTGCATGAGTTCGAGCGCCTGGGCTACGGCCATCTACCCGTGTGCATGGCCAAGACCGCACTGTCGCTCAGCCACGACCCCAACCTGAAGGGTCGACCACAGGGATTCCGCGTGCCTATCCGTGACGCGCGGCTCTTCGCCGGCGCCGGATTCGTGACTGCCTACTGCGGCGACATGCTGATGATGCCGGGGCTGCCCTCGAACCCGTCCGGGGAAGAGGTCGATATCAACGCCGACGGCGAGACGGTCGGCCTTTTCTAGCTCCGCTAGCTGATCGCGACCCAGAAGAGCGCAACGACCACCAGCGCCGCAGCCGCACCGACCAGGGCGTAGGCCCAGGCGCCCCAGTCGATTGGCCCCAACCGCGGCTCGGCGTGGCCGTGGTCGTCGTCCGAGAGTGACGTGTGCGCGTCCATGTCCGTCTGTGAGTCGTGATCGGCGACGCTCGCCGCCGAGTCGTGGTCGGCGTCCGCGGCCGCGCCCGGCGTGCCTGGTTTGCCGAGCTCGGAAGGGGCTGGCTTCTCGGACGTGTAGCCCTCCGGCGTCGCATGGCCGGGCTCGGAGCGCGGCTCGTCCTTGTCCGTCACGGCAGCAGGTCCTCCGTCACCAGTTCATCGGCCGTCAAATCCGCTGGAATGTTGGTTCCCGGCAGTCCGCGCATGAACTCGAGCGACGTCGCCCAGGCCTCGCGGTCGATTGCGCCCTGCCCGTGCTGGGCAGTGTATGGGCTCTTCCACATCGCGATCGTGGCATCCAGGATCGCGCGCTGCGCCTCGCGTTGCTCGGCCAGCTCCGGAACCACGACTATGGCCGCATCGAGCCCAAGCTCAGGGTTCGCACCGATCTCGTCCATCGCCCGCAGCGTGGCCGCGACGAACGCCCGTAACGACTCACCCTTGCTCGCCAGGGTGGACTCGCCAACGGTCAACCCCGGGCCGGGCAGCGGCGTGATCTCGTCGATCGCCAGAAGGTTCGTTGCGAAGCCCTCGCGGGCGAGCTGAACCGGCTCGTTGTTTCGGAATCCCGTGGCTGCGTCGACCTCGCCCAACCGCAGTGCGACTCCCTGTCCGAACTCGGGATAGTCACGGATCTCGATGTCGTCCGGAGTCAGGCCGGCCGAGGCCAGCAGGGCCTGGAGCATGATCCAGCTCGACCCGTACCGACCCGGGATGCCAACTGAGTGTCCCGCCAGGTCGGCTGCGGTCAGGATTCCGCTATCGGCGCCCGCCATCACGACGTTCGGGAATCGCGCGTACATGGTGGCCGCGTAACGGACGGGGATGCCCTGGCCGGCGGCCGGAATGACGCTGGTGCCGTCGGCCAGGCCGATGTCGACCGCCCCCTGCCCGATGAGCGTGATCAGGTTCGGGTCGATCTGGTTCTGGAAGGTGACCTCGAGCCCCGTGTCACGGTAGTAGCCCTGCTGCTGTGCCCGGTAGAACTGAGCGAACTGGACGCTCGGGATGTAGCCCAGACCGACGGAGAGGGGTGTGCGCTGGGGGGTCGACGCCGGCCCCGGTGCGCAGGCACCGGCGACCGCGAGGATCAGCACAGAGAGGAGGAATAGACGGAGCACGATCACCTCCAGGAGCCGACGAGCGCGCGCTCGACCAGCACAACCGCGAGATAGAGAAGAACGCCGATGGCGGCGATGGTCACGAGCGTGGCAAACATCAACGGAATATCGAACAGGCTGCTTCGGGAAAGGTTGATGAGGTAGCCCAGGCCGCGGTCCGCGCCGAACCACTCGCCGACGATCGCGCCAATGACTGCCAACGTGGCCCCCACGCGCATGCCGCCCAGGATCTGGGGCAGCGCGGCGGGGATCTCCAGGTGGCGCACCACCTGCCAGCGAGTGGCCCGCAAGCTGTGTCCCAGCTCGAGGAGGCGACCGTCGACCGAGCGGATGCCGACGATGGTCGCCACCAGGACAGGAAAGAAGACGATCAACCCGCAGATCACGACCTTGGCGGTGAGGCCTGTCCCAAGCCACAGAACCAGGAGAGGGGCTAGGGCGAGGATTGGCGTCGCCTGGGCAGCGACCAGGTAGGGAGACAGCAACCGTTCTGCAAGCGGTGAGCGGGCGAGGAAATGGCCCATAACGACGCCTAGCGAGGCTCCGACGAGGAAGCCCCAGCCGATTTCTGACAGCGTGGCGAGCACGTGCGGCGCCATGGTGCCATCGAGCCACGCGTCGATGAGGCGCGCGGCGACTGTCTCAGGCGGCGGCAGGATCCATGTCCCGAAGTTTCCGATCACCACAACGGCCTTCCACGCGAGCACGAAAACGACTGCCGCAAGCGCGACTGGCAGGACGGTTCCACGCATGCGAGTCATTACGTCGTTCCGAATGGGTCGAACCAGGCTGGGGACCCGGCGCGCTCCAGGACATCGCGGATGGGTGCTGCCGCAGCTTCCTGGGCCGCCTGTTCCATCGGTGTCCCCCGCAGGTGGGCTCGGATAGTGGCCGCCATTCGCGCGAAGGCAGGGTCCTCGTACGTGGCCACGGCGCGTGGGCGTGGCAGCGGGACGGGCGCCCGGGCGACGACTCGTCCCGGCCGCGGGGAGAGGACGACGACCTCATCTGCGAGGAAAACTGCCTCTGGGATGCTGTGAGTTACCACCACCACCGTGGCCCCGATGCGCTGCCACAGATCGAGCAGCTCACTGTCGAACCGCTCCCGCGTCAGGGCGTCCAGGGCGCTGAACGGCTCGTCCAGCAGCAGGACCTCGGGGTCACGGGCGAGCGCGCGGGCGATGGCCGCCCGTTGGCGCATGCCCCCCGACAGCTGTGCCGGATAGGCCTCGGCGAACGGAGCCACACCGACCAGCTCGAGCAGCGCCCGCGCGCGTTGTCGCCGCTCGGTGGTGGCGACGCCGACCAGCTCGAGCGGGAACGCGACGTTGTCGATCACCTTTCGCCAGGGAAGTAGACGTGGCTCCTGGAAGACGAGGCCAACCCGCTGGTCGGCGTCAGTCACCGGCCTACCGTCGATCGTGATCACGCCGCGATCCACAGGGAGAAGGCCAGCGATGAGGCGGAGCAGCGTGCTCTTGCCCGAGCCATTTGGTCCGACAACAGCCACGACGCGACCAGCCGGCACCTCGAACGTGACGTCCTCGAGAACGGGCAGAGGGGCACCATCGATCGAGAACGCGCGCGAAACCTTTTCCAGCTTGATCGTCGCCAAAGTGGGCTCTGACCCTCCATGCGGCCGCCTCGAAACGGTGCGGGGCAAACTCGGAGGAAATCGGAGGGCGTGCAGGCGCACTCGAACGCTGGCAGCGCCTCGTTTCTCCCATCCGGACTCTGACCGTCGGCTCCCTGCCAGGGAATCCACCGCCACCGCACGTGCGGCGCCGGGTCGTGGGCTGGTGAACTCACCACTCGCGCAGATCGTCCACCGACCACCGGTCGGGAATTTCACCCAACCCCGAAAC
>JBBDRY010000038.1:9484-46467 GCA_040905225.1 Chloroflexota bacterium | reverse complement strand
GAACGACGCTCCTGCTCGATCCCTGCATCCCCCGCGCCTGGCCGGGCTACGAGATCGACTTCCGCTATCACTCCGCCAGATACGAGATTGTCGTGGAGAACCCACAGGGGGTCAGTCGCGGGGTGGCATCGTCGGAGCTCGACGGGCAGGCGCTGACGGGCGGCGGCGCCGCGATCCCGCTCGTCGACGACGGCGCCACCCACCGTGTCCGAGTCGTCCTCGGCTAGCCCTGATACGACGCTCTCGGGGGGCACCGCATGATTACCGCGCCGATCAAACGTGCAAACGAGCCATCCGGCCCTACCATCCCTAAAGGACCGCGGGTACTGTCGAAGTGATGGCGTTCTATCCGCCTCCGCCCCCATCTGGGCGCGCGGCCCGAGATGGCGAGGCTGCCGAAATGAGGATCCTGGTCGCGTATGACGGGTCCGCTGGGGCGGCGCAGGCGGTCGCTCTAGCCGCTGGGATCGATTGGCCGACCGGCTCGATGGTTCGCGTGGTCAGCGTCATAGACCCGACCGCGCTTCAGCTCCTGCCGTGGACGACAGGTGACGCCGCTTCGCGAGTTCTCGAGCGTGATGCGATCGCCTACGTCGAGGCCGACCAGGCCACGGTCGTTGGTCGGCTGTCGGCGCCGAATCGCGTTGTGGACGCAGTCCTGCTCCGGGATCGACCGGCGAGCGCGCTCGTTGACCAGGCTGGTGAGTTCGAGGCCGATCTGGTAGTCGTCGGCTCGCGCGGCCACGGCCCGATCGCGTCGTTGCTGCTTGGTTCAGTGTCGACAGAGGTCGTCGATCACGCGCCTTGTCCGGTCCTTGTCGCACGACGATCGACCCTCGAGCGGGTCGTCTTCGCGACCGACGGCTCGAAGACGGCGGCCGCGGCCGAAGACGTCCTGACCCGCTGGCCGATCTTCGTCGGGCTCCCGATCCGGGTCGTGAGCGTCGCCGACGTCGTGCGTCCGTGGACCACCGGCATTGCGCCGACCATGTACACGCAGGTTCTGCGCGCATATGCAGAGGATCTCGCTGAGGCGGAGGCGGAACACCTTGCAATTGCCAGGGGATCGGCGAAGCGCCTGGCTGAAGCGGGCCGACTGGCCGACGCCGAGATGCGCAAGGGGGATGCGGCGGCCGAGATCCTCGCTGTCACCCAAGAGTCGGGCGCTGACCTCATCGTCATCGGATCCCGAGGTCAGACCGGCGTCAGGCGCATCTTCCTGGGCAGTGTCGCGCGGAATGTCCTCGCCGCCGGTGATGCTTCCGTCCTCGTCGTCCATCGGCCCGCCGAGGCCTGATTAGAAACGGGCTCGTGCCCTACTGGCGGCTGGCGATGGCTTCGCGACGCGTCCCGCGTCGAGGTAGATCGGAATCAGTTCGGGAGAGCCCCTTCGGGGAAACCGGACCACCAGGGACCTCGATGTCGGCCGTTGATGAACAGACCGATCAGGCGACCCACACCCTCCCACGGACGGATCGCATGATCTCAGCCACGACTGCCGGCCCGAGGGCGACGAGCGCGACGAGGGCTAGCTCGAGCCCATTGAGCGGTGACGCCCGGAACGCTTCGGCGAGTGGCGGGACGTAGGGAATGGCCAGCTGGACCACTCCGCCTACGAGGCAGGCGATGGCGAGGAAGCCGTTAGCCGTGAGCCGATGCAGCGGGTGGACGAGCGAGCGGTTCGCGTACGCGCGAACCAGCTGACCGAACACGAGGGCGGTGAAGGCAACCCAGCGAGCATGATCCCCGCCTCCGTGGATGCCGATCAGAAGCGCGAGTGCGGCAATAGCCGTCACGCCGCCGGCGACGGCAATGCGCATCAGGAGTCCGCTGGTGAGGAGCGGGACCCCGCGTGGCCGTGGCGGCCGCTGCATGATGTCCGGCTCGGCCGGCTCGCGTTCGAAGGCGACGGATGCCGCCAGGTCGATGAACAGCTCGAGCCACAGGATCTGGAGCGGGAGGAGCGGTTGGCCGAAGCCTGCCAGGGTCGCGACCAGGATGAAACCGAGCAGCGCGACGTGGGTCGAGGTGAGGAACACGAGTCCCTTCTGGACGTTGGCGACGATCCGCCGCCCCTCCGCGAGTCCGCCCATGAGGGTCGCGAAGGAGTCGTCGCCGAGGACGATGTCGGCCGCCTCTCGGGCGACCGCCGTGCCGCTGCCCATCGCGACACCCACGTCGGCCTGTTGAAGTGCCGGTGCGTCGTTAACCCCGTCGCCGGTGACTGCGACCGTACGGTGCGTCGAGCGGGCTGCCAGGACGAGCCGCAGCTTCTGTTCGGGCGTTGCCCGAGCAACAACGTGGAGACTGGCAAGCGACGCCCGCAGCGTCTCGTCGTCCATGGCGTCGAGCTCGGGGCCGGTCAGGATCCGTTCGCTTGTAAGCCCTGCTGCCCGGGCGATCGCGGCCGCCGTAGTCGGGTGGTCTCCGGTGACGACGAGAGTCTGGATTCCCGCCGCTGCGGCACTTCGTAGCGCCTCCGGGATGCCGGCTCGGAGCGTGTCAGAGAACGACAGGATCGCCCGAGGCCGCCAGGCCTCGTCCTCTAACCGGCTTGCCAGGAGGAGGAGCCGACGCCCAGCGCTGGCGGAGGCGTCGATGATCGTCTGCCAGCCCTCGGTCGCGTCAGCGTCACGGCTGAGGGAGAGGACGGCCTCCGGCGCGCCGAGCGCATATTCCTCGATCACGCCATCCCGCCGTGCCCGAGTCGTCGAATATGGTTGCCCGTCGCGCGGCGGCCGCGCCTCTAGAAGGTCCGCCGGATCGAGGAAGGCGGCACCGTCGGAACCGGCAGCCGCCCGAAGGGCACGCGTGAAGGAGCCCATGCGGATCCCTTCCCCGGCGCCCCATGCGTCGTCTTCGGCCCGCAGGGCGTCCTGGATCAGCTCCCGTCGTCGAACCGGCTCCTCGATCGCCCCGGCGGGAGTCACGATCGTCTCGAGGGCCAGTCGGTTCTCAGTCAGTGTGCCCGTCTTGTCGGTCACGATGAGATCGATCGCGCCGAGCGTCTCCTGTGCATTCAGGCGACGGACCAGGACACCCCTCCGCATGAGGCGGTACGCGCCGAGCCCGAGCACGACCGCGAGGAGTATCGGCGGTTCCTCGGGGATGGCGGCGATCGCCGCGGAGATGCCGGCGAGGACGGCCTGCCCGAACGAAGCGCCCCGAAGGAGCCCGAGGCCCATCGTGAGTGCGATGAGACCGATCGCGACGACCAGAAGGATACGGACAAGGCGGTCGAGCTCGCGCTGCAGCGGCGACCGGCCCCGGTCAGCGGGGCCCAGCGCACCGGCGATCCGGCCGAGCTCGCTATCGGGCCCAGTGGCGACAACGATGCCTTCGCCCTGCCCGAGAACCACGCTGGTGCCCGCATACGCGATCGACCGCCGGTCGGCCAGCGCCGCCTCCCCGAGATCGGGTGCGGCCGACGCCTCCTCCGGCAACGATTCTCCGGTCAGGATGCTGCGGTCGATCGTCAGCACGTTGGAGCGAACGATCCGGAGGTCAGCCGGAACGACGTCGCCCACACGGAGGAGGACGATGTCGCCGGGAACGAGTTCTCGGGCCGGAACGTCTCGCGGGGCGCCGTCGCGGCGGACATCGGCCAGCGGCGCGGTCGCCGCCCTGAGCTCTTCGAGAGCCCGCTCGGCGCGAAACTCCGTGACGACGTCGGCTCCCACGATCGGCACCAGACCGACAAGGATCAGGAGGCCGTCGCGGACCTCCCCCAGAACCACGGCGAGGACGCCGGCGAGTGCCAGCAGGATGACGAACGGCTCGGTCGCCGCGTCGACGATCGACGCGAGAACTGAAACGCGACGCGGTGGCTCGAGCTCGTTCGGTCCATGGGCTCCGAGCCGGGCCTCCGCATCGGCCGAATCGAGGCCCTGCGACGGGTCGACGTGAAGTCGCTCGGCCAACTCGGCGGCGGACAGCGCGTGGGGCGCAGGGATGGGCTCAAGCTGTATCACGGTGCCTCATTGGGCAGCGGGAATGGTAGCGAACGCCTACGCGGCGACGCTCTGTCCGACCAGGTCGATCGTGATCTCAGCCACGCCGCCGCCGACTGACCGGACGCGGGCAGGCAGCCCCAGCCCGACCAGCAGCCGGTGGATCGGAGGGTTGCTCGCCAACATCGTGGCCGTGAAACGGGCGATGCGCTCGCGGCGCGCCCAGGCCGTGCCAGCCGCCATGAGGCGCCGCCCGATACCGCGGCGCTGGAACTCGTCTGCGACGGCGATCGCGACCTCGGCGGCATCCTCACCGTCAGGCTCCAGGCACAGGTGGCCGACGATCCGCTCCTGGCCGACCGGACCGCCGTCGACGACGGCCACGAAGCCTTCCCGATGGTCGTGATCAGTTGTGCAGAATGAGAGGGACTGA
Source organism: Chloroflexota bacterium (assembly GCA_040905225.1). GTDB lineage: Bacteria > Chloroflexota > Limnocylindria > Limnocylindrales > CSP1-4 > JALYGJ01. The sequence continues at coordinate 42,084 of JBBDRY010000038.1, read as the reverse complement.
CCGTGGCTGAGCGTCGATTCGACGGAGAAAAACCGCGTCCGGCGGCTCTCCGGCGAGAGCGCGGCGTAGAACCGCTCGAGCTCCAGCGCATCGGTCGGGCGGATCGCGCGGACACGAACAGGACCTCGTCCGCGTTCGACACGGCGGGCGCGAATGGACCGTAAGACATGGGTTGTCATCGTCTCCAGGGTAGGCGAGCACGGCCCAGTCGCGGCAGTGGCAGTTGGCCTGTCCAGATGGGTGGTTCGGCCTGACCATCGCCTGATCCCTTAGGGCACGCCGCCGTCGCAGGCGATCGGGAGCCGAAAGCACGCCACGCGCCCCCGGTCTGGCGCTGCTGGCAATGTTCACGACGGTGCCCGCCATGAGGGCAACCGGCTAGCTCACGTCGAGAGTTGAGAAGGCGGCGGGCGTGCGGGAAGCGATGCGTGGTCGCGTTCGCGGGGGAGTGCGCGGCCAAGCGGAGCGTCGGCACGATCGGGCTTGCGAGCGTCGCACCCACGATCGACGACTGGTGGGTCGGGTTTCTCGACGATACGACGGCTACCCGCAGGCGATGCATTAGACCGGCGGGTACCCCGGCCCAGTCGTTGGCGCGGGCGTACGAGGCGATGGCGCTATCAACATCCGAAACCGCGGGCCTGACTCGACCTGCATGGGCAATGGACCGTATCCAATGACCGTTGAACTCTCAGAGCCAGTCGGCGATCGGCGGCTCGTGGACGGCGCGAGTCGCAGTCCCGCAGCGACGCCGACCCCGGCGCCCGTGTACCCCGAGTAGAGAGCCGTGATTCTCGGGAACGGTGCGCTGTGGCTGACGCGGTCAAGCCACGGGATGACAGTTAGGGGATCAATTCGTGCAGGAACCGAGAAGTTGGCTGGCGAGGAAGGATTCGAACCTTCAATCCCCTGATCCAGAGTCAGGTGCCTTACCGTTTGGCCACTCGCCAGCGACAACCCAAGTCTAACAAGGGGTGCCTTGATCTCTCCGGACCCGCGCCTCCCGGAGCCTGTTGAGTGCCGCTGATCCCGCTGCTGCTGCGCCGCCCGACTTTTCGGAACTTCTGGCTGGGCCAGACGATCTCTGTCTTCGGCGACCAGATCACGCTGCTCGCGGTACCCATCGTCGCGGTCCTGGTCCTGCACGCCGAGGCCGAGCAGATGGGCCTGCTGACGGCGGTCGGGCTGCTCCCGCACCTGCTGTTCTCACTGCCTGCCGGAGTCTGGCTGGACCGCGTTCATCGGCGCCGACGGCTGATGATCTTCGCCGACCTCATTCGTGCGGCGGTCCTGTTAACGGTCCCGCTCGCGTTCATGGCGGGCATGCTGTCGCTTGAACAGCTCTTTGTCGTCGCGTTCCTGGTCGGCTCACTCGCCGTCATCTTCGACATCTCTTGGAACACGCTCTTCGTCTCGGTCGCGGAACGCGACGAGTACCTCGCGGCGAACTCGCTCTTCAGCGGCAGTCGCTCATTGGCGCAGGTTGCTGGGCCATCCATCGGCGGCGCGCTGATCCAGTTCTTCTCGGCGCCGATAGCCATCCTCGTCGACGCCATCTCCTACGTCGGATCAGCCCTCTTCCTGTCGCGCGTAAACACGCCCGAGCCACCGGTGGAGCCCTCAACCGAGCCGATCCGTGCCCAACTCGTGACCGGCCTGTCGTTCATCTTCCGCGACCCGATCATGCGCCCGACGATCTTGGCCGCGGCCACACTCAACCTCTTCAACTTCGGCTTTCACGCACTGTTCATCCTGTACGTGACGACCCAACTGAACGTCTCGCCCGGATTGCTCGGGCTGGCCTTGGGTGCCGGCGCGGTGGGGGCTGTGGTCGGCGCCATCACCGCTTCGACGATCGGCCGCCGGATTGGCCTCGGCCCGGCATTTGTCTTCGGGCTGGTCATCTTCCCCGCAGCCCTGATCCTGGTCCCGCTGGCCGACGCCAGCCAGCCACTGCCGCTCATCCTCGGCTTGCTCTTCACCATGGAGTTCGTGGCGGGGTTCGGCGTGATGGTCCTCGACATAAATGCCGGCGCGATCATCCCGGCACGCACGCCGGACCGGATTCGCAGCCGAGTCATGGGATCCTTCCGCTTCATCAACTACGGCATCAGACCCATTGGTGCGCTCTTGGGCGGCCTCCTCGGCGGCATGATCGGGGTCCGCGAGACGTTGTTCGTGGTGACGATCGCGTCACTGGCGGGCGTCCTGTGGTTGTTTGGTACGCCCGTCATCCGGCTACGCGGCACTCCCGAGGCCGCGCCCTAGCCGATCCATGCGGCCACGGTTGCAAGCGCGACGAAACGCGCGACCCTCGTCGTCGTGCGTCATTTGCATTGGCGTGCCCATAGCGTGGCCAAACCAAGGGCGCGCGCCCGACACCAACAGATCAAACCCGGTCAATGGGAGGGAGCAATGGACGCAATCACGCTGCTCAAGAAGGACCACGAGCTGGTCAAGAAGCTGCTCGCGGAGGGCGAGGAGACAACAGAACGTGCCGAGAAGACCCGCACCGAGCTCTTCGCGCGGCTGAAGTCAGAGCTGCAGATCCACGAGCGTATCGAAGAGGAAGTGCTCTACCCGGCCCTGCGCGACAACCCCAAGTCAGAGGAGATCGCGTACGAGGCGTACGAGGAGCACCACGTCGTCGACACGATCCTCGAGGAGCTGGAGACGACGCCGACGGACAGCCCGGAGTGGCTGGCCAAGTTCACCGTGGCCAAGGAAAACCTCGAGCACCACATCGAGGAAGAGGAAGGCGAGTTGTTCCCGAAGGCGCGCCAGATCCTTTCCGACGACCAGCTCGAGCGGATGGGCGCGCGGATGGAGGAGATCAAGTCGCTCGCCAAGCAGGTCGATGGCAAGCCTGCCTGAGCAATCCCTGCTGCGCCCCCCTGCTAGAGGTCGCTCTCCACGACCGGGAGGGTGAAGCCAAACTCGGCGCCACCGCCATCGCGCGACCTGGCCCAGATGCGTCCGCCCATTGCCTCGATCAGGTGGCGGCAGACGAACAGGCCGATGCCCGCACCGCCCGGCACGGCACGAGCTGCGTCCGAGCGGTAGAAGAGCTCGAACAGCTTCTCTGGATCGCTGTCGCCGAGTCCCTGGCCCCGGTCTATGACCAGCACGGAGATCTCGCCCTCGTGCTCGTCGGCCGTGACCTCGATGCCGGTCTCGGTGGCGCCGCCGTAGCGCACGGCGTTGGTCAGCAGGTTGCGCACGACCTGCTCGAAGTACGTCGGGTCGCCTCGGACGGCCGAGAGGCGTTCGCTCAGGTTGAGCCTGACTTTCACCTCGGGCCACTGTCGCTTGAACGCGTGCACGATTGACGGCAGCAGACGCTGCACGAGGATCGGCTCGTCGCTGATCTCGACCGTCCCGCTTTCGATCCGGGTCATGACGAGCAGGTCCTCGACGAGGCGTGCCAGTCGGCCTGACTCGATGCGGATGTCGCTCATGATCTCGGCGCGGCGCTCCGGCGCGAGCCCGCGCTCGAGAAGCTCGCTTCCGCCATAGATGGTGGTGATCGGCGTGCGCAGCTCGTGCGACAGAACGCCCAGGAAGGCGTCGCGCGCCTCACGCGCAGCGCGAGCGGCGGTCACGTCGCGCAGAACCACCACGGAGGGAGCGTGCGCCTGTGCATCCGTCTGGTCGCTCGCGGCGCGGTAACGACTCAACTCCACCCAACGGTTGCTGCCGTCGAGCTGGTGCTCGGATGGGCTCGCGCTGCGCTCCGGTGAAGGCCGCGCGCCGTCGCCATTCGTGCCCACGCGAGTTCGAAGCTGCTCCTCGTCGAGGGGCACGATGCCTCCGAACATGTCCTCCGCGGCGCTGTTGGATAGTCGGAGCTTCCCCTCGCCGTCGAACACCAGCACTGCCTCGGCCAGCGCGCCGAGGACCGCGTCGAGCTGGGCACGACGATCATCGGAGGTCTGGAAGAGCCGAGCGTTCTCGAGAGCGATACCGGCACGCGCGCCGAGCTCTTCCGCGAGCTCCAGGTCGCGCTGGCCGAGCATTCGTCCCGATTCCGCAGTTACCAGTGAGAGTGCGCCGATTGGACCGTGCCGGCCAATCAAGGGCACGGACAGGTACCAGCGCATGTCGAGCCCACGGAGGAGCTCCATCTCATCCTCGGGGCGACCCGCCGCCTCGATCATCTCGGGCAGGATCTGGAGGAGTTCTGCGGTTCCCTCGCGAATCACACGCGGTGGGCCGGTCGGGTCCGAGGCGTTCACCGGCCGCTGCTGCTGCAAGCGGACGGCAATGTCGAGCCTGGCGGGGTCGGCATGTGCCAGCGCGACGTTCGAGATGCTGCCGTCGGGCTCGAGCAGGTGGACCGTGCAATAGTCGGCCAGGCGCGGGACGGCCAGGTTGGCCAGCCGCCGGGCCGCCTCGTCGGCGTCGAGGGTGCTCGACAACACGCCCACGGCCTCAGACATGAACGCGCGCGATTCACGCGTCCAGCGTTCGTCCGTTATTTCCCGGAACGTGTTGATGACGTGCGTTATCTCGCCCTGTTCGTCGCGCACGGCCGTCGCCCGCACCACTGACCAACGGATCTCGTCGGTGGCGTGGATGCGAAAGCCCACCACGGCTTCGGGCCGGTCTTCGCCGGCCATTGCACGCCGGCTCGGCAGCGCATCGATCGCCAGCGGCTTGCCGTCGCCGTCGTAGAGGTCGTACCGGCCAAGGACAGTGGCCGACGCATCGAGCAACTCCTCGGAACTCGCGTAACCGGTGAGGCGGGCAGCGGCGTCGTTGGCGAAGATCAGCTTCTCTCGGTCACGAACGGTGATCCCCTCATCGATCGTGGACACGATCGCGGCGAGCTGGTCGCGCGATGCGCGCACCTCAGCCTCCGCCCGAAACCGGGCGACGGCTGCGGCGAGCACGTTGGCCACGGCCTGGAGGAAGTTGGCATCGTCGCGGGTGAAGCGGCCGCGCCGCCCGCTGAATACGGCCAGCACCCCGTACGGCCTCTCTTGCTCGCCAATCCGCACACTCATGCCGGAAGCAGCACCGTGCTCGAGCACGGACGGAGTGACGCTGAATCGCTCCTCCGTGGCTAGATCGTCGACGATCACCGGACCGCCGGTTGCAATCGTGTAGCCCGACTGCGAGTCGTTCGCCGCGCCCACCACCAGCTCCCCGACGGTTCCGGGCCTCCACCCGACCCCGGCGATGACTTTGAGGCTGGCGCCGTCGGGCGCTAGCTCCAGGATCGACACAAGCTCCGTCTCGAGGACGCGGCTGACGAGCGCGCACGCCTCGCTGAAAAGCGCGTCGACCGATTGCGCGCCGAGCGCGCTCTGGCCGATGTGTGCAATCGCCGCCTGCTGGGCAACGATCTGTGCGGCGGCCGAGCGTCCCCCGCCAGGGGCGCTCGAGGTCACTTTCGGTTCGACGACGGGCTCGGAAACCTCACGCACCTCGGCAGATCCCCTCTGTCTCCTGCAGTCGAGAATACATTCTGGTCGACTCGGTCAGTCGACCGCCGGCAACTCCTGCACTGTTTCCAGCACCGGCCGGAACAGGTCGCCGCGCTCGCGGACGCGATCCAGGATCGTGCGAATGTTCCAGCGGTCCGGGCGGAGGTCGGGATCGTCGAGCTCGTCCCAATCGATTGGCGCGGACACGCCGGCGCTGGCAACAGGGCGCACGGCGTAAGGCGCCACGAGCGTCTTGTTGATCGCGTTCTGGGTGAAGTCCAGGCGCGCCTTCCCGCTCCGCGAGGACTTCGCCCATTCCCAGCTGACCAGGTTTGGCACGGCCGCTCCGACCGCGCGTGACAGCTGCTCCACCCAAGCTCGGGTTTGTTCGAACGTGTATTTCGGCTTGATTGGCACCCAGACCTGGATCCCGCGCTTGCCGGTCACCTTCGGCCATGCCTTGACCTTGAGGTGGTCGAGCGCGGCGCGGTACAGCTTGGCCAGCGTGATCACCTCGTCGAGCGTGGTCTTACTGCCAGGGTCGATGTCGATCAGCGCGTAGGTAGGAGTCCTGTACGCGTGGATCGTCGATGTCCACGGGTGCATGTCGATCGTGGCGTGGTTGGCCAGCCAGGCCATCGTCGCCACGCGGTCGGCAACCACGTACGTGTGCGACTCGCTCGAGCTCGCCTCCGGGTAGTCCCAGCGCTGGATCCAATCGGGCGTGTACCCCGGAACCTGCTTCTGCCAGAAGCTCTTGCCGGTCACGCCATCCGGCCAGCGCCAGAGGTTGAGGGGCCGATCGCGCAGGTAGGGCAGCAGCACCGGCGCGATCGTGACGTAGTAGCGGATCAGGTCGCGCTTGGTGAAGCCGGGCTCGGGGAACAGCACCTTGTCCAGGTTGGACAACGCGATGTCGTGCCCGCCGATCTCCCACGTGCCTTCCTTGCCCATGGCCTCGAGCGCCGCCATCTCCGCGGCCGTGGCGGCCTGTGGCGGCTCGCTTCGGTCGTTCTTCTTATTCGACTTGCGCGCTGGCGACTTGCGCGCTGGCGACTTGCGCGCTGGCGACTTGCGCGCAGCCGGCGGTTTGGCCTCTGCTCCCGCCTCATCCCTGGCTTCCGTCGCCGACACCTCCCGCTCCCGCACGACGGTGCGCGGATCCTTGCCGATCTCGAGCCCCTTGTAGGCCGCCTGGCGCAGGTACCCGTCGGTGGTCCACTCGGTGAACTCCACGCGCACGACGAGACGCGGCTTCGACCACACGGCACCGCGCAGGCGGGGTGGGTTGACGACTGGCGGCGCGTCTACGGCGTGGGCGTCGAGGTCGGCCTTGAGCTCCGTCCTCGTCTTCGTGTTCATGCCGCTGCCCACCTCGCCGGCGTAGCGCAGGTCCTTGCCCTCGTAGACGGCGAGGATCAGCGAGCCGATGTCCGAGTGGGTGCCCTTACCCGGCTCATAACCGACCACGATTGTTTCCTGCTCGCGGCGGATCTTGATCTTCAGCCACGACTTCGATCGGCGGCCCGGCTCGTAGTGGCTCATCCGAAGCTTGGCGACGACCCCCTCCAGCCCCTGCTTGCGGACGACCTCGAAGAACTCCTTGCCGCCATCGAAGTGCGTCCCGTAGCGAACGAGCTCGTGCTCGCCAAGCACGCTGCGGAGGAGCTTCTTGCGTTCCTCGAGCGGCACGTTGATCAGCGATCGGCCATCGTGGTAGATGAGGTCGAAGGCGTAGTAGACGACCGGAGCCACGAAGTCCGGCTTCTTGGCCTTGTCCTTCTTGCCATCGGCCTTCTCGGGCTCGACACCGCGCGGTCCAAAGCGCCCCATCCCGGCGCGGTCCTGTAGGAGGCTGAACTGCGGCACTCCCTGATCATCGAGCGCGACGACCTCGCCGTCGACGATCGCGGTCTCGGCCCTGATCCAGGTTGGTCGGGCCGAGGCCAGATCCGGGAAATACCGCGCGGCGTCCTGCTTGTTGCGCGTCCACAGCTTGACGCGCGGCCCGTCGATGACAGCCTCGATCCTGTAGCCGTCCAGCTTGAGCTCGAACAGCCAGTCGTCGTCATCGAAGGGCCGATCGACCGGGGTAGCCGCCATCGGCGCTACGAAGTCGGGCAGCGGGGCTTTCCGGGCGCCATGGAGGTCGATCTCCGCCTGGCCAGCCGGGGCGTGGCTATCCCATACGGCGTCGGCGCCGGCGAGGACCTCGTCGTTGGTACGTCCGGTCTTCACCGAGCGTGGGTGCTCGTCGACGTCCCAGTTGGGATCGGCCGCCTCGTCGCGCTTGTGGATGAGCAGCCAGTCGTCGGGACCGGATTTGGCGGAGTGAGTTTTGACCAGCGTGAATCGGCCGCGCAGCTTCTGGCCGTCGAGCCGCAACTTGAGCTCGCCCTTGGCCACCGCTTTCCCCGGGTCGTCCGTCTCCTCTGGTTCCCATGAGCCCCAGTCCCACACGATCACGTCGCCGCCGCCGTACTCGCCCTTGGGGATCACGCCCTCGAAGTCGAAGTACGAGAGGGGATGGTCCTCGACGTGGACGGCCATACGCCGCTCGGCGGGGTTGAGCGATGGGCCGCGCGGCACGGCCCAGCTCATGAGAACGCCGCCTATCTCCAGCCGAAAGTCGTAGTGCAGCCGCGTCGCTCGGTGGCGTTGAACCACGAAACGACGGCCTTCCTTGGGCGGCCCGGACGGCCGCTCGTCGCCCGAAGGCTCAGGTGTTCGGCCGAAGTCCCGCTTGCGACGGTAGGTAGCGAGGGACATGTTCCATCAGGTTAGGTCCGCGCCGAGAGGAAGTCAGACCCCGGCCTTCTCGACGGGCCAGGCGAACGTGATCAAGAGCGCGCAGTCGGTGGTCGCGCGCACGATCCATGGGCTGCCGGTGTCGACAACCGCGAGCTGGCCCACTTCGAGCTGACTCCTCTCGCCGCCCACCTCGAGCTCGGCGGTGCCTTCGATCACCTGCACGCTTGCCCGGGCGTCGCCGTCCTGGTCATCGAGCGTGGCTCCTTCATGGAGCACGCTCAACAGGGCGCGGAAGTCGACGTCCTTGGCCAGGGTGCGCGAGTTCTTGTCGTTGTCGACCCACTCGTCTTCGCTGCGCAGCGACTCGATCTCGTCAGCCAGCGAGAAGACGAGCAGCCGCTCCATCAGCGTCCGTGGCTCGCGTTCCTTCGTGCCGCTCGTGCTGCCGTAGGCCCCTCCGCTCATGTGGACCTCCCGGTTCAAATCTCGGCCGGCTGCGGCGCCGTCTCGGGATAGGTCAGGTCACCCTCGTCTGCCACCTCGTCGCCGAGGTTGGCCGGGTTGCGGCCCACACGTATTCCGATGGGAGCATCCTCGGCTGCGGGATCGCCCGGCTGTCCGCCGCCGAGTCGCGGTTCATCACCCGGGTCGCCGGTGGGCGGCGTGGGCGGTTGCCATCTGTCGTTCGAGTTGTCCATGTGCGCAGCATGACGGGCCGCCCGTTGCTCACTGTACGGAAGCGGTGCCTGTTGACTTTCAGTCCTCTTTCAGCCTGGAGCCTCGTGCGCGAGCTCGTCGGGCTCGGCACCCGGTTGGTTCGGACTTATCGGCACGGTCGACTCGCGCGCTTGGAGCCGTTCGACGACGACGAGAAGGGCGGCGACCAGTGGGACCGAGATCAGCGCTCCTGGAATGCCGGCGATCGCGGCGCCCGCCAGGATACTGACGAAGACGAGGAACGGCGGGACCCCGATTGCGTTGTGCATGACCAAGGGCACCAGGACGTTGCCCTCGATGATCTGGATGATCACGTAGACGACGGCGACGAGGATGACGATTTCGATCCGCCCGGTGAGTGCCGCGACAATCAGCGCCGGCACGGCGCCAAGCGCTGGCCCGATCAAAGGAATAGCCTCGGCGAGCGCCGCGATCAGCCCGAGCAATAGGGCCCCCTCAAGACCAATCAGGAAATAGGCGACCGTGGTCGCGACCCCGACCGACCCCATCAGGATCAGCTGGGCGCGTACCCAGGCGCCCAGTTGCAGCTCGATCTGGTTCCACGCGTCGCGCGCGCCCGCTCGATTGTCCGCGGGTAACAGATTGAGCGCGAAGCGCTGAAGGCGGGCGCGCTCGGTCAGCCAGAAGTACACCAACGCCAGCAGCGAGATCAGGCTGATGACGATCTCGGCGAAGGTGAGGCCGAGGGCGATCAGTTGGTCGGGCTCGGGCGCCTGCGCCGCCGCAGGCACGAGAACTCGCCGCGCCGTGTCGATCAGCCCGACAAGACTCACCGAGATCGCTCGCGGCTCCACGGTTCGCGCCCAATCCCTCGCGTCGTTCAAGAGCGGCGTGATACGGGCCCCGAACTCGCCGAGCTGTGTGATGGCACCCGGCACCACCAATAGCAGGAGCACGGCTACAGCCGCGAAGAACCCGACGTAAACGAGGAGCAGCGTCGCGCCGCGCCCGATCCCACTGCGCGAGCGCACGAGATCGATGAGTGGCTCCAGCCCGGAAGCGAGGAGGATCGCGATGAACACCAGGACCGCGACGCGCGCGCCGACGAGCGTCACGTACAGGACCGCGACCGCCAGTGCGACGCCGAACGCCAACCCGATGCCGCGGACGAACCAATGCCAGGCTTCGCCGCGCACTATTGCTTCACTCCGGCTAACCGGCGAACTGCAATAACCATTTCAATTTGCAACCCTTTCTATAGATCGCGGCTGGGCAAGGAGCTTATGCCCCGGGCGTAGTCTGAGTGGGCACTTAAGGAGGGCAATTTGAATAGTCAACCCCTGGTTCTCGTTGCCGATGACGAGCCGCGTATCACCAAGTTGGTGGCGCTGACGTTGCACGACGAGGGTTTCCGCGTCGTCACCGCGTCCAGTGGTGAGGAAGCGCTCAAGAAGGCGGAGGAAGTCCGCCCGGACATCGTCCTGCTCGACATCGTCATGCCGGACCTCGACGGCATCGAGGTCATGCGCCAGCTCCGTGAATGGCGCCCGGTCCCGGTCATCCTGCTGACGGCCAAGGGGTCGACCAGCGACAAGGCCAAAGGACTCGACCTTGGCGCCGACGACTACATCGCCAAGCCTTTCCATCCCGACGAGCTGGCGGCCCGAGTGCGCGCCGTGCTCCGGCGCGCGAGCGGGGTCTCGCCTGGCACGGGGATCCTGGCGTTCGACGACATCGAGATCGACCTCGAGCGCCGCCTGCTGAAGAAGGGCGGTGATCTCGTCTCGCTCAGTCGAACCGAGTGGCTGCTGCTTCAGCATCTGGCCGCACACGCCGGCAAGGTCGTCCTGCACACGGAGCTCCTGACCAAGGTCTGGGGCCCCGAGTACCGCGACGATCTCCAGTACCTGCGGGTCTGGATCAGTCGCGTTCGACGAAAGCTCGGCGCCCTGCCGGGCGAGGCCGGACCGATCAAGACGTTCCAGGGGATCGGCTACGTACTCGACGTGGAAGGCAATCTCGGCGATTCGAGTACCAGCCACGCCAGCGCGAGCGCGTCGTCCGGGAACGCCCCCACCGAGAGCACTCCGACAGCCGCCAGCCAGGCGGCAGAGGCCGGCGCCCAAAGCAACTGACAGGCCGCAGGCTCCGCGGAGCCGGCGTTGGAACTCGCGGTCGACTGCCCGGAACATGCCCACGCTGAGGTGTGCGCCGTGCGTTACTTAACAGCCACGCAGTGGCCGGATGCGCTCGCCATCGCGCACGATCGCCACGCACTGACCGATATCGTGGCCGACGGGCGCCACGATCCGCACATTTAGCCGCTGTTTGGCTGATACGTGCGCTGAGCGCCGCAAATTCAGCTCTGCGCGGCGGCCTCTTCGTCGCGGCCAAGCAGCGTCGCTGCCATCGCGGCTGCCGGCGCGAGGGCCAACAGGACGAGCAGGCGGTTCGCGCCGGTCATGAACAGGCCCACGCCCAGGCCAAGCGAGAAGCTGGTGCCGATCACAAGGCCCTGATTCGGCACGCGCTCTAGCGCGCGCTGGGTGTCTCGCGCCGCTGTCTGGGCGCCTGCGACGGCCTCCGGCCATCGCTCAGCCGCGCGTTCGGCGGTCGAGCGCACCATGTCGGCGGCGTCCTGCGCGCCGGCGAGGACCCCCACCTGTCCCTGGCGCGCGCCATTACGCTCCGCGGTCGCGGTTCCTGCCTTTGTAACTTCGCTCTTTGCCTCAGCCATCGCTGCATACCTCCATCAAAGCTCGATCGTGACCCGCTTATGGTCCACCCACAGTCGTCGCGGACGCTCGGGAGCGCGGCTCGTGCCTCTTACAGCCTTCTTACAGCAGGATCGCAAGCGACGGTCGGACCCTGGCGGTACGCCGGGAGCCGACCGCTTCGCGCGCAGCCGGGCCGAAGGCCCCCGGCGGAGGAAAACACTTACCAAACTCGATCGACAAAACACGCGCCGCGCCCTCCCAGCAACCCAGCGCGCCGCGCTCGCCTCTAGGAAAAGGAGTCCAGGCATGGCAGTTCGCGTCGGCATCAACGGCTTTGGGCGCATCGGGCGCCAGTCACTGAAGGCCATCATCGAGCGGACCAAGGACGTCGAGGTGGTCGCCGTCAACGACCTGGTCGATACCGAGATGAACGCCCTGCTGTTCCGCTACGACTCGACCTACGGCCGCTACGAGGGCACCGTCGACCACACCGACGACGCGCTGATCGTGGATGGGCGCGAGATCAAGGTGCTCAAGGAGAAGGATCCCGCCGCCCTGCCGTGGGGAGATCTGGACGTCGACATCGTCGTGGAGTCGACCGGTTTCTTCACCGACGGAGACAAGGCGCGAGCGCACCTGGACGCCGGCGCAAAGAAGGTGATCATCAGCGCGCCGGCCAAGAACGAAGACATCACCATCGTTCTCGGCGTCAACCAGGAGATGTACGACCCGGACGCGCACAACATCATCAGCAACGCCTCGTGCACGACGAACGGCCTGGCTCCGGTTGCGAAGGTCCTGAACGACGCGTTCGGCATCGAGAAGGGGTTCCTGACCACGGTTCACTCGTATACCAACTCGCAGCGTCTGCTCGACGTGGCGGCAAATGATCCGCGTGACGCGCGCGCCGCAGCCCAGAACATCGTTCCGTCCGCGACCGGCGCCGCGAGGGCCGTGGCTCTCGTCATCCCCGAACTGAAGGGCCGCTTCACGGGCATGGCATTCCGGGTCCCGACTGCGACCGTGTCCGTTGTCGATTTCACTGCCGTCCTGGCACGCGACGTCACCAAAGAGGAAGTGAACGCGGCCTTCGAGAGGGCGGCGGGCGGCGAACTGAAGGGGATCATGGCCTACACCGACGAACCGCTCGTCTCGTCGGACTTCAGGGGCGACGAGCACTCGACCATCGTCAGTGCGCTCGACACGATCGTCCTCGGGAACATGGTCAAGGTCGTTGCCTGGTACGACAACGAATGGGGCTACAGCTGTCGCATTGCCGATCTCGTCGCATTCGTCGGCGAGCGACTGACGGCCGACCGACCGATGGAGGCCTCAGCCAGCCGCTGAGCCCAGCCCCTCAAGAACCAAGACTGAGAGCCCATATAAATGGAAAAGCAAACTGTCCTCGACTTTGACCCGCAGGGAAAGCGCGTCCTCATGCGCGTCGATTTCAACGTCCCGATCGAGGACGGCAAGGTCAAGGACGATTCCCGAATTCGGGCCGCGTTGCCGACGATCAACTACCTGCTCGAGCACGGAGCCGCCGTTGTCCTGATGAGCCATCTCGGCCGTCCTAAGGGCAAGGTCGTCGAATCGATGCGGCTGCGCGCGGTCGCTCAACGTCTCTCCGCGCTGTTGCGACGGCCCCTCCCAATCACAGGCGATCCGCTCGGCATCGGCACGCGTGACGCCGTGGCGCGGCTCAAGCCGGGCCAGGTGCTGATGCTCGAGAACCTGCGATTCCACGCCGAGGAAGAGTCCAACGACGATGAGTACGCCAAGACCCTCGCGAGCTATGGCGACGTGTTCGTCAACGACGCCTTCGGCACCGCGCATCGCGCACATGCCTCGACCGTTGGGATCGCGAAGTACCTCCCGGCATACGCGGGTCTCCTGATGGAGCGTGAGATCGAGGCCATGTCCTCGTTGGTCGAGTCGGTGGTGCATCCGTTCGCGGCTGTCATCGGTGGTGCCAAGGTGTCGGGCAAGCTGGGCGTTCTCAAGCACCTGATGGACAAGGTCGACGCCTTCCTCATCGGCGGTGGCATGGCCAACACCTTCCTCGTCGCCCAGGGCAACAGCGTCGGCAAGAGCCTCCTCGAGCGTGACCTGGTCGAGGACGCGCGACAGATCCTCGAGACTGCCGAGAAGAAGGGCGTCGCTTTCCTGTTGCCGACCGACGTGGTGGTCGCCAAGGAGGTCACGCGCGGCGCCGAACACAAGACCGTGCCGGTCAACAAGATCCCGAACTCCTGGTCTGCGGTCGACATCGGCCCGATGACGATCGAGGCGTTCAAGACGGCCCTGGAGCCCGCCAAAACGGTCTTCTGGAATGGGCCGCTGGGCGTCTTCGAGGTGCCCACGTTCGGTGACGGCACGCGCGCGATCGCTCGCTACCTGGCCGCCAGGGCCGAGAACGGCGCCACGGTGATCGTTGGCGGCGGCGACTCGGTGGCTGCTCTCGAGGAGCTCGGCCTGACCGACAAGATGACCCATATCTCGACCGGCGGCGGTGCCTCGCTGGAGTTCCTCGAGGGCCGCGAGCTGCCGGGCATATCCGTGCTGCTCGACCGCGAGGCGGAACCGGATGCGAAAGCGCAAACCAAGCGCGCCACAGCGAAGGCCGCGTCATGACGATGATCGAGCTCGTCGACGCCTACGAGATCCTTGATTCGCGCGGCAATCCAACGCTCGAGGCAGTGGTCGTGCTGGACACCGGCGCGGTTGGTCGGGCCGCAGTTCCATCGGGCGCTTCGACTGGAGCCCATGAGGCGGTCGAGCTGCGTGACGGCGAGAAAGAGCGCTACGGCGGCAAGGGCGTACGCAAGGCGGTGTTCAACGTCATCGAGACGATCGGCCCGGCGCTGATCGACCAGGACGCCTCTGACCAGGCCGCGATCGACCAGCTCATGATCGACCTCGACGGCACGCCGAACAAGAGCAACCTGGGCGCCAACGCGACACTGGGCGTGTCCCTCGCGTGCGCCCACGCCGTGGCCGTCTCGTACGGCATGCCGCTCTACCGCTACCTGGGTGGGGCCCTGGCGAACACCCTGCCCGTGCCGATGTTCAACATCCTGAACGGCGGCAAGCACGCGCTCGACTCCACCGACTTCCAGGAGTTCATGGTCATGCCCATCGGGGCACCGACCTACAGCGAGGCCCTGCGCGCGGGCTCCGAGGTCTTCCACGCCCTTCACGACGAGCTGCACGAACGCGGCTTTGCCACAGGCCAGGGCGACGAGGGCGGCTTTGCGCCGTCGCTCGAATCAAACCAGGCCGCGATCGAGCTGGTCCTGAAGGCGATCGAGCGGGCTGGCTACAAACCGGGGGAGGACGTCGCGATCGCCCTGGACCCGGCCGTTAGCGAGCTGGTCGATCTGGATACGCCGGCCGACTCGAACGGCGAGCTGACCTACCGGCTGGCCAAGGAAGGCCGCACGTTGCGAACGGGAGAGCTGATCGAGTTCTGGGCCGACTGGGTAGATCGCTACCCGATCGTCTCGCTCGAGGACGGCATGGCCGAGGACGACTGGGCCGGCTGGACGGCCTTGACCGCTCGGCTCGGCTCGCGCATCCAGCTGGTCGGCGACGACCTGCTGGTGACCAATCCGGAACGCGTCTCGCGGGCTATGGCGGAGGAGGCGGCCAACGCCGTGCTCATCAAGCTCAACCAGATCGGCACGCTGACGGAGACGCTGACGACGATCGAGCTCGCGATGTCGCACGGTTGGGGCGCGGTCATCAGCCACCGCAGCGGCGAGACCGAGGACACGACAATTGCCGACCTGGCGGTGGCCACCGGTGCGGGTCAGTTCAAGGGTGGGGCACCGTCGCGCTCGGAACGCGTGGCGAAGTTCAACCGGCTGCTGCGCATTGAGGCCGAGCTGGGCCCTTCCGCTCGTTTCCCAGGAGCGTCAGCGCTGGCCGTATCGCGGTGAGGGATCGCTTCATAGACTCCGGCGCGGTATTCGCCGGCTGGGTTGGGCTCGGGATGGCGCTCGTCCTGGCGATCGCGTTCGAGCTGATCATCCCGGTCCAGACGGTCGTCTTCCTGCTCGCGCCGGTCATGGGCGTACTCATCGGCGTTTACGCGAACGTCCGCGCCGAGCGGTGGCGTCCGCGCGGACGGGTGCTGGCGAACGCCGCCTACGCTGGGGCCGTCACCGGGGTTGCCATGGCGCTCCTCTACGTGGCGATCCGCCTGGTCTTCCTCTACGGGGACGGCGGCTCGCTGCCCGATGGAACGTCACTCAGCTGCCGCACCGGTCCCGACTGCACGTACGCGCGCTACGTAGACGCAGGCAAGGCAGGTGAGCTCGCGGAGATCGGCGTCACGGACGCGAAGTCGCTCGAGACAGCGACGTTGGGCGAATTGGCCACGACAGGGGCGGGCCTGTTCGTACTGACTCTCGGTGGAGCGTTGGTGGGAGGGCTTGCCCGGTCCCTGGCTTCCCAGCCAGGCGGGCAGAAGGCTCCGACCCGGCTGTCCACGGCCGCCAGAACCCCGTCGGGCGAGCCAGTTGGTGTGGATACCCTCAAATGAACGCTTTTTCGATCGGGCGGCCCGTAAATACCGGATGGTTTCGCCCAGATGATCGATTTCTCGTGCATTTCAATGGGAATCGAGCCGAAATCGACCAAATCAGCGAGTCTCATCGTGCCCGCGGAACGAAAATCTGATCTTTTGAGTGAAAGCCCAGCTCGCATGCCGTCGACGCGATCCTTATCAGCGGAGCACCTGTAGATGATCGAGATCTACAAGCTGGAGCAGCTCGCCGGACAGGACCAGCTGATGGTGGCGTTTGTCAATCGGGACGAGAGTGCGCAGATCGACGTGCAGGCGATGCTTACTGAGGTCGGCCGAGACGCTGCCGAGCGGGAAGCTGCAGGTTGGCGGCTCGTGTCGCTTGGCGGACTACCGATGCGCCAGATGGGGACGGCAGGAAACGTGCTGTTCCAATCCGGCGGTCAGTTCGCGACCCAGGTGGCGGTGGTCGTCGTGTACGCCCGCGACCGGGCGGCAGCGGGAGCTGGCTAGCTCTTCTTGGCGGCTTTGGCGGCGCCGCTGGCCTTGGCCGCGGTCGGCTTTGCGGCGGCCTTCGCGCCTGATGCCTTCTTCGCCGTGGACGACTTCGCGCCCGCCTTGGCTGCGCCGGCGCGGCTGGTGGTCTTCGGCTTCGCGGCCGTAGTCGCGGCCTTCTCGGACGACGTGTCGCGGCTGGTACGGGCCAGCGCGGCGCGTGCCTTGCCTGCAGCCGTCTGAGCGCCCTTGGCCTTGGTCGCGCGCGATGCGGCGATTCGTGCCTTGGCCTCCTTGGCGGCCGAGGCCTTGCTCGTCGTGCGAGTGACCTTGGCGCCCTTGGCGGAGGTCACCAGCCCGTCCCCGGTGAGCGTGGCGTTGACCTTCAACATCAGCCGGCTCTTGCGCCGATCGGCGGCGTTGCGGTGGATGGCGCCGAGCTTCGCGGCACGGTCGAGCGCGGAAACGGCTCGCTCAACGGCCTCGCGGACCTCGTCGGTCGCGCCGCCGTTCGCGGCTGTGTCCGTTGCTGCGAGCATCGCCTTACCGATCAGAGTCTTGGCCGCGGTGCGGCGCGGCTGGTTGATGAGCCGACGGCGCTCGGTCTGACGGACTCGTTTGATGGCCGATGGCGTTCGTGCGCCTGTCCAGCCACGCGGGGAATGTGCCAAGGTGAACCTCTGGGATGTCTGTCGGAGGCGCGCAACGCGCGACGAGGGATGGTACCAGCAGTCGGTGTCCGGCGCTCTCGAACCGCAACGGCAAACGTGTGGGCCAGAATGGCCGACGAGATGTGCGGTCGGTGGCACTTATCGGCCAAACAGCGGCCAAATGTGCGGATGGTGACGCTCCGCGGCCACGCTGATTCGGCGATCTTCGCGACTGCGCCCGAATCAGCGCACATCTGGACCACTGCGTGGCCGTTAGGTACCTCTGGACGCACACGTCGATGGGGAGGAAATCGGGCAGGTCCAGCTGCCGGACGGCCCTCGCCTGATGCTTACGTTTCCTCCGCCGGGGCGCCTGCAGCGCCGGCTGCGTGCGACAGAGGTCGGCGTCCCGCGAGCGCGGGCTGCCGACCGTCGCTTGCCGACTACACTCCGGCCCCGTGGCGATACCTCAGACCCGTCTCCGCAACTTCTCGATCATTGCCCACGTCGACCACGGCAAATCCACGCTGGCCGACCGCCTGCTCGAGTTGACCCACACGATCGACGCGCGCCTGATGACGAGCCAGGTACTCGACTCGATGGACCTCGAGCGCGAAAAGGGCATCACCATCAAGGCCCGCGCGGTCCGGCTCGAATACGACGCCCGCGACGGCCAGCGTTACGGGCTGAACCTGATCGACACGCCCGGCCACGTCGACTTTTCGTACGAGGTCAGCCGCAGCCTCCAGGCTTGCGAGGGCGCGGTCCTCGTCGTCGACGCGGCGCAGGGCATTGAGGCCCAGACACTGGCCAATGTCCATCTCGCAATGGCCCAGGGTCTCGTGATCGTGCCAGTGATCAACAAGATCGATCTGCCCTCCGCGCAACCCGAGCTGGTCATGGAGGAGCTGGAAAGCATCCTGGCCATTCCGCGCGAAGAGGTCCTGCTTGTCTCCGCCAAGGACGGCACCGGCGTGCCCGAGGTCCTCGAGGCCATCGTCCAGCGCATCCCGCATCCCACGGGTGATCCGGCCAAGCCGCTCCAGGGCCTGATCTTCGATTCGCACTACGACCCGTACAAGGGCGTCGTGGCGTACGTGCGGTTGTTCCAGGGCCGCCTGGTGGAGCACGAGCAGGTCCGGCTGCTGGCCTCGGGCGCGCAGAGCGAGATCCTCGAGATCGGGGTCTTTCGGCCGCAGCTGGTGCCGGTCAAGGAGCTCGGCCCGGGCGAGGTTGGCTACGTCGCCACGGGGCTGAAGAGCGTCCGTGACTGCCAGGTGGGCGACACCCTGACGAGCGCGCTCCGGCCGGCGTCAGAGCCCGTCCCCGGCTACAAGCAGGCCAAGCCGCTGGTGTTTGCCGGGCTCTACCCGGTCCAGGGCGAGGAATATCCGGAGCTCAGGGATGCGCTCGACAAGCTGCATCTGAACGACGCGTCGATCAGCTTCGAGCCCGAGACGTCCGTCGCACTGGGCACCGGGTTCCGAGTCGGTTTCCTGGGCTTGTTGCACATGGAGATCGTCCAGGAGAGGCTCGAGCGCGAATTCAACCTCGAGCTGATCGCGTCTGCGCCGTCGGTCGAATACCGCGTGACGCTCATGAACGGCCGCGGCGAGGTGGTCGTCGACAACCCGTCGCGCCTGCCGCCGGTGGGTGAGATCGAATCGATCTCCGAGCCGTGGGTGAAGCTCAGCGTGGTCACCCCCTCGCAGTACATCGGCACCCTGATGGAGCTCTCGACGGGTCGACGCGGGACGTTCCAGACGATGGAGTACATCGACCCGGAGCGAGTCCTGCTGACCTTCGAGCTGCCGCTGGCCGAGGTCATCGTGGACTACTACGACCAGCTCAAGAGCCGCAGCCAGGGCTACGCGTCGCTCGACTACGAGGAGATCGGCTACCGCGAGGGCGACCTGGTCCGGCTGGATGTGCTCGTGGCGGGCGAGCCCGTCGATGCGCTTTCCCTGATCGCGCATCGAGAGCGTGCGCTCTCTGCGGGCCGTGTCCTCGTGGAGCGCCTGCGCGTCCTGATCCCACGTCAAATGTTCGAGGTCCCCGTACAGGCGGCGATTGGCTCGAACGTTGTCGCGCGCGAAACAATCAGGGCAATGCGCAAGAACGTGCTGGCCAAGTGCTATGGCGGCGACATCACCCGCAAGCGCAAACTGCTGGAGAAGCAGAAGGCCGGCAAAGCGCGGATGAAGCGTGTCGGCTCGGTCGAGATACCCCAGGAGGCGTTCCTGGCCGTGCTCCGCTCTACCGGCACCGAGAGCTAGAGATGGGCTCCTAGCCATGGCAGCAACGATCGAGAGCCTCATCCTCCTCGCCGTCGTTGGGCTGCTCATGGTCCTGCGCTTCGACGCGCGCCGGTTCGGTGCCGCCGAGTACGACGACGAAGAGGCGCCCGGCGGCGTGCGGACGTGGCTACGCAGGCTGTCGTGGTACGGGTTCGGGCTCGTCCTGATCATCGTCGTGTACTTCCTGCACCCGCAGCCGCTTTCGGTGCTCCACCTTCAGATGGGCACTCCGCGGGTGACGGCGCTCACCTTGGGGCTGATGCTCGGCGCTGCCGGCGGGATCTACGCGTTCGCCTACGCGTGGCTGCGCTTCGGCGACCTTCGTCTGCCGCCGGCTCGCCGCTATCCACAGGGCCTGCTCAACTCGCTCGCGACGTCCTTTATCGACGAGGCGACATTCCGGGGCATCCTGCTCGGGCTGCTGGTGCTGTCGAATTGGCCGGTCGAGCTGGCGATCGCCTTCCAGGCGGTGCTCTACGCACTGTCGACCCGTCTCGCGGGGCCCGGGCGGCCATTCGGGATGCTGCTGTTGTCTCTTGGAGTAGGCCTCGCGGGTGGCTGGGTCACCTTGCAGACCGGGGGCATCGGCGCCGCGTTCCTCGCCCATGCGCTGACACGCTTCGCGATCTTCATCGCCACCGGGCACGCCGGCCAGATCCGCGGCGCTGCCTCCGCGGACGAAGAGGACGCCCTCGAGGAAACCACCGGCCACACGCCGGCCGGGTGGGAGGTAGTCACCGACCGCGAGCCGGGTGGCCCGCGCGACTACCGCTGGTGACGCGCGGCTGCCGCTGGTGAGCCCTCCACCGGTTGGGCTTTATGTCCACTTCCCGTTCTGCCTGTCGGTCTGCCCTTATTGCGACTTCGTCGTCTATGCAGGGAGTGCGGCGAAGGGGCCCGAAAACCGCATCGATGCGTTCGTGGAAGCACTGGTCGCCGAGATTGGGCTTCGGGCGAGCGAGACCCGCTCGCCGTTGTGCAGCGTCTACCTGGGGGGCGGGACTCCTTCGCTGATGAGCGCAGCGCAGGTCGCTCGGGTGCTGAGCGCGGTGGATGGCGCGTTCGGCATCGCGGACGACGCCGAGATAACGATCGAGGCCAACCCCGGCCCTGCTGAGCGCGGCGATCTCCCCGGTTTTCGCGCAGCGGGGGTCAACCGGCTCAGCATCGGCGCACAGAGCTTCGATCCGATCGAGCTGGGTCGCCTCGGCCGCCGCCATGCTGGTGCCGACATCGCGGACACCGTGTCCGCCGCACGAGGCGCTGGGTTCGACAACATCAGCCTCGACCTGCTGTACGACGTTCCGGGGCAGACGCCCGACTCGTGGCGGCTGACGCTCGAGGCTGCGCTGGCCCTTCAGCCAGACCACATCTCCGCGTATGCACTCATGCTGGATGATCCGCAGGCCGAGGGGCTCACAGGGCCATTGGGCGACCACCTGCCGACTCGTCCAGGCGCGATGCGCTGGCGGGGGCGAGCCAGGCTCGAGCAGGACGAGGAGCGCGCCGCAGAGCTTTATCTGATTGCCGACGAGATGCTCAGTGCTGCGGGCCTGGGGTGGTACGAGCTCTCCAACTGGGCACGGCCGGGGAGGGCCAGCCGGCACAACCTGGCCTACTGGCTGGGCGAGCCGTGGGAGGCCGTCGGTCCCGGCGCGCACGCGTTTGATGGATTGCGTACTCGGCGCTGGAACGCTGCCCGGCTGGATTCCTACCTGGCTGCGTTAACGCCGGCCGATGGATCGGACGCCCGACTTCCACCAGGTGCTTCTGAGACGACCGATGACGAAACTGCTGCTGCCGAGCAGGCAATTCTTCGCTTGCGAACGAACGACGGCCTGCCCGCGGAGTTGGCTGTCATGCCCGCCCTTCGCTCGGCCCTGGGTTGGGCCCGCGCCAACGGCCTGCTCGAACCGGCCCGTCAGGGTGGCGTGAGGCTGACTCTTCGCGGCCGCCTCGTCTCGAACGAAGTCTTCGTACGACTGCTGCCGGATGCTTCGTCCGCGGCGGCCTGACCCCATGCCGGCCGTCACCCGCTGGATCGCGCCGTCGATCCTGGCTGTCGTTGTCGGCGTTACCGGGCCTTGCTCTTCCGGCGGCCAGCAACGCCCCGAAGTGAGTCCGACCGGTGCGTATGAAATCGAGCTGTCCCTAAACGGGGGCGATTTCAGGCCGGTCACGATTGGGAGGGAAGGCGAAGGATGCGAGCGGTTTGCAGGCTACGAAGACGCCGAACGGACGTGTTTCATTGCCAAGGAGCTGATCCCGAGCAAGATCGGCGGCGAGGCGTACGGCGAGCTGAATGATCGGCACACGCCGGCGTTCGATGCCCTGGTATGGCGAGCTCGCGCGGATGCGGATGTGTCCGTCTGCGACCGCGGCGGGCTCGAGGGTGCGTTTCTCGCTGACTGCACTCGTGCCGCGCAGGACCCGAGCTACATCTACGAACGCGGCGCTTTCCGGGTGCGCGTGCCTATCGGCGGTGCCGTACCCAATCCTTCTCCGAGCCCCTGATGAGCATTGTTCTCTGGGGGAGAAGTAACGGACAAGGAAACGTCGGCTGGGCACAACTTTCGGCCCAAAATTGGCCGCCTGTTCTCCCGCTGAGAACCACCGGCCAGATCAGGCCCGGATCCGGCTCCAACTTGGCTTTTACTTCTCCGGGGGAGAACGAACCTGCTCCGTGAAGGTCAGTCCTCGATCGTGATCGAGTCGACGACGGGTGTCGCAAGTGCGAGGGCGTGATCCCAGTCGGCTATCGAGCCACCCACCAGGATCGCCAGGACGCCGCCCTCGATGTCTACCAGCGTGACCTGCAGGCGCCTACCCGACGCGATTGAGATCGGCCCTGCCGGGACAGTCAGCACGGGTCGGAAGGTCGGCGGATCGGTGTCCGCCGGATCGGTCGTCTCAACCTCGAAGCGAATTCCGACTTTGCCGTCGACCAACTCGCCATCGATCGGATCGCTCAACCGCAGGTTTGGCAGAGCGGCAATCTCGTCGAGTGCCTCAACCGCGGAGTCTGGCCCGACCACGTTGGCGAACTGCACGGCGACCACGTCCAGCGACCCGGGCTCGTCCTCGATGTCGAAGAATCCGGGCGCGACCTGCTCGGCGATCCAGCCCGCACCGACGTCGAACTCCACTCTCGGCTGAAACGCGCTGCGCGTGTAGCGACCGGGCTGCACGGGCGAGCCGGCCATAGGCAGCTCTCGAGCGGGCCGGTCCAGGGTGGGTGTCGGCGTGGGTGTAGGCGCTGGCGGCGTGGCGCACGCGGTCAAGGCACCGGGCACATAGAAGCCGCTGCATCCGGACGAAGGAAGCTCGAGCGGGAAGGAACGCATGGTGGTCGGTGGCGCCGCTCCTCCACACGCGAGGACCATCAATGAGAGCACCAGTGCGCCAGCCTTCACGAAGAGCCACCTCGTCCCGCGAGACGACCAATTCTGACCCAACTCTCGCCTTGGCTGCGTTGACCTGCACCACTCACGGCGGTAAGATGCGTCCAACAGTTAGCACTCCGCCCGTGAGAGTGCTAACGACCTCCATACACCGCATACAGAGCAAGTAGGGCCATGGCGCGTCGCAAAAACCGCCCGGCTACGCAGCTGGACCCGCGATCGCAGGCCATCCTGCGGGCCGTCATCGAGGAATACGTAAGCACCGCACAGCCGGTCGGCAGCCAGGCGCTGGTCGACCGTTTCGGGCTGGGCGTCAGCTCGGCCACGGTGCGCAACGTGATGGCCGATCTGGAGGATGCCGGTTACCTCACCCACCCGCACACCAGCGCAGGCCGCGTCCCCACGGACGCCGGCTACCGCCTGTACGTGGAATCGATCGCGCCCGGCATAAGTCTTGCGCCGGTCGAGCGGCTGATGATCCGTCACCAGTTCGGCCAGGTCGAGTTCGCCAGCGAGCAGTGGTTCCGTCTCGCCGCCGCGACCATCGCCGGGGTCACGCATGCTGCCGGTCTGGCAACGCCGGCCAAGCCGCGTTCCTGCCGCCTGCGCCACATCGATCTAGTCGCCAACAGCACGCGCACGGCAAGCCTCGTCGTCGTGCTGGCCGAAGGTTCGGTCAAGCAGGAGCTCATTCCGCTCGACCAGCCTTACGAACAGGGCCAGTTGGATGACGTCGAGCGACTACTGAACGTGGAGCTGGCCGGCAGGTCCGCGCGCCAGGTTGCGAACCGCGTCGAGCAGCTTGCGGCAGATCCGCGGACGCCTGCGCTGGGCGTGCGCATCAGCGGGCGTATCGAGCGGATCATGCGCGATGTCGACGCCGCGTCCATTGAGGACGTCTTCTCAGATGGCCTGTTGAACGTGATGGAAGCGCCGGAGTTCAGCCAGAGCGAAAAGCTGCGCCGCGTATTTGCGGTACTCCAGAACCGTGATTACCTTGGCTCGCTCGTTCGGCGCCTCGCCGAGGCGGATGACGTCCAGGTCCTCATCGGAGCGGAGAACGAGCCAGCGGAGATGCAGGACGTGTCTCTTGTGCTGGCCACTTACGGCCGCAGCACCGGCGCCTTGGGCGTCGTGGGAGTGCTGGGCCCCACTCGGATGGCTTACCCGCAGGCGATCGGCACGGTCCGCTACGTGAGCGGCTTGATGAATGAGCTCGTGGAGCAGCTCCACAGGTGACCGAGCCGCGCAGACGGACACGCGCCGAAGAGCGCATCGCCGAACTCGAGACCTCGCCGCAGGCTTTGGCAGGGCAGCTCGATGAGCTCCGCAACCAGCTGCTGAAGGCCGAGCAGGAAGCCGCGGACAACAAGCAGGGCTGGCAGCGCACTGCCGCGGACTTCGCCAATTACCGGCGTCGCACCGAGCAGGACCGCGACCAGATGATCGGCCTCGCGAACGAGGTGCTGTTGTCGAAGCTGCTGACGATCGCGGACGACTTCGATCGGGCGATCGCCAACATGCCCCCGGAGCTGGCCGGCATGAGCTGGGTCGAGGGCATCGCCGCCATCGACCGCAAGCTCAGGCTGTTGCTCGACTCGGAGGGCCTGACGCCGATCGAGGCGGTCGGCAAACCATTTGACCCACGCGAGCACGAAGCAGTGGTGCAGGAAGAAACAACGAACGTGCCGGAGGGCACGGTGACAGCAGAGCTACAACGTGGCTACCGCATCCGCGACCGGGTATTGCGCCCGGCGATGGTGGCGGTGGCGAAGAATTCAAGTCAGGAACACGCCGGCAATGGCGGATCCGGAGGAGTCAATTAATGGGCAGGATCATAGGTATCGACCTCGGGACGACCAACTCGGTCGTAGCGGCGATGGAAGGCGGCGAGCCGACCGTCATCCCGAGTGCGGAGGGCGGACGGACCATTCCGTCGGTCGTCGCATTCACCAAGACCGGCGAGCGACTGGTGGGCCAGGTGGCCAAGCGCCAGGCGATCACCAACCCAGTCAACACCGTCTTCTCGATCAAGCGCTTCATGGGGCGTCGCTGGGACGATCCCGAGGTCCAAAAGACGATCAAGCTCGTCCCGTACAAGGTCGAGAAGGATCCCAAGAGCGACGGCATCAGGGTCACGCTGTCAGACGGCAAGAGCTACACGCCGCCCGAGATCAGCGCGATGATCCTCCAGAAGCTGAAGACGGACGCCGAGGCTTACCTGGGCGAGAAGATCACGGAGGCCGTGATCACGGTCCCGGCCTACTTCGACGACACCCAGCGCCAGGCGACCAAGGACGCCGGCCGAATCGCCGGCCTGGACGTCAAGCGAATCATCAACGAGCCCACGGCTTCGGCGCTTGCCTACGGGCTGGACAAGAAGAAGGACGAGCAGATCGCCGTCTACGACCTTGGGGGCGGCACGTTCGACATCTCGATCCTCGAGCTGGGTGACGGCGTCTTCGAGGTCAAGGCGACCAACGGCGACACGCATCTCGGCGGCGACGACTTCGACCAGCGAGTCATCGAGTGGCTTCTGGCCGAGTTCAAGAAGGACCAGGGCATCGACCTGTCGACCGACCAGCAGGCAATCCAGCGACTTAAGGAGGCGGCCGAAAAGGCCAAGATCGAGCTCTCGTCGACCAGCCAGACCGAGATCAACCTGCCCTACATCTCGGGCGGTGGCGAGGCTGGGCCCAAGCACCTGGTCATGAATCTCACGCGGGCGAAGCTGGAAGACCTCGTCTCCGATCTGATCGATGGAACGAAGGGTCCTGTCCAGGCCGCGCTCAAGGACGCCGGGCTGAAGCCGTCCGACATCGACGAGGTCATCCTCGTCGGCGGCCAGACGCGCATGCCTGCCGTCATCGAGGCGGTCAAGGCCATGTTCGCCGGCAAGGAGCCGCACAAGGGCGTCAACCCGGATGAGGTCGTGGCGATCGGCGCCGCGATCCAGGCCGGCGTGCTTGCAGGTGACGTCAAGGACGTCCTGCTGCTCGACGTGACGCCGCTGTCGCTCGGCATCGAGACACTCGGCGGCGTGATGACCAAGCTCATCGACCGGAACACGACCATCCCGACTTCCAAGAGCCAGGTCTTCTCGACCGCCAGCGACAACCAGCCGCAGGTCGAGATCCACGTGCTCCAGGGCGAGCGCGAGATGGCCGCCGACAACAAGACACTCGGCCGGTTCATCCTCGACGGCATCCCGCCGGCTCCGCGCGGTGTGCCGCAGGTCGAGGTGACGTTCGACATCGACGCGAACGGCATCCTCGACGTGAAGGCCAAGGATCGGGCCAGCAATCGCGAGCAGACAGTGCGCATCACGGCCTCGTCGATGCTCTCCAAGAACGACGTGGACAAGATGGTCCGCGACGCCCAGGAGCATGCCGAAGAGGACCGCAAGCGGCGCGATGAAGTCGAGACGCGCAACCAGGCCGACGCACTGGCGTTCCAGGGCGAGCGGACGCTGCGCGATCTGGGCGACAAGGTCTCGTCCGAGGACAAGGCCGACGTCGAGGGCAAGATCACGGCCCTGCGGGAAGCGCTGAAGGGCGACGACCTCGAGGCGATCCGGCAGCGCTCGAGCGAGCTGGCCGAAGCGCTGACGCGTGTGGGCACGGCCGCCTACCAGGCAGCTGGTCCGACCGGCGGCAATGGAGCCGATCCGGAGGCCGGCGAGCCCTCACCCGACGGCCGGGAACCCACCGGTGAAGGTGCGGCGGACGCCGAGGCCGAAGACGCCGTCGAGGGCGAGTTCAAGGAGGTCTAACTCGCTCGTCAGTGGGGCGTGCGCCTCCGCCGGTTGAGCGAGATCCACGCCTCGGGATCGGCCGTCAGCTCGCGCACTCGGTCCGGCAGGTGGTCGTCCACCAGGTCCTGAAGGCTGGTCGTCTCGAGCACTCGACGCAGGCTTGCGCGGACCGCCACCCAGACGTCGCGTAGCGCTCGGGCGTGACCGACGTACTCAACAGTCTCGACACGCTCGCCACGAACGTTGGCCAGAGGCCCGTCGACCGCGCGGATCACGTCGGCGACGCTGATGTCGGCTGCCGGGCGCGCGAGCGAATAACCGCCGCCCGCGCCGCGCCTGCTCTTGACGATGCCGGCGTGCTTCAGCTCGAGCATGATCGTCTCGAGGAACTTCGATGGGATCTTCTGCATATCGGAGATCTGCTCGCGCTTGAGCGGCAGTGTGCCAGCCGCGGCAGCAAGCTCGACCGCGGCCCGAACCGCGTAATCAGCCTTGGCGGAGACCTTCACCAGTCAATTGTGTGGGATAGCGCGCCCTCGGTGACGCCGGTGGCTACTACCACCGGATGAACAGCGGCACTCCGGGGGTCAGCCACATGGCGCCGATCACGACCACGTAGGCGACGAACATCAGCACTCCGACGTAAAGGTGGACGCGGATGTTGACCGCCATGACGCCCATCAGGCCATATGGCTGGTCGTAATAGCGGACCAGTCCGTCATGCACGCGCCCAACCAGCGGCAGCGGCAGGAGCGCAAGCAACGCGGGGATGGGCAGAACGCCAGCGACCACGCCAAGCGCTATCACCGCGAACGCTGCCGCCGCCGCGATCACGTAGCCATTGATGACAGCCTCGCGCGGCAACAGCACCGGCAGCGTCCGCTTTCCCGAGCGACCGTCGGCGGGCCTGTCAGGTACCTCGTTGACGTAAAGGATCAGCGCGACGAGCAGGGCGATCGGGATCGAGGCGACGAAAGGCTCGGGACGAAGCATGCCCATCGTCTGGACGACGTATGCGCCCAGCAGCATCAGAGGGCCGAAGCCGATCGCGGTGGTCAGCTCCCCGAGGCCGCGATAGACGAGCTTCAGCGGCGGCGCGGTATAGAAGATGCTGAGCAGGATCCCGAGGACGCCTATTACCAGCAGGGCGTACGAGAAGCGCGTCGCCAGCAGCAGCAGCCCGACACTGATGGCGACCGCGTAGAACCCAGCCGAGATCGCGCTCATTCGTCGCAGGGACACGAGCCCGTACTGGATCACGCGCGAGCCGCCGCTGAACTGGGTTGGGTTGACGTTGCGCTCGTCGGCGCCGAGACGCGCATCGAAAACGTCGTTGGCGACATTGAGCGCGAGGTGGACCGATGCCGCGCCGATCAACGTCAGCACGGCAGCGAACAGGTCGAAAACCCCCTGTGCGGCGGCGATCGCGATGCCGATCAACACCGGTACAAACGTTGCCGAGAGGAAGGGCAGCCGTGTCGCGCGGAGCGTGAGCCAGCCGAGCGACAGCCTCGGGCGAACGACGCGACCCACTTCCATCGAAACCCGCTCGAGATAGCGACGCGACTGGCCGACCTGGCGCTCGATGTACTCCGGGAACGGGATGGTCTGCTCATCCCAACCCCAGGCGGTGGTGGCAACGAACGTCAGGCGCCCACTTGGGTCGCGCCCGGCATGGCCCCACACCGTGACGTGGCGCCGTTCGTCGTAACCGATCCCGGGCTGCGGCCGGATGTGGCTGCCGGTCATGCTGATCTCGTCCCCGAGCGGGACATCGACGCCCGCCGGCTGTTGGAACAGGACAATGCCGCGGCCCGTGTCCACGTCGATGTTGATCGCCGTACTGATGGGATAGCCGTCATTACCGACCCAGGTCAGCAACGCGAATGGGAACGACTCGAGGCGCCGCAACCCCTCGGCCGGCTCGAACATCGCCACACCTGCCCGAACGTCCATGTCAGGCCGCCTCTCCAGACGAAACGGAAGGGGGGCTCGTGCTGACCTGCGGGGCGCGTGACACATCCCCGTCAGGCCAGTAGAAGACGCGACGCGGAACGACCTCGATCACGGAGCGCTCGAAGAACAGCGGGAATGCCACTCGCGACTTCAGGAACTGGATGATCACGGGCTCCTTGGCCGACCACAGCGGCAGGACCCGCTCCCAGTCGGTGTGCGGATCCCCATCGATCACTCGGGCGTCGCCCTGGATCGTCGCCCTGCCGGCCCGCCCGCCGAGGGCGACAGGGTCGCTGAACGACAACGACACATGCGGGTTGTCCTTCAGGTGCTCGAGCTTGCGGGAAAAGAGGATGCTCGAGGTCATCAGGATCTTCTCGCCATCCCAGAGCGGGATGAGTGGGTAGGTGATGGGACGGCCGTCCTTGCGAACGACCGTCAGCTCGGTAACGAGTGCCGCATCCACCAGTTCGATGACTTCCCTGGGCAGCCAGCTCACCGCGATTTCTCCGACTTCTGACCGCCGAACGATTGCGGCCGATTGGAAACTCCGGAGCCAATAGTAACACCTTTTGGGCCGCGTTCTTCGGCCCAAATCAGGACGCCGTGGGCCGATCGCCGCCCTGCGCTACCATGCGCCGATGCCCTCCCCGGAGACCATGAGCGAGCCGCTCATCCGTGCCCGCGGCCTGACCAAGCGCTTCGGCGATTTCACCGCCGTTGACGGGGTCGACTTCGACGTGGCCACCGGCGAATCCTTCGGTTTCCTCGGTCCCAACGGCGCCGGCAAGACCTCGACCATGCGCATGATCGGGGCTGTTTCGCCGCGCTCAGATGGAGAGCTCACGGTGCTTGGCGTTGACCCGGAGGAGGACGGCCCGCGCATCCGCGCCAGGCTCGGCGTGGTTCCCCAGTCGGACACCCTGGACACCGAGCTGACCGTCCTCGAGAACCTCCTGATCTACGGGCGCTACTTCGACATCTCCTACGCCGAGGCGCGTCGCCGCGCGATGGAGCTCCTCGAGTTCGTGCAACTGACGGACAGGGTCAACAGCCTCGTCGAGCCGCTCTCCGGCGGCATGAAACGGCGACTGACGATTGCCCGCGCCTTGATCAACGAACCCGACCTGCTCCTTCTCGACGAGCCCACGACAGGCCTGGACCCGCAGGCCCGCCATCTGGTCTGGGACCGTCTGTACCGTCTCAAGCAGGGCGGCACGACGCTCGTGCTGACGACTCATTACATGGACGAGGCCGAGCAGCTGTGCGATCGCCTGGTCGTCATGGACAAGGCCAAGATCGTCGCCGAGGGGTCGCCCCGGGCGCTGATCGAGAAGTACGCGACGCGCGAAGTGCTGGAGCTGCGCTTTCCGGTCGGTGTCCAGGAAACGCTCGACGGCAAGCTCGACGGCTTGGGCGATCGGATCGAGCACCTGCCCGACCGAGTGCTCGTGTACGCCGCGGACGGCGAGGCTGCGGCCAACGCAGTGCACGAGCGCGGACTCCAGCCGGAAACGATGCTGGTGCGCAGGAGCAGTCTCGAGGACGTCTTCCTGCGCCTCACCGGCCGGACACTGATCGACTAGCGAATGAGCGTCGTGGCTGGGGCCCGAACCACGGGCCTGCGCATCCCGGGGGTACGCAAGCTCGAGCACAGCCTCCTCGTCTACCGCCGCATTTGGCGCGGCACGTTCTTCGGAACGCTCGTCTCGCCGGTGCTCTTCCTGTCGGCGATGGGCGTCGCCCTCGGGAGTCTGGTGCCGACCATGACGGCATTTGGCGGGGTCCCGTACCTGGTCTTCCTCGCGCCCGGTCTGCTGGCGGCCCAGGCGATGCAGACGGCAACGCAGGAATCCTCGTGGCCGCTGTTCGCCGGGTTCAAGTGGAACAAGACGTACGAGGCGATGATCGCGACGCCGCAGGGAGTTGGCGACATCGTGCTCGGCCATCTCTACTGGCTCGTTGTGCGGGTCGGGATAGTCACTGGGGTTTTCCTGACGGTGGCGTTCCTCTTCGGCGCGGTTAACTCACCCACCGTCATCCTCGCCTGGCCGGCGGCGATCCTGACGGGCGTGGCATTCGGGATGCCCATGGCCGCGTGGACGGGGTCGCGCAAGTCGGAGCAGTCGTTCGCGTTCGTCTTCCGTTTCATCATCACGCCACTGTTCCTATTCAGTGGGACATTCTTCCCGCTCGAGCAGCTGCCCGAGGCCGTTCGAGGCCTGGCCTGGCTGACGCCGCTGTTCCACGGTGTGTCGCTGACGCGGTCCCTGGCAATCGGGCATGACCTCAACGTCGTCACCCTCGCGATTCACGCCATCGTGCTGGTCGCCCTCGCTGCGGTGGGCACCTGGCTCGCGTTTCGGACGTTCAAGAAGCGGCTGGTGGTCTGACGATGGCGACGACGACGACCCCCTCGAGCGTTACCCGGGTGCTGCCCTTCGGCAGCCGCCACTCGGTCCACATCCTCGAGCGCAACCGGTTCATCTTCCGGCGCGGCTGGATGGTCATCTTCTCGGGCTTCTTCGAGCCGGTGTTCTTCCTGCTCGGCATCGGCTTCGGCCTGGGCAGCCTGATCGGTACGGTCACCGGTCCCGACGGGACCCAGATCCCCTACGCCGTCTTCGTCGCGCCGGCCCTGCTCGCGACGGCCGCGATGAACGGCGCGGTCTACGACTCGACCAACATGTTCTTCCGGCTGCGCTACGAGAAGGCGTACGACGGCATGCTCGCGACGCCGATGAACGTGGGCGATATCTGTCTGGGCGAGGTGATCTGGGCGCTCGGCCGGGGCTCGCTCTACGGCCTCGGGTTCCTCGTCGTCATGTTCGCCTTCGGTCTTGTTCCGTCGGCGTGGGGCTTATTGGCGCTACCAGCATCGATGCTGATCGGATTCGCGACCGCGGCTGCGGGTCTCGCCGCCACGACCTTCATGCGGTCGTGGCAGGACCTCGACCTGCTGTTCGTCGTGACGCTGCCGCTGTTCCTTTTCTCGGGGACCTTCTTCCCGATTACGACCTATCCCGAGCCGCTGCGGATAATCGTGGAGCTGTCGCCGTTGTATCGCGGCGTCGACCTGGTCCGATCTCTGACGACGGGTACAGTCGGCTGGATCCAGTTGGTCGACGTTGCCTACCTGTTCGTGATGGGATTGATCTTCGTGTGGGTCGCGTCGCGCCGCCTGGGGAAGATGCTGCTCAAGTAGTTCCTTTCACCCGCCAGGAACCTACATAACGGCGATGGCGCGCTCGACCGCCAGGTCGGAGCGCATCTGCCGATCAACCAGCGCACGGATGCGGTAGTCGATTCCGACCCCCTGCGACGAGAACGTCGGCGGTGCATCCGCCGGA
Source organism: Chloroflexota bacterium (assembly GCA_040905225.1). GTDB lineage: Bacteria > Chloroflexota > Limnocylindria > Limnocylindrales > CSP1-4 > JALYGJ01. The sequence continues at coordinate 10,078 of JBBDRY010000038.1, read as the reverse complement.
ATCGGGATGCGCACGGTCGTGCCGCCGCGGAACGCGTTCGGGTCGAGTTGCGTGGACCACAGCACGAGATTGGAGATGCCGTTGGGGGCCGCGATGTCCGCCTGAAGCTCGATCCGCGCGGCCCGCCCGCCGCCGGCGCTCGGCCAGGTGACGGTGACGTCGATCTCCGAACCGGCGGCCACTGGCGGGATCGGCGCGACGGCGATCGAGGCGTCTCCGACCTGCCATGCGTCGAACAGCGCGCCATCACGAAGCCGGACCGCCCCGGAGCGGAGATAGTCGATGTTCTGGTCGACGTTGACGAGCGCGGCGAGGCGCTCGTCGCCACCCATGGAGATGTCCCAGCGCGCCTCCACTGCCCAGGCGATAAGCCCGGAGCCGTAATGGCCAGACGGCGGCCCGAGACGCGGCGCGGGCAAGGTGAAATCAGCCTCGAACGAGCCGCCTCTCGACATGGACGAGGGGAGCGCCGGCTGTGTGAAGGGCAGCTGCTCGAAGAGCTTCCCGTGGACCTCGACCCAGTCCTCGCTGCGGGTGATCTTGCCCTCGCTGTCGCGCTCCTCCTTGGACTCCTGGTGCTCGGTGATTACGGCG
>JBBDRY010000038.1:0-9384 GCA_040905225.1 Chloroflexota bacterium | reverse complement strand
CTTGCCCTCGCTGTCGCGCTCCTCCTTGGACTCCTGGTGCTCGGTGATTACGGCGCCAACTAAGCGCAGCGTCGCGCCGCGGGCGTTGATGTCACGCAGTGCGGTGAGCTTGATGTGGCCCTCGATCGCTTCACCGATTCGCACCGGGTGCTTGATCTCGATCGCACCGTCCAGGCCATCGGATCTCGCCTTCAGCATCTCCTCGATCGACAGCTGTGCCAGGGGATGGCTGCCCTGCGGTCCAGCGAGACGGCTGCCCTCGACTGCGTCGAATGGCGTCGGTGAGCTGCCGCTATGGCTGCCCCAGCCGAGCAGGCCGCCGAAATTACCGGCACCGATGCCGGTGCCCACACTGGCCGCGACTGCGGCCCGAAATCCATCCATGCCGTGCTCCTCAGGTCGTCTTCAGTGTCCCGAACAGTCTGCCTGCTCCGGCCGTTGCCGGCAGCCACTCGACTCTGTCAGCGCCCACGAACGATGTATAGGCGCGCAACGCGTCGCGCATGTGGGCCACGAACCCTTCTGACTGACGTGGCGAGAAGCCCTTCTCCCACCACACTCCGAGAACTTTCAGTGTGCGCGACGCCCGGTCCAGGCGCGGCTCGAAGCGGCCGACCATGCGATCGCCGAACAGGATGGGCAGCACGTAATAGCCCCAGCGGCGCTTGGGCTCCGGGACGTAGACCTCCCACAGGTAGTCGAAGCCCCACAGGTCGCGCAACAGACGCCGGTCCGACACGAGCGGATCCAGCGGCGCGATGAAGGCCACCCCTGGCTCGCGCCCGCCGGCAACGGCAGCAACGGCGTCGTCCAGGAATGGCCTGTCGTCGGCGATCGCATACCGGACGCTTTTCAGGCCGTCCACTTGGACCGGCAGCAGGACGCCCGCCTCGACGAGCTCGGCTGTCCGGCGCTGACGCTCGGCCACTGTTCCCGTCCCAAGCATGAGCTCGGCCGGGGCCGACGGCGCCGTCAGGCCGGCAGAACGGAATCGCGACAGGAGCCTGTGGCGCATCCCGTCTTCCGCGGACTCGCGCCTGCGGAGGATGTCTTCCGGGACCAGCCGTTCGACCAGGTCGTAATACCGCCTGTTGCCTTCGCGGCGCGAGACGCCGACGCGTCCGACAACGAACAGCGCCTCGAGCACGGCGCGCGCCACGCGCGTCCGTGCCCACCACCAGTCGATCGACCTTCCGTGCTCGGCGAACGCGGCGGTCGAGAGCGGCCCCTCGGCTGAGATGCGCTGAAGGATGTTGTGGGCGACGTCTGCGTGCTCGCGCAGGATGCCCTCCTCGTACCGCTCGCGATACCGCTCCCACGACACGCGGTGGTGAGGCAGCTCCGTGATCGGGACGATGTTGAGGCTCTTGTTGTAGATCTCGAACAGTCGCCGATCGGGTCCATACAGCCAGCCCTCGCACCACTCCCGCCGGTAGCCCTGGATGCGCGCATGGAGTACGAGGTCGTGGTTGCGGGCGCCGGGCATTTCGAGGGGATCGAATTGGAGCAGCCCCAGCCTCTCGACCACGTCGAGGACGCTCTCAGGTTTCGGCGGCAGCGCCCGCGGCGGCCCAAGGCCGTTGCGCAGGACGAGGAAGCGCCGCGCCTGCTCCTGCGACAGCTCGAGCGGGGCGGACGGAAGTTGTTGCTTCAAGCATCCGATGATCGGGCAACCGGGGCCGAGCCGCTCCCTTGCCTATACTCGATCACGCATGGCCACCCAACGTGACTACTACGACATTTTGGGCGTGCTCCGCGGCGCCGCCGACGACGACATCAAACGTTCGTTCCGCAAGCTTGCGCAGCAATGGCACCCCGACGTGAATACATCGACAGAAGCCGACGTCCGCTTCAAGGAGATCAACGAGGCGTACCAGGTGCTGTCCGATCCGCAGCGCCGGCAGGCGTACGACATGTTCGGCCACGCGGCGGCGGGTGCCGGCGGCGCCGCCTCCGATCCCTTTGGGACGGGCGGCTTCCAGGGTGGCTTCCAGGGCTTCGGCGACCTCTTCGACACGCTCTTCGGCGCTAACGCCGGTGGCGCCCGGCGGCCACGCACGCCCACTGGTGCAGACCTCCGCTACGACCTGCGCCTGACATTCGCCGAGTCGATTGCCGGTGCCGAGAAGGAGATCGAGTTCACGAGCCTTGCACGCTGCGAGACGTGCGGCGGCAACGGCGCGGAGCCAGGCACCGAGCCAACGACATGTCCCAAGTGCCAGGGCAGCGGCGAGCTGCGCACCATTCGCCAGACGATGCTCGGCCAGATGATCAACGTGACTCCGTGCGACCGCTGCCGCGGGACAGGCAAGATCGTCGAGACGCCATGCCACACCTGTCACGGCGAGGGCCGCGTGGAACGCAGGCGCAAGCTGCGAGTGACGGTGCCGGCGGGGATCGACGATGGCCACCAGATCCGGCTGTCGGGGGAGGGCGAGGCGGCACCGCGCGGTGGCGCGCCCGGCAATCTCTACGTCGTTGCCCACGTCACGGCCCATCCCAAGTTGCGCCGCCAGGACACCGAGCTCTTCTACGAGCTGTCGTTGAGCATCACCCAGGCGGCTCTCGGCGGGCGCGTGCGGGTCCCAACAGCCGACGGGGACGAGGAGGTCGAGATCCGGCCGGGCACGCAGGCCGGCAGCGAGATTCGGCTGCGCGGTCGCGGAGTTCCGCACCTCCGTCGCTCGGGATCGCGCGGTGACGTCCACGTGATGGTTGACGTACGCGTACCGAGCCGGCTGACCGCTCGCCAGCGCGACCTGCTGGAGCAGCTCGCGGTTGAGATGGGCGAGCTGCCCGAGGATGACGACGATGCCACTGCGCCGGGCGAGGCAGGCGCCACCGGCCAGGCAGACGCACGGCCGAAGCGCGCTCGCAGGCGAGCCAGACGGCCAGGGCTGCGCGACCGCTTGCGGGACGCGATCACCTGACCACGGAAGAAGGCATCTCAGCCGGCGCGAGCTGGATAGAACTCGCAGTGAGCGCCGACCATGAAGCGGTCGAGCAGGTCAGCGAGATCATCTCGCGCGCATGCCCTGGCGGAGTGTCGGTCGAGGCGCCGTTCGAGGTGGTCGACGAAGGCCTGGCCGCGCGTGTCGATACGAGTCGGCCGGTCGTGGTGCGAGGTTATGTAACGGCTCTAGATCAGGGCGTCGCGCAGGCGGCGGTGGACGCGGTGCGACGTGACCTGGGCCACTTGCAGGCGTTCGGGCTGCGGCCGATCGGCGAGCTTGAGACACGCGTCGTGCACGAGGAGGATTGGGCCGAAGCCTGGAAGGAGCACTTCCCCGTTCTGCGCGTCGGCCGACGCCTCGTCATCAAGCCAACCTGGCGCGAACACGAGCCGGCTCCGGACGACGTCGTCATCGCGCTCGATCCCGGGATGGCTTTCGGGACTGGCCTTCACCCGACCACCCGCCTGTGTCTGGCCGGCATCGAAGCGTGGTCAGATCAGGACCTGGTCGGCGACGCCCGCGTGCTGGATGTCGGCACGGGTTCCGGGATCCTCGCCATCGCGGCCGCCCGGATGGGCGCGTCACGCGTTCTGGCCATCGACACGGATCCGCTCGCCGTCGAAACCACAGACAGGAATGCCGCCCTGAACGGCTTCTCCGAGCTCATCGACGCGCGCCTGGGCAGCCTGCCGCTATCCGAGCCACGGGAGTTCCATCTCGTCGTGGCGAACCTGATCTCTGGCGTCCTGATCGACCTTGCCGGGGAGCTGGCGGCGGTCGTCTGGCCCGGCGGCGGCCGGCTCCTCGCGGGCGGCGTCTTCGGTGAACGGGAGTCGGCAGTCCGATCGGCGTTCGAATCGGCAGGTCTGCACATCGTCGGCACCCGGGCGGAGGGGGATTGGCTGACCCTCGAGGCCGTCCGGCCAAACTGATCGGTGTCCCTCTCCGCAGTCCTCCCGCTGCTGATTGCCACGCACGTCGCGCTGGCGATCTCGCTGTTCCTGCCGAGCATCCTCCTGCCGTTCGCGCTGCGCCTGCGCGGCGGGCAGAGGCAGGATCATCAAGGCGGCATTTCGCGGGCACTGTTCTGGCTCCAGCGAAACGGCACGCTCGCGATCGGCGTCGGTCTGGCGATCACCGGGACGCTGATGCTCGTGGTGCTGGGCCCGCAGCTGCTCAGCCAGCCGTGGCTGCTCATCGCGCTAGCGATCTACGGCGCGAACCTGCTGCTTGCGTTCTTCGTTCAGCGGCCCGCGCTGGCGCGCCTGCTGCTGTTTCGGCCGCTCAAGACGGACGCGGAACGCGATCGCTGGCGAGGCTGGGCGCGTCGCCAGCGCTACGTGAGCTACGTGATGGCCGGGCTGGTTGGGCTGATCGCCTTCCTGATGTCGACGAAGCCCGACCTCTAACATCCGCGCCGTGGACGACGCCAGCGCGAACTGCCTTTTCTGCCGCATCGGGCGCGGCGAGGTGCCTTCCGACATCGTGCACGAGGACGACCTCGTCCTGGCGTTCCGCGACGTCAACCCCAAGGCGCCGACTCACCTGCTGCTGATCCCGCGCAGGCACATCGACTCGGCCGCGGACCTGTCCGAAACGGACGCCGAGATGCTGGGCAGGATGTTCGCCGTCGCCGCCAACCTGGCGCGCGAGACGGGCATCGCCGAGCGCGGGTTCAGGCTGGTGAGTAACTCAGGCCCGGCGGCGGGCCAGAGCGTTGATCACCTGCACTTCCACCTCCTCGGTGGCCGCTCGATGAGCTGGCCGCCCGGCTGACTGAAGGCCCGGGGTTACTCGGCCTCGGTGAGCGGCAGTGGAGAATCAGCGCCCGCCCACTTCTGGACCTCGGAGCGCTTGATCTTGAGCGTATGAGTGCGCGGAAAGTCGGCCTCAGGCCAGATCCTGAAGTCGTCGATGCGCTGGTGCTGGCTTAGGCGTGAATTGGCGGCCTTGATCAGCGGCTCGACCCTCTTTCGCAGCGCGGCAATCTCCTCGTCGCTCTGCGGCGCGGCGGGTGCCGGATTGTTGGCCGTGACCATCGGCGGAGCGTCGGGGGAGAGGACGACAGCCTCGATCCGGCCCGGTGTCGTCTCGAGCACCACGGCCTGCTCCAGACCGACCTCCTGGAGCACGTTCTCGATGTCCTCCGGGAACACGTTCAGGCCGTTGGGCAGCACGATGATGTTCTTGGTTCGGCCCGAAAGGACGAGATTCCCGCGGCCGTCGTAGCGGCCAACGTCGCCGGTTCGGTACCAACCATCGCTCATCACCGCGGCCGTGGCGTCGGGGTCCTTCCAGTAGCCGTCGAAGACGGTCGGGCCGTGCACGAGGATTTCGCCCGTCCCGTCCTCAAGCTTGACCTCAACGGGTGGGAGCGTCTTGCCCACCGTCCCGGTCGGATGGTCCTTCTCGGTCGTCGCGGCGGCGGGACCGCATTCGGTCGCGCCGTAGCCTTGGAGCACGACCACGCCGAGGTCCTGCCAGGACTCCTGGAGCGCCGGCGGGAGATAGGCGCCGGCCGACATGAGCAGTTTCAGCTCACCGCCGAGCTGCCTGTGGATCCGACGGAAGAGCAGCCGCCGGGCCCAGTAGGGGAGGAGGCGCGCGACCTTGCGGGATCGGTTGAAGAGCTTCTCCTTGCCCTGGCGCTTGACCTCGCGTTCGATGCTGTTCCAGAAGAGTTGGAGGAGCTGCGGGACGCCGACCATCGTCGTGACGCGCTGCTCTCTGAGAGCCTCGAAGATCACCCGCGGCGTGCGTGAGCGCAGATACAGGATGTCGGCGCCGATCATCATGCCGAAGAACATCACCGGCGCCTGCTCGAAGAGATGGGAGGCGGGCAGGAGGCTCACCGTCCGGTGCTCGCGCGGCGGCAGCAGGTGCGTGATCGCCTCGAGCGTTGACAGGATGGTGCCGTGCTTGAGCATCACGCCCTTGGGGGTGCCCGTAGTGCCCGATGTGTAGATCACCTCGAAGAGGTCGTCGCGGGTGGGCCGCTGCCAGGAGTCGACCTGCTCTTCCCAGTCGGTTGGGAAGGGGTCGTCGAGACCGCCCTCGTCTGTACGCGCAGCGTTCTCGTGGGCGGGGTCGACCGTGAGCCACTCGACTGTCTTGATGCCCAGGTGGTCCAGTCCCGCGGCGTGTGGATCAGGCGCATCGAAGCCCGTGCCGACCGCGAGCCATTTGGCATCCGACCGTTCCGCGATGCGCTGGATGACGTCAGGAGCCATGCGCAGGTCCAGGGGAACGACCACCAGCCCGGCGCGCATGGCGCCGTAGTAGACAGCCGGCAGCGCGGGTGTGGCAGGACTCCAGGTCAGCAGTCGGTCGCCACGTTCGAGGCCGAGCCTGCGGAGGCGCCAGGCGGCGAGCTTGGAGCGGTACCTGAGGTCGGCGGCCGACCAGGGCAGCTCGATGCCGTCGTCCGTGCGCAGGGCGAACTGGCGTTTGCCCGCGTAGCGGACAGCCGAATCGTCAAGGACGTCAAGCAGTGAGTCGAATGTACGGGGGTTGGGCAGGGCCCACATCGCGACCGAGTCTAGAGGGCGGTTCCGCGCTCTTGTTCGCTGGGGGAGAAGTAACGGCCCGGGAGTACCCGCTGATTGCGGCTCGAACCCTTCGCGGCTAGACTGCGCCAGCCTTGGCGTGGCTCGGCTCGCGTGACCAGCGATGGTCGCAAAGCCACCCGCGCGCACCCCCATCGGACCCCGGCGCCGGTGCAGGTGATGGGCGGATACGTGCCGGTGGGAGGTGATTCCAGATTGGCTGAAGTCCGCGTAGGCGAAAACGAGACCTTCGAGAGTGCCCTGCGACGCTTCAACAAGAAGATCCAGCAGAGCGGCATCCTCGCCGAGGCTCGCCGACGCGAGCACTATGAGAAGCCCAGCGTCAAGCGCAAGCGCAAGGAAGCGAAGCGCAAGAAGGCCGCTCGGTCCGAGTGACCGCGCGGGCACGTGCCCGCCGACGACTCGGAACACGACCGCGGCGCTGAAGCCCAAGGAACGCCGACGGTGACCCTCTCAAGTAGGCTCCAGGAAGACATGACGAACGCCATCCGGGCGCGCGACGAGCTTCGCCGCGACACCCTGCGGATGGTGATTGCCGCTGCCTATAACGTCCAGAAAGCGGCCGGCCGCGAGCTGTCCGACGACGAGGTGTTGCAGGTGCTCGCGCGCGCGGTGAAGACGCGGCGCGAGTCGATCGAGGCATATTCCGCTGCCGGCCGGGACGAAGCGGCAGCCCGCGAGCAGGCCGAGATCGACATCGTCTCGGCGTACCTGCCCGCACAGTTGAGCGAGTCGGAGGTTGACCAGATCGTCAAGGAAACGATCGACGAGATTGGCGCGTCATCGCCACGCGACATGGGCAAGGTGATGGCCGCGCTCGTCCCCAGGACCAGGGGCCGGGCGGACGGCAAGCAGGTCAGCGCCGCGGTTGCGCGCGAGCTTGCCGCCCGTGACCTCGCCGGCCACGATCAAGGCCACTAGGCGCCGAGCCAGGAGTCCAGGACACAGATGCTCGCCCGATCCGCCGCGGTTCGCCGCTTCGCGCGAACGGATGCCGTCCGGCTCGTCGTCGCCGCCTTCCTTTTCACCGTGGCGCTGGGCGGCGTGCTCGCAATCGACGCCCTGCCCGGCCCGCTTGCTAGCCCAGGCGCCATCGTCAATGACGTAGCAACCTCGGACATCCGGGCCCCTCGCGCGATCAAGTACGAGAGCGCTGAGGAGACGCGTGTCCGTCGCGAAGCGGCGCGGGAACAGGTCCAGCCGCAGTACAACTACTCGGCGGATCGTGGCCAACTCATCGCTAACCAGCAACTGGCCGAGCTCGAGAGCGTCGTTGCACCGGTCGACACCGCGTACTCGGCGGTTCTGACGCCAGATGCCCGCGAGGCTGCATTGCGCGCGGCGATGCCCGGTTTGAGCCCCACCGCCCAGGACACCCTGAGCCAACTCGATGGCAGCCAGTGGGCCGCGCTCGGTTCGGAGCTCGTACGAGTGCTCGACGCGACGGAACGCGGCGAGGTCAGGGACACGCTTCTGACCGACGTTCGCGCCTCGCTCGGCGACGAGATCAGCATCCGTTTCTCTGTCGAGCAGCGCGCGCTTGCACAGGAGATCCTGGCTCCGCTGGTGATTCCGAACTCGACCTTCGACGCTGGCGCCACGGAGCGCGCCCGGGCAGAGGCCGCAAACCTCATCGCGCCGGTGAGCATCTCGATCGCGCGGGGCGAGATCATCGTTCAGCGCGACCAGCGCATAGACGATCTGGCCCGCGAGAAGCTCTCGCTCTTCGGCCTGCTTGATCCGCGCCACGATCCGCTCCGTGCCGCCGGCTGGTTGATGCTGGCCGGCCTCGTTGTCGTGCTCCTGCTCGCATGGGTGTGGCGCTTCCGATCGCAGATCTGGCACCGCAGCAGCGCCCTGCTGCTGATCGCACTGGTGTTAATTGGCGCGTCTATCGCGCTGAAGGTGACCGGCGATCGATCGGTCCTTCCATATGTCGTGCCCACCGCAGCGGTCGGCCTGCTCCTGGCAGTCCTGCTCGATGCCGGCGCCGCCTTGATGGTCATGGGCGTACTCGCCCTGCTCGGCGGCGCGATCATCGGCAGCGTCGAGTTCGCGACTTACGTGCTTTTCGGAGGAGTCGCCGGGATCATCGTCGTCCGCCGCGGCGAGAAGCTCAGCCACTTCATCCAGGCAGCGGCCGCGGTCGCCGTCGTCCAGATCGCCGTCGTGACAATGTTCACGCTCCTCGGCGACCGCGATTTCACGGGCTTTTTCGAGCTTGCAGGTGCAGCCATAGCATCCGCGGCGGGCTCGGCAGTAGCGGCACTGGGATCGTTCGTGATCCTCGGCAACGCATTCGGCATCACCACGTCGTTCCGACTGCTCGAACTGGCCAACCCGTCCCAGCCGCTGCTGCGCAGGCTGTTGCTCGAGACGCCCGGCACTTACCACCACTCACTGATGGTCGGCAACCTGGCGGAGCGCGCGGCCGAGGCGATCGGCGCCGACCCGCTGCTGGCCCGTGTTGCCGCCTACTACCACGACGTCGGCAAGCTCTCGAACCCCGCCGCGTTCATCGAGAACCAGGCCGCCAACGACAACATCCATGACGAGCTCGAGCCGGAGCAGTCGGTCGCCCTGCTGAAGGCCCATGTCGCCAACGGCATCGACCTGGCCTACAAGTACAAGCTGCCCAAGCCGTTGATCGCGTTCATCCCGGAGCACCACGGCACGGCGCTGATGAGCTACTTCTACGCGCGGGCGCAGGAGCAGGCCATCGCCGATGCAGCCGCTCTACCCGGTACCCCACAGGCGCAGGAGGCGGCCGCCAGTGTCGACGCTGGGCGCTTTCGCCACGCCGGCCCCAAGCCGCAGTCGAAGGAGGCGGCCATCCTGATGCTTGCCGACAGCGTGGAGGCTTC